>CANMLK010000001.1 GCA_947498445.1 Beijerinckiaceae bacterium
CCAAATCCAAATGAATTCGACAAAACCGCGCGCAGGCTGACGTTATCGCGCCGCTCACGAACGATGTTCATGTCAGCAAAGGCCGGGTCGAGTTCCTCAATGTTGGCGCTTTGGGCGACAAAGCCGTTCTGCATCATCAGGATCGAATAAATCGCCTCCTGCACGCCTGCCGCGCCCAGCGAGTGGCCGGACAGGGACTTGGTGGCGGAAATGGCCGGGCACTTCTCGCCAGAGCCAAAGACCGCGCGAATGGCTTCGATTTCCTTCGCGTCGCCCACCGGCGTCGAGGTTGCGTGCGGGTTGATGTAATCGATCGGCACGTTCACGCCAGACAGCGCGAGGCGCATGCAGCGGGCTGCGCCTTCTCCCGATGGCGCCACCATGTCGTGGCCATCGGACGATGCGCCGTAACCGATGATTTCGGCGTAGATCTTGCCGCCACGCGCCTTGGCGTGTTCGTATTCTTCAAGCACCAGCACGCCGGCGCCGCCGGCGATCACGAAACCGTCCCGGTTCTTGTCATAGGCGCGCGAGGAAACCTGGGGCCGGTCATTGTAGCCTGACGACATGGCGCCCATCGCGTCGAACAACACCGACAGCGACCAATCCAGCTCTTCGCAGCCGCCTGCGAACATCACGTCCTGCTTGCCGTACTGGATCAGTTCCATCGAGTTGCCGATGCAATGGGACGAGGTCGCGCAAGCCGAGGAGATGGAGTAGTTCCAGCCCTTGATCTTGAACCAGGTCGCCAGCGTCGCCGAAGCGGTGGAGGACATCGCCTTGGGCACCGCGAACGGGCCAACCCGCTTGGGGCCCTTGGTGCGGGTAATGTCAGCGGCTTCGATCAGCGTGCGAGTCGAAGGCCCGCCCGACCCCATGATGATGCCGGTGCGCTCGTTTGAAATGTCCTTGTCTTCAAGACCGCTGTCCCGGATGGCCTGATCCATTGCGACATGGTTCCATGCGGTGCCCCCGCCATGAAAACGCATGGCGCGGCGATCCACCAGGTCTTCAGCGATGAGCGTGGGCGCACCGTGCACCTGACTGCGGAAGCCCAGTTCGGCGTATTTGTCAGCGCGCGAAATGCCGGACCGCGCCTCGCGCAGGGAGGCGAGCACTTCCTGAGTGTTATTCCCGATCGCCGAAACGATGCCGATGCCTGTGACGACGACGCGTCTCATATTGATCTCCAAATTCCTGATGCGCGAGCGGGTTGCGGCCGATCAGGCCGCAGGCGCGCCTGGCTGGAAGAGGCCGACCCGCAGGTCTTTGGCTTCATAGATGCGGCGTCCGTCCGCCTCGAGCCAGCCGTCGGCGATACCCAGCACCAGCTTGCCGCGGAACACCCGCTTGAAGTCGATGCCGTAGACGACTTTCTTGACGCTAGGCAAAACCTGATCGGTGAACTTCACCTCTCCGACGCCCAACGCGCGGCCACGGCCCGGAGAACCGAGCCAGCCAAGGTAAAAGCCAACAAGCTGCCAGAGCGCGTCAACGCCAAGGCAGCCGGGCATGACAGGGTCGCCCTTGAAATGGCAGCCGAAAAACCAGAGATCGGGGTGAATATCAAATTCAGCCCGGATCAGGCCCTTGCCGTTGGCGCCGCCGGTTTCCGCAATTTGCGTGATCCGGTCGAACATCAGCATGGGCGGGAGAGGGAGTTGGGCGTTGCCTTCGCCAAACAACTCCCCGCGCCCGCAGGCCAGCAATTCTTCGTAACTGAAACTCGAGCGTCGCTCGCTCATTCGTCAGGTCGCCTTCCAGAAAGACTTACGCCGGGATGCCCGACTGTTTGGAAACGCGACTTCCTAACACAGGGCGCGCGAGCCCGGAAGCGCCGATGGACGCTCCGGTCCGGCGCCTAGTCGATCTTTTCGTCGGGATAGACGCCCCAGAGGAGTTTCTGCTCGACGAAACCGTCGAAACCTTTTCCGAAAACGCGACAGGTCAGATTACCGCAACGCCTGACGCTGACCACGACGCCCGACTCCAGCTTGGCTACAATTGGCGAGGCGGTGTCCGCCTCGTCCCGCAGCTCATGGGTCGCCCCCTTGCGCCAGGGGGCCACGATCGCGCTTCGCTTGCCTGAAAGAAGCGAGTGCAGCACCCAGCCCTCGGTCCCCTCGGCATCGCGGATGCGCCGCCAATTGTCGAATTCGGCGACGATTTCCACCGGCAATCCGGCGCGCTGGAAAACCCAGGCCGTGCGATGTTCCTTGGAGGGGCCTTCGCGCAGGTTTACGCGGTCCGACTTCAAGCTGACGTAGCGGGGGACCGGCAAGCCGCTCACCGTACCTTTCGGAGCGGCTGATACGTCTGAAGTCCCGGCTCCCACGCCAGCGAGAAGCGCGCAAGCAAGGAAGATGCGTCCTGCCCGGCAAGCTGTCGAAAACCGCATCTTTTCTTATTCCCCATTAGGTGCATGTCGGGCCAGGAAGTCTTGCGTCCGGGCCCGATTGTGTCTTACTGCGGCAAAGTCTGTGCCTCAGGCGCTGCCGCGCGCTCTATGCGCACTGTGTCGGCGCCAGGGTTAAGGCCCAGTGAACGAGGCGGTTTTCGCGCCGGGCGCAGCTCCGGCTCGAACAAGGGAAACTGGACGCAAGGAAACTGGACGATGCTGCGCAAGAAGCCGTTGGTCATCGTGACCCGCAAGCTCCCCGATATGGTCGAGACGCGGATGCGCGAATTGTTCGACGCCCGCCTGAACGAATCCGACAAGCCAATGTCGCAGGCCGAATTGGCGCAGGCGCTGCGCATTGCCGACGTCCTCGTGCCGACTGTGACCGACCGCATCGACGCGCCGCTGATCGAGCAAGCCGGCGAGCAGATGAAGCTGATCGCCAATTTCGGCAACGGCGTCGACAATATCGACGTTGTGGCGGCCTTGAAGCGCGGACTCACCGTCACCAACACGCCCGGCGTGCTGACCGATGATACAGCCGACATGACAATGGCGCTGATCCTTGCTGTCGCCCGTCGCATCGTCGAGGGCGCCAACGCAGTCACCGCCAACAATTGGACCGGCTGGTCGCCAACCTGGATGCTGGGCGGACGCATCACCGGCAAGCGCCTTGGCATTGTCGGCATGGGGCGCATCGGTCAGGCGGTCGCGCGCCGCGCCAAGGCGTTCGGATTGTCCATTCACTATCACAACCGCCGCCGGGTTCACTCGGCCATCGAGGACGAGCTTGAAACGACCTATTGGGAATCGCTCGACCAGATGCTGGCGCGCATGGACATTGTGTCCGTCAATTGCCCGCACACGCCCGCGACCTATCACCTGCTCTCGGCCCGCCGCCTGAAACTGCTGCGTCCCAGCGCGATTCTCGTCAACACAGCGCGTGGCGAGATCATCGACGAGGCGGCGCTCATCCGCATGCTTGAGGCCGGTGAAATCGCCGGGGCGGGGCTCGACGTATTTGAACACGAGCCTGCCGTCTCGACCAAGCTCATGCGTCTCGCCAAGGCGGGAAAGGTGACGCTTTTGCCCCACATGGGCTCCGCCACCGTCGAGGGCCGCGTCGATATGGGCGAGAAGGTGATCGTCAACATCCGCGCCTTCATGGACGGGCACCGGCCGCCGGACCGCGTCTTGCCGAACATGCTTTAAGGCAGGCGAATTCGCTTCAGGCGGCTGTCTTCTCCGCGCCCTTCTCTGCGCCAAAAGCGCGGATGATGTCGCCAAGGCCGGTGTCGTCCACAAGGTCCGCTGCTTCTCTCCAGGCGCACCAGCGCGTTTTGCGTGCGGCCTTTTCCGGCCAGCTGCGGCTGCGGGATTTAACTTCCATCGGAAACACTTCGACGAGGCAGCGCCACACAGCGCCATTGCGCTTGCGTTTGTTGTAGTGGAACGAGCCGGCGGGCTCTGATGCGATCTCGCCCCTGACGCCGGCTTCCTCGTAAGCCTCGCGCCGGGCGGCTTCGAAATTCGAGCATCCTTTCATGGGCCAGCCTTTCGGCACGATCCATCGACCGGTGTCCAGCGAAGACACGAGCAGAACCTCCAGCCCCTTCTCCTGCCGATAAGGCAGGGCGGCGGCTTGCAGGCGCGCGCTGTCGGGCAGGATCTGTTTGGTTTCCGACTTGAACTTCTTCATCTTTGATTCGGACCCGGGGCCTCAATTGTGTATCCGCCGGCTCCCCTTGTGCAAGCAAGCATGTATGCAAGACGCATCTGCGTATTGCTGCGCCGTATTGCGCACCCTCAAGCAACATGTAATGACCAATTTTGATTAATTTTAAGAAAAGTTCAGCATGAATCGAGAGGAAACGCGGGGCGCACCTCAGTCGCGTATCCCGGCGAGCTTGCCCGGCCTGGCGCTCTGCGCCGCCATATCGGTCGCCGCATACGGATTGAGCCGCACCCAGAGCTATTTCCCGATCTCACCCATGATGTTCGCGATTGTGATCGCCATCGGATTTGGGGCCACATTCGGCGCGCCCGAATGGGCGAAAGCGGGGCAAACCTTCACGTTGAAGCGCCTGCTGCGCCTCGCCATCGTGTTGCTTGGCTTTCAGCTCACCGCTGCTGACGTGGGCGTCCTCGGCGTCAAGGCTGTGGTCGTCATTCTTGGCGCGCTGGTGCTGACGTTTTTCTTCACCCGCTGGTTCGGAACGCTGATCGGCGTTGATCGCGGCTTGTCCGAACTCATCGGTTCGGGCACCGCAATCTGCGGCGCTTCAGCCATCGTCGCGACGAATTCGGTGACCCGCGCGCCGCAGGAAGATGTCGTCTATTCGCTCGCCACGATCACGTTCTTCGGCACGCTGGCGATGTTCATTCTGCCCGCGCTCTACGGTCCGCTTGGGCTCACGGCGGTGGAATACGGCCTGTGGGCGGGAGGCTCGATCCATGAGGTTGCGCAGGTCGTGGCCGCCGGGTTTATCGCGGGCCAGCACGAAGGCGAGACCGCGATGATCGCCAAACTGGTGCGCGTCGCGGCGATGGCGCCGATGATCCTGTGGCTCGGAGCCGCGCGCCCCAGGGGCGATGGCCCGGCGCCGCCTATTCCGTGGTTTGTGGTCGGTTTTGCCGCCGTCATTCTGCTGAACAGCGTCATCGATCCGCCGCTCTGGTTTCGGCAATGGGCGCAATTTGTGACCATCTTTCTGCTCACCATGGCGCTGGCCGCGCTGGGGCTTGGCGCAGACCTGCGCAAACTGCGCATGAAGGGGCCGCGCCCTCTGGCGGTGGGCGCCGTCGCGACGCTGTTTGTCACGCTGACGATGCTGGGCGGAATCTGGCTGATCCGCTGACGCGATGCCTCTCGGCACTTGCCTATCGGGCGTTTCTGCGTAACGTCCGCCGCGAATTTGAAAAGGGAAGGGGACGGACCCGATGTTCGCCACAACGCGCGACGGCACAAAGATTTTCTACGAACTTTCCGGCCAGCCGGGCTCCACCCGCCGCGTCGCGCTTTTGCATTCGCTGGCGATGGACCACACGTTCTGGGCGCCCATCGCAGAGCGACTCAAGGGCGAAGCGGCGATCCTGACCATTGATTGTCGCGGCCACGGCAAGTCCGACAAGCCCGCCGGGCCTTACACGGTTGAATTGTTCGCCGACGATCTTGCCGACGTGTTCGACCACATCGGCTGGGACAAGGCGGTGGTCTCCGGCGCCTCCATGGGCGGCTGCGTGTCGCTCGCCTTTGCGACGCGTTTCCCGCAGCGCGTGACGGGCCTTGGCCTGTTCGACACAACAGCGTGCTACGGCGCGCCCGCGCCCTGGGAAGAGCGCGCGCAGAAGGCGCTCGCCGAAGGGCTCGCCAGCCTCACGACCTTCCAGCAGACGCGCTGGTTCTCGGACAAGTTCCGCGCGGAGAATCCCGCCGTTGTGCAAGCGGCGGTCGACGTGTTTCTGACCAACGAATTGCCGCCCTATGCGGAAACCTGCCGCATGCTTGGCTCCGCAGACCTGCGCGCCGCGCTGCCCTCCATCAAGGTTCCCGCGCGCATTATCGTGGGCTCTGAAGATTACGCCACGCCCGTCGACATGGCGCAGACGATGCATGAAGGCATTGCCGGCTCGACGATGGAAATCATCGAAGGCGCGCGGCATCTCTCGCCGCTGGAGATTCCAGACAAGATCGCGGACGAGCTGCGCGTGCTGCTGCGTAAGTGAGGCAATGGAGAAGGGTGTGGGGCGCGACCCCTCATCCGACCCGCCTTCGGCGGGCCACCTTCACCCGCAAGGGGAGAAGGATTTGTGTGCACTGTTTCAGCTTGAATCAACCATCATTAGCATCCCTTCTCCCCTTGCAGGAGAAGCTGGCCTCCGCAAAGCGGAGGTCCGATGAGGGGTAACTAATATGGCGCTTGCGATGAGCGTCGCTTAAAGCTCACGCCGGAAAATACGTATCCAGCCAATCAAACACAACGCCGCGCACGCGCGTGTTTGTCTCGGCAAACATGAAGTGATCCGTCTCCGCAAAGAGATGCAGATCGCACGGCTGCCCAGCGCGCGCGAACATGCCGAGCGATTGCTCCGTCGGCGTCACGGAATCGACCGACGAGTGCAACAGTAACAGCGGGCGCGGCGCCATCTGCGCGACGACTTCCTCCGCCTTGAAATCGAACATGCTTTGCGCAGTTTCCGCCGGGAACATCTGGATCGAGCCCGGCGCCACATGGCCGCGCAGCGCCTCGGGGATCGGCACGATCTCGTAGCGCGGCACCATCAGCGACTCGCCAGTCTTCTCGCGGTGGCGCTTGCCCTCTGCGAGCATCGCGGTGAACTTCGCCCATTGCTCCGCGCCCGGATGCTGGCCCTGAAACTTGCGTTCGCCATTGCCCCAACCGCCCGAAGACACGACCGCTCCGACGCGCTTGTCGATGGAGCCAGTGTAAACAGCCACAGCGGCGCCAAAGCTTGAGCCCAGAAGCGCAATGCGATCCGGATACACTTCCCCGCGCGTTTGCAGAAAGCTGATGGCGCTTTGCGTGTCGGCCACCTGCTCAAGGCAGATGACGCGGCCCTCCTCGCCTTCGCTGTCCCCGCAGCCGCGCATGTCAAAGCCAAGCGTCACGTAACCGCGTCTGGAGAGCATGTCGCAGGGGATTTTGACATTGCCGGAATTCTTGTTGCTGCCAAACCCGTGCAGCACGATGACGGCCGGGCGCCGCTCGCCCGCCTTGTAATCATCCGGCAGCGTAAGGCGGCCCGACAGGGTGAGCCCTTCGGAATCGAACGTGATATTTTCCTGCATCGGGCGCTCCGTTGGCTGCTAGAATTATTTTACGAGATCGAGAACCTCGGAAGGCGTCTCAGCGATTTGCTTTGTGATTTGTGCGAGTACATCGCCGCTGATCGGCTCGATGGTGATGCGCAGCTTCTTGGCCTCGGCCAGAAAATTCGCATCTTTCATCGTGGCCTCAAATGCGGCGCGCATCATCTTCGCGCGGTCGGCAGGCACGCCCGGCGGCAGCATCACGCTCCGGCCGTAATCGGACTCTGCCGATAAAAATTCCGCCGCCCGCTTGTGCAGCGGGTCGGTCATCAGTTCGGCGAGCGTCGGCACATTTGGCTGCGAGGGTTCGCGCGTGATTGCGGCGAACACGATCGGCTTGATCTTGCCGTCGATGATTTCCTGCGGCATCGCCAGTTGCACCGACAGCCACGAGGCGCCGCGGCCCTGAATCTCGCCGCGCTGCATGGCGAGGTTGAGATCGGCCGCGCCCTTGTAGCCCATAACCATCTTGAATTTTGTGCCGAGAAACTTGTTCATCGTATCGGGCACGATGAACGTTGGCGAGGCCTTGCCCGTCGCGCCAATGATGACCTCGGTCTTCTTAGCTTCCTCGATCGTCTGCGCGGGCGCGGTGCTCCACAAAGCCAGCATGTTGCGGATGGCGGCCATGTTGCCGAGCCAATACCATTCGCGCGCATCGTATTTCGCGAACTGCGGCTGCAAGACCTGATTGAGCACGATGGTCTGCTGCAGCATGCCCATCGTCATGCCGTCGCGCGCAGCGGTATTGTGCAACTGGATCGCCGATTGAATGCCGCCGCCCTGACCGCCGCCAAACCGCACAACAATATGCGGACGACCGGGAATGTGATTGGGCATGTGCGAGGCGAGCGCGCGCGCGTAGGGGTCGAAACTGCCGCCGGGATCGGACCCGATGATGAAGGAAACCTCCTTGTCCTTGTAGACCGACGCGAGATCTTGCGCCTGCGCCATGGCGGGCAAAAGCGATAAGGCGGCGATACCCAGACCATAAAAAGTGCGCATGGTTTCCCTCCGAGTCAGATCGTGAACGATGGCGGCTGCACGCCGCACGTGTCGGCAAGCTCAATTAACTGGGCGCGCAGTCGCGGCGAAATGGGCACGCCGTCGCGTGCCCTTGCGCGCGCTTCGCTTTCGGAGCGCTCGCCCGGCAGGCGGATGGCCTGACTTTCATCGCTGCGCGGCAGCCCCTTGATGACATTGGCGAGCGCTGCGATGTCGCTCTCGTATTTATCCAGCGCGCGAAATTTCGCCGCATCGATGGCGATGAACATCTGGCTCTGCATGTGAAATGATTTCTTGCCCGGCCCCAGCATATTTGCGAGCAGCGGCGCGCCTGCGAGCACGCTCGTCACACATTCAAACATCAGCCCAAGGCCCGCGCCCTTTGGGCCCCCGATAGGCAGAGAAATGGCGGCCTCTTCCGGGTCAATTGTCGGCGCGCCTTGGGCGTCGAGCGCCCAGCCGAGCGGGATCGGTTTCTGCTCGCGCCGCGCCTGCTTCAACTTGCCGTTGGAGGCGACCGACGTCGCCATGTCGAGCACGATGGCGCCATCAGGGCCGCCCGGCACGCCGATGGAAAGAGGACTAGTGGACAGGCTGGCGGCGCGCGCGCCGTGATAGGCCATCAGCGGCGGGCCAGAGCCCATCACCATCGCGACAAAACCTTGCCGGGCCGCCCGCTGCACATAATAGCCAACAGCGCCGGTGTGCGCGGAGCGGCAGACGACGCCCGTCGCCACGCCGAATATGCGCGCCCGGCACATCGCTTCATCGGCAGCCATGATCATCGGCACAGGCCCCGCCGCGCGATCCGCGTCAATGCGAAACAGCGCTGGCGCCACATCATCAAGACGCGGCGCCGCAATGGGGTTCATTTGGCCCCGTTCGATCAAGGACAGATAAGAAGGCAGCCGCTCCACGCCGTGCGAATCGACGCCGCGAAGGTCGGCCCAGACGAGGACGTCCGCCACCTGCGCGGCATGCTCCGCCGCCATGCCGTGAGACGTGAAAAGGCGAGCTGCAAAAGCGGCGAGCTCCTGCGCGTCGATTGTGCTGCCTTCGGAGCCCGCCTTTGTCATGCGTTCAGATCTCTCAGCGCCCGAGGGCTTTTTTCACCCGCTCGACAGTGTCCGCCGGAGTCTCGAACATGCGTGCGACGAACTTTTCGACTTCCTCACCCGCGAGTGGATGAACGTCGATGTTCATCTTGTCAGCCTCGGCGAGAAGCTCGGCATCCTTCATCGTCGCATCGAACGCGCGGCGCATTTCAGCGAGCCGTTCGGCGGGAATTTCCGGCGGCGCGATAACGGGACGCGCAAACGAGTTCTGGCTGTAGAACATCTCCAGCGCCCGCCGATCAGTCTCGTTCTTGGCCTGATCGAGCATCAGCGGAACTTTCAGCTGATTGAGCTGCGGATGGCCTTTCAGATCTTCTTGCGCAAACACGCGCGCGAAGAGGTCGGTCTTTAAAATGTCAGGGAATTGCACCTTCACGGTGGACCAGCCGAGCCCGCAAATGCCCTGCACTTCGTTGCGCTCCATCGCGAGCGTGACTTCGCGCGAGCCCTTGTATCCGGCCACGATCTTCAACTTGCCGCCCAGAAGGCCATTGGCGATCGTGGGGAAGTCGAAGGTTGTGCTGCCGGGCGCCGTTGCGCCGATGATCACGTCGCTAGCGATGAGTTCAGCCGGCGTCTTCGGCCCCGCGTCGCGCCGCAGCAGGCATACGAGCACTTCAGAATGCGCGTTGCCGACATAGCGGAACTTCGCCGGATCGTACGTGCGGCGCAGGCTTTCGCTGAGCAAGGGATCAACGATCACGCTGGGAAACACCACGCCCACAAACGTGCCGTCCTTGGGGGCGCGCGCATAGACATGGCTCGCCACGACGCCGCCGCCGGCCCCCGGCATGTTTGATGCGATGACCTGCGGGTTGCCCGCCAGATGCTTGCCAAAATGGCGCGCCACCAGACGTCCGTAGGTGTCGAGACCGCCGCCGGTGGATGAGCCGATCGCGATGGTAACCTGCTTGTCTTTGAAGAACGGCTGCGCGCTTTGTGCGGAGGCGCTCACCGCGAAAATGCTGGCCAGCGCGGCGCCTGCCAGCGTCGGCAAAATAATGTGCTTTGTCATGTCAGTTCCGCCCTTTACTTCATCGCTTCCATGGCGCGCTCGATGATCTCCTTCGGCGCGTTGAGAATGTCGGCGGCGATCTTTTGCACTTCAACGCCAGGCGTCGGCTCAATTTCGAGCTTGCGTTTGTCGGCGTCCGCCAGAAACGCCTTGTCCGCGACCATCTTGTCGAACGCGCCGCGCAGTGTCGCAAGGCGGTCAGCCGGCACGCCGGGCGGTGCGATCAGCGCGCGGCCGATTGCGGCGCCGGCGGACGCGAATTCGATGACTTTCTTCTGCTGCGGGTCGCTGACAAGCTCCTGCATCAGCGGCACGTTCGCCAGCTCGCTGTTGCGCTTGAGTCCGCCCTGAATGAGCGGCAAAAATTCCCCCGCCTGAATGGCGCCCATGTGGGTCGCGCGCCACGAATTCCACGCGGAGGACACGAAGTCCACTTCGCCTCGCTCCAGCGCTAGAACGGAATCCGCCGAGCCCTTGTAGCCGCAAACGATCTCGAACTGGAATCCGTCCATCTCTTTCAGCATGGCCGGGTATTGGTAGCTCTGCGAATTGCGCCCCGTGCAACCTGCGACCGATTTTATCTTGCGCATCTCAGCCGGGGTTTTGGCGGGCGCGCCCTTGCGGAACACGAAGGCGGTGTTCACCGGCGCGAAGGAGCCGATGTAGGACATCTCCTGCACCTTCCATTTGCCTACTGCGGGCTCAAGAATTTGCGTATGCGCAATGGTCTCGGGGAAAAGCGCAATGACGCTGCCGTCCTTCGGCGCCTGCGCATAGAAGAACGCGGTCGCGACCACGCCACCGCCGCCGGGCCGGTGCTCCACGATGATGTTGGGGCTGCCGGGCAAGAAATTCTTCAAGTAGTCGGCGGCGAGTCGCGCATAAAGATCGTAGGAGCCGCCCGGCGGATGGCCGAGTATGATTCGCATCGTCTGTTGCTGCGCTTGCGCCACCCCGGCCAACGTAATCGCAGCCGCCGTCATGGCCGCCGCAGCGGCTGATTTGAACGTGACGTTCATCAGTCGTCTCCCTTCCTTGTGGCCGTTCGGCCTTGCCTTCAAGATCGATGCATTTTCTTGGTGTCAGGATGGCGCTACAGTTCAGTCGTTGCGCAAATTTGGAGCTCTCGCAAGAGAGTTCCGAAGCTGTAATCTTCTGACGGCGCGTATGGACGCCATTTGTTGCGTTCTTACAGGTCTTCCTGTAGCGAAGCAACCAAACGCAAGGGTGCGTTGAGCGCCCGCCATGATCGGAATGGGGAGAGAATGAACAAGCCGTTTTCGCTGGAATTCGCCTCCATCGGCAAGGCCGTGCGTCGCAAGGAAGATGAGCGCCTTGTGACCGGCAAGGGCCGGTTCACCGACGATTTCAGCATCGAAGGGCAGACCCATGCCGTCATGGTGCGCTCGCCTCATCCTCATGCGCGCATTGTCTCCGTCGACAAGGCGCCCGCGCTTGCCATGCCCGGCGTCCTTGGCGTGTTTACGGGCGCCGACTGCCTCGCCGACAACCTTGGCGCGATTCCCCACGATCCGATCCCCAAAACCAAATACGACATGAAGCTGACGGGCCCCGGCGCCACGTCGATTTTCATCGGCCCGCACATGCTTCTGCCGCACGACAAGGCCCGTCATGTGGGTGAGGCCGTCGCCATGGTCGTTGCTGAAACCCTTGCGCAGGCGCACGACGCAGCCGAGGCGCTTGTCATCGATTACGACGTGCTGCCATTTGTTCTCGATCAGCGCGAAGCCTTTGCGAAAGACGCGCCTGCTGTGTGGGATGAATTGCCGCACAACACGCTCGTCGACACTTGGTTTGGCGATCGCGAGGGGACGGACGCGGCGTTCGCCAAGGCCGATCATGTCGTCAAGCTCGACATCTACATTCCCCGCGTGACGGCGGCTGCATTGGAGCCGCGCGCGGCTCTGGGCCATTACGACGCCAGGACAGGCCGGGCTGAATTGTATGTCGGCGGCGGCGGCGCAGTGCGCCAGAAGAGCGAAATCGCCTTTGTTCTGGGCCTCGATCCAAAGACCGTGCGCGTCCAGACCTATGACGTCGGCGGAAACTTCGGCTCGAAGAACCGCGTTTATGTCGAGTACGGTCTCGTCGTGTGGGCGTCGCAAAAGATTGGCCGGCCCGTGAAGTATGTGGCGACACGCCACGAAGCCTTCATCAGCGATTATCAGGGCCGCGATCTGGCGACTAGCGTCGAACTTGCGCTCAGCAAGGACGGCAAGTTCCTGGCGCTGCGTTGCGATAACATCAGCAATGCCGGTGCACGCTGCGTGTCGCTCTCGCCGCTGGGCAAGGGGTCTGGCCTCGTCACCGGCTCCTATGACATTCCTGTCGCCACGCTTCATGCGCGCGCCGTGTTTACAAATACGACGCCCACGCAGGCCTATCGCAGCTCCGGCCGTCCCGAGGTCAATTTCGCCATCGAGCGTCTGATCGATATGGCGGCGACCGATATGGGCATTGACCGCGTCACGCTGCGCCGACGCAATCTCGTCAAGCGCAAGGCGTTTCCTTACACGAACGCGGTCGGCGCCACGTACGACAGCGGCGATTACAGCGCGCAGCTCGACCTGTCGCTGGAAATTTCGGATTACAAGGGCTTCGCCAAACGCAAGCGCGAGAGCGCAAAGCGCTGGCTGTTGCGTGGCTTTGGCCTAGGCCACTACGTCGAATCCTCCATTGGTTCGCCCAAGGAGCAGGCGCAGATCATCGTGAAGCCCGAAGGCCGCGTCACCGTGGTCATCGGCACACAGCCAAGCGGACAAGGCCATGAGACGAGCTTCGCGCAAGTGGCCGCCGATCTGCTCGGTCTGCCCGTCGACATCGTCGATATCGTGATCGGCGACACCGACGTCGTGAAGGTCGGCGGCGGCTCCCATTCCGGACGCTCCATGCGCCATGCCGCGACCGTGATGACCCGCGCGTCTGGCGATCTGATTGGCCGCGCCAGGGCGATCTGCGCCTTCGTTCTGGGCGTCGATGAAAAGGAAGTCGAATGGGAAGGCGGGCGTCTTCTGGCGCGCAACTCCAACCGCTCTTTCGATCTCATCGAACTGGCGCGTGAAGCGGCGAAAGTCGAACTGCCCGTCAATCTGAAGACGGGCCTCGCTGTCATCACCGACAACGAGATGCACGAGCCTGTCTTCCCCAACGGCTGCGCAACCTGCGAGGTCGAGATTGATCCTGAAACTGGCTCTATCGACATCGTGCGTTACTCTGCGGTGGACGATGTCGGCCGTTGCATCAATCCGATGATCGTTCACGGCCAGACGCACGGCGGCATCGCGCAGGGCGTCGGCCAGGCGATGTGGGAATTGTGCAAGCTTGATGAAAGCTCGGGCCAGCCGCTTGCCGCGTCCTTCATGGACTACGGCATGCCGCGCGCTGACAACATGCCCTCCTTCCGCACCGAGATCGCGGAGGTGTTGTCGCCGACAAACCCGCTCGGCATCAAGGCCGGCGGTGAAGGCGGCACAACGCCAGCGCTCGGCGTCATCGTCAGCGGTATTGTGGATGCGCTTGCGCACCTGGGCGTGCGCCACATTGAAATGCCGACAACGCCGCACGCTATCTGGCGCACCATCCAGCAGGCGAAAGCTGGCAAGGCCTGACCACCAAGTTCTGACATGAACGCTTGAGGGAGATGAACGTGAGCGCCCACCATATTGAACTGATCTGCTTTCCCGGCGCGCCCAACCTGCCGATTTTCGTCGCGCAGAAGAAGGGCTTGTTTGAAAAGAACGGCGTGTCGATCAATTTGACGACGACGCCTAATTCCGCGTTTCAGGCTGAAAATCTCGCGTCCGGCAAATTCCAGATCGCAGGCACAGCGTTCGACAACGTCGTCGCCTATCAGGAAGGTCAGGGTGCCTTGCCCCTGAAGGACACGGACTTTTTCGCTTTCATGGGCGCAACGCAGGTCGAGCTCGCCTTCATCACGCAGCCCGATGTGAAGACCTATGCGGACGTGAAGGGCAAGCTGCTTGCGCTTGACGCTCTTTCCACAGGCTTCGCCTTCGCGCTTTACGAAATGCTCGAAAAGAACGGCCTGAGCAAAAGCGATTACAGCATGGCTCCTGTGGGCGCCACGCCCGCACGCTGGGAGGCCGTGAAGGCAGGAACACACGTGGGCACGCTCACCATCGAGCCGTTCACCAGCATCGCGCGCAATCAGGGCTTCACCATCCTCGACACATCGACAAATCTGTTTGAGGCCTACCAGGGCGGGTCTTTTGCCGCCAGTCGCAAATGGGCCGCTGCAAATCCCGACGCGCTGAAGGGCTTTATCCGCGCCTATCTTGTAGGCCTGGAGTGGACGCTCGACGCCGCAAATCGTCAGGAAGCGACGGACATACTTCTTGCCAACATGCCGGAGATCAAGCCCCCCGTCGCAGGCGCGGTGATGAACTCGCTGCTCTCGCCGCGCTCAGGCCTGACGCCCGGCGCCGCGATCCTCACGGATGGCGTGAAGAGAGTGCTGGCCCTGCGCTCGAAGTATGGAACGGGCGGCGAATTGTCGAACCCGGAAAAATACATCGACCTGCAATATCTTGAAGCGGCGCAGCGCTAAACGCAAACCCATACACTGCCTCAACGCCGGCCCGCTGGGTCGGCGTTTTCATTTATTCCAGCCGCACAAGCACGCTGTCGCTCGCCCCCTTGGCGTCGATCACCGAAACGCGCGCGAAGCCTGCGCCATCGGGCGTCCACGTCGCCTGTCTGCGCAATTCGGGCGCGCCGGTTGGCGCCCCGTTCACCATCCAGCGAAACGGCGGCGTACCGCCGAGATTCTTCAACGCCAGCGCGCTCTGCTCGCCTTTGACGAGGCCCAGATCGACGCGCGCGCCATCGGGCGGGAAGGCGATCTTGAGTTGCGCCGTCTGCGCAGCGCTTGTGACGTTTCGCGAACCATCCCGCCCGATGCGCCGCAGCGGCGGCGGCAATTGCGCGTTGGCCGCCACAAGCACGCCGGGAGGGCGCGCAACGGGCTCGTAATTGGCGCCCGCGCGCGCAAAGGCGTCGAACAAAACAGGCGCAGCCGCTTGTCGCGCAAGCAGGCCCGGCACAGCGCCATTGTCAGCGCGGCCAAACCAAACGGCGATCGTCAGATTGGCGTCAAAGCCGACAGCTACCGCATCGCGAAAGCCGTACGACGTGCCCGTCTTGTACGCGAGCCTGCCCGCAGGCGCGTTGGCGGGCGGCGGGGCGCCGCGCAGCACGTCGGCCACATACCAGCAGGCGACCGGCTCACACACGCGTTGCTCACGCGGCGCAGGGCGCGGCATATCGAGCCGCTCGACCAGATCAGGCGCCTCGCCGCCGCGCGCAAGCGCCGCATAAAGCCGCGCGAGATCGACAAGCGAAACGCCAAGGCCCCCAAGGCCAATAGCAAGGCCGGGCGCGCCGTCCGGCAACACCGGATTGGCGCCCGCATTGCGCAAGCGCGCAAGCAACCGAGCCGGGCCCACTTCCGAAAGCAGCGTAACCGCAGGGATATTCAGCGATTGCTGAAGCGCTGTGCGAACGCTCACCTGCCCCTGAAACGTGAGATCGAAATTTTCCGGCGCATAAACGCCAAAGCGTGACGCGCGATCTTCCATCATGGTTTCGGGATGCGCGGCGCCGTTTTCAAACGCCAGCGCATAGATGAACGGCTTCAGCGCGGAGCCCGGCGAGCGCAACGCGTTCGTCATGTCGATGGCGCCCGCGCGCTCGGCCGAAAAATAGTTCGCTGATCCCACACGCGCGCGGATTTCGCCGGTGCGATTGTCGATGGCGACAATGGCGGCGGTGACCTTAGGCCCCAGCCGCTCGCCCGCTTCCTGCGCCAGTTGCTCCAGCGCAATTTGCAACTTCTGCTCGTATGTAAATTGCAGAACGCGCTTGTGGGGCGACGCTTTCTGAGCGGCCTCGGCCGCGTGCGCCGCGATCATCGGAAACATCTTGCGTTGCGTTGGCACAGGCTCAGCCTTCGCAGCAATTGCTTCAGCGCGCGTGATCACGCCATAGCGCGCTGCACGATCAAGCACGCGATTGCGCGCTGCGCGTGCGGCGTTCGCGTTGCGGTCTGGTCTGCGGGCCTCGGGTGATTGCGGAAGCGCAACCAGCAGAGCCTGTTCTGCAGTCGTTAGCCGCTTCGGCTCCTTGCCAAAATACGCCACGCTCGCCGCGCGCAAACCCTCTAGATTTCCGCCATAGGGAGCCAGCGCGAGATAAATATCGACGATCTCAGCTTTGCTGAACCGCCGCTCGAGTTCCACGGCGCGCGCCATCTGGCGCAATTTAGCTGACGCCGTGCGCTGATCGCGCGGCTCAAGCAAACGCGCCGCCTGCATGGTGAGCGTCGAGCCGCCGGAAATCACGCGTCCATTGCGCGCAAACTGAAACGCCGCTCGCGCCAGCGCCCGTGTATCAACGCCGTTGTGCGATTCAAATCTACGGTCCTCGTAAACCTGCAGCATGGCGAGAAAACGCGGATCGACGTCGGCGCGCGTCACGGGAAGGCGCCAGCGTCCGTCATCGGTCGTGAACGCGCGCAGCAAGCGCCCGTCGCGATCCACGGCAATGGTCGAGCCATCATCGAGTTGTGAAAGATCGAGCGGTCCCAGGCTGCGCTTCACGCTCTCCCAAGTGAACGGAATCGCGAGACTTGCCGTCGCCAGCACGCCAAAGGCGGCGGCGAAGAGCCTTTTGCTCTTCGCGCGCTGTGTCGTCGCAATTGGCAGCTTTGCGTTCATCAGCGACGCTCGCCAACCTCGATTTCGCCTGTGCCCGTGCGGCCAAATCGTTGCGGACGATACATGTCCTCGATAATAGCCGCCGGATGAACATAGCGCCCGGGCGTCACTGCGCGCACGACATACGACACATTGAACGTCGCGCGCTCGCTGCCGCTACGCGAGAACGCCGCGACGAAACGATCATCGCGATATTCTGTGTGTTGCGGTTCGACATTCGCCTTGGCGAAGGCGAGCGCTTCGGTCTTGCCGCCGTCAAACAGGCGGGGATTGTCAATCTCCAGCCCGGCCGGCAGGCGATCAACCAGAAGCAGCCGTGCGAAAGCCGCCTCGCTTTCCGTTACCTTCAGCACAACGACGAAGCGGTCGTTCTGGCGCAGTGTCGCAGGGTCTTTCGGCTTGCCATCAAGCGTGAAATAACTGCGCTCGACCTGATAGCCTTGCGCCAACGGCGGCTCGATCTGCGCGGGGTGGCCCGCTGTTGTCAGCACAATGCTCGCGGGAGACGAGCTTGTATTGACGATGCTGGTCGCGCCGACATCAAGGTCCGCTGCTTTCCATGTGCGATAGAGCGGACCCGCGTGCGCCTGGCCGTTGAGCGAGAGGGACATGTTCTGTCCATCGCGCGACAGCGCCGCGGCGGCGAGCACCATCCAGTTCATCTCCTGCGTGGAGAGCATTGTCGTCGCGTTGCGCTCGGTCTGCACGATGCCCCCGGCAAGCTGGATCAGCGAGGCGTCGGCGCCGGCTTCCGCTGCAAGCGCAAGAAGCCCCGCGCCATCACGCAAGCGCGATCCGTAATCGCCCCGGGAGAAGCGGTCCCGCTGCTGCGCCCGCAATTGTGCGCCCGCGTTGTTGAACACGGTCTGCGCGCGCGCCTTGTCGCCCAGCATCGCCAACGCAGCGGCCAACTGTGCGCGCGCAAGGCCTGTTTCGAACACGGAGAGCTTGGCGTCGACGAGATAGCGCAGGTCGCCCATGACGGGTCGTCCGTTGCGCGCCAGCACATACATCGCATAGGCGATTTCAGGCGCCTTGGCCTTGTCAACGTCGCCGGAATTGGCGACCTGATTGCGCAGCCGGTCAAGCGCCTGATCAAAAGCGCGTTGCGGCACAGTGTGTCCCGCTTCGCGCGCCCGCGTCAGGAAGTCCGTCGTGAACGCGTCGAGCCAGAGATCGTTGCCCGCCTCCTCGGCGGACCACAAGCCGAACGCGCCGCTTGAATCCTGCCGCGTCATCACACGATCAATGGAGTCACGAATACGTTGCTCGACGCCATCGTCAAGCGCCAGCATCTGCTGGCTTGCGATCTTGTTGACGTAGAGCAGCGGCATCGCGCGGCTCACCGTTTGTTCGGTGCAGCCGTAGGGGTAGCGGTCAAGCGACTGCAGTAGCGCAGGCGCATCAAGCCCCGCCCACGGCGACGCGGCCAAAGATACCGCGCCGACGCCGGGCAGGAAATCAGCCATGATTTCGCTCGAAATGCGCAGGCTTTCGCCGGGCGCGAGATTGCGCACGATGCGGCGATGAATCTCGCCTGAGCCCGGCTTCACGTCGATGGCGAAGCTTTGTGTGGCGTCGAGGCCCGGCCCGCGCAGCCGCATGTCGATCACAGCGCGGCCAATTCCGCCTGCAACCACCGGGATGCTGATCGACTCGCGGCCCTTGGCGGCGAGTTTGATCGTGCGGCGCAAGGCGTCTGCGGAGATGGAGACGGGCCCGCGAACATCAAGGTCCATGATGTAATCGCCCGCTGGCCCTTCAATGTTGTCGACTTGTACATGGAAGCGGGAGCGGTCGCCCAGCGCAAGAAAGCGCGGCAACGTGGCCTGCGCCACAACAGGATCGCGAATAATGAGATCACGCGCGGCTTCGCCAACTTTGCCGCGTGCCCATGCAACCGCCATCAGCCGCGCTGCGCCATTGAATGCGGGAATATCGAACGTAATGTTGGCGACGCCATCGGCGCCGACGCGCACAATTCCGGAATAGCGCGCAAGCGGCTCCTGCGTCGGGCGTTCACCCTGCAGGTTTGGCCCGCCGCCGTCACCGCCTGAGCGGATCGCGCCACGCGCGCCCTGCATGCCGTCAATCAGCAAGCCATAAAGATCGCGGATTTCAGCAGACAATTGCCGCTGGCCGAAGAAGTAGGACGTGGCGTTTGGCGATTCATAACGCGTCAGCGAAAGGATGCCGACGTCCACAGCCGCAAGCGTTACATAGGCTTCCTCGCCTGCCGCCAGTCCCGCAACGCGCACGGGAATCGACAGCGCCTGACGCGGCTCCATCTTCTCCGGGCCGCCAATCGAGACATCGAGCTTGCGCCCTGCGCGGTCCACGCCAAACCATGCAACGCCCATGGCGCGACCCGGCATGCGCCGCGCTTCCCTGTCCAGCGGGCGGTGTGCGAAGGCGACCGCGTAAGCGCCGGCGCCCCATTCCGCATTCACGGGCAGTTCTATTTCGTTGTCGCCAACTTTGAGATCGGCGATCCGCGTTTCGTGCAGTTTGTCGCTGACGATGGCGAGGTTCACCTTGCCTGCAAAGCGTGAGGAGATGCGCGCCTTCATCGTTGCGCCCGAGGCGTATTCCGGGCGATCGAGCGTCATTTCAAGAAGGTCTGGCGTGTCGGCTGTGGCGTCGCCGGACCAACCCACATTGAAGCGAACGCTGCTGGCGCCAAGCGATCCATCGTCGCTTGCGATTTCGAGTCGATGTGCGCCCCAGCCAACGGGCGCGCTGAAGCGTCCGCCGTCTGTCGCGTTAACAGCGACCGAACCGTCCGCAATGCGGCGCGAAGACTTGACGCGCTCAAAGCCCCAGCGGCCATCTGAATTGAACCACTGGTAATCATTGCGCACGCGATACAGCGACCAGCGCAGATTGCGTGCGGCGATGCGCGCCCCATCAGGTGAAACTGCGACAACTTCGAAGACCGCAGTGGAGCCTTCGGAGAGATTTTCAAAATTCTTGCGGATGGCGATGAGGCCCGCCTTGGGCCGGATCGGCAGCGTGACGACGCGCTCCACCGCGCGCCCGCCCGGCTCGCCCGCGCGCACGATGATCTTTGCTTCCAGCGGACGCGGCGCCTCCACTTCCGGGATGCTCACATTCAGCGTTGCGCGTCCCTGCGCGTCAGCGATAATTGTGTCTTCAATCTCGTTGCGCACGGTGTCGAATTGTTCGTCATCAAGGCCTGCGACATAGCCGGCCAATCCGGGCGCGTTGAGGGATTGCGCAGCCTGCACAATGACCTCGCCGCTCACTTCAAGGCCCGCGCCAGGCGCGCCATAAAGGTAGCGTGTTTGCGTTGCGATGCGCGTTTCCTGGCCCTGCATCAGCATGCTGTCGGCAGGCGTCAGCGTGAGATCGAGACGCTCGGGCGTATAATCTTCGACGAGGAAGGTCGCTTCCCCGATCATCGGACTCTTTGGATCAACGAACGCCTGCACGCGATACGTTCCCGTGCGCGCATCGGACAGGATGGGAACCGACAGCGAGCGCCCGCCAAGGCCCTGATCGTCAACATTGGCGCGGCGATATTCGACGCCGTCAGGCCGCTTGATGATGAGCGTCAACGGCAGGCCAATTGACGCGACGCCGCGTCCATCGCGTAAAAGCGCGCTGATGTGAACGGTTTCTCCGGGGCGATAGACGCCGCGTTCGGGATAGACGTATGCGTCAAGCGCGCGCGCAGCGACGCGGCCCTTCACGCCACGGTCTGTAAGGTCGAACGGCGCCTGCGCAAGATCGAGAAACACGTAATCGTCAGCTTTCGCGGCCACAAGCGCAGACGGCGCAAGACCGGCGGCCCCGCGCGCCAGGCCCGGCTCGAAACGCGCGTGGCCGGTTGCATCGGTGGTGCGTGTCGCAAGCACTTCGTTGTTGCGCGCAATCAGGCGCAATTCTACTCCGCTCACAGGCTCGGCGCTGGCGAGCGAACGCGCGAATGCGTGGATGCCATCATCGCCGGTGAAGGATGTGAGACCAATATCGGATACGACAAACCATTGCGTCGCCTGCGTATCGTATGATCCTTCATCATTGTCGGCGGTGAGTGTTGAGAGCGGACGCTCGCCCGCCCGCGCCACCATGACGTACACGCCCGGCTCAATCTTGCCGAGCGCTTCGAGCACCGGGAAAGACGTCACGACATCGCGGTTGAGATCCGGCTGCACGTCCAGCACGCCCGACCAAAGTTTCACGCCGGTCTCGTCGATGATCTTGCGCGCGCGATAGCCGCCGATCTGCGCAAGAAATTCTTCGGAGCGGATTGTCGGCAGCAGGCTGCGGTCGCCCACGCGCATGACGTCGAGGGCGACCTTGTTCGTATTAACGGCGATGATCGGCACGCCTTCCTGACCCACGCGCGGCAACACGTAGTTGCGCCCGGTGAACCGCACCTGCGGCGAGCGATCCTTCACGTAGATTTCGTAGTCAGCCGAGCGCAGAAGGTCTTCGCCAACGGAAGACGGCAAGCCCTGACGCACCACGATGGCGTAACGCTCGCCGTGCCGCAGGCCTTCGACGCAGATCTGCTGATCTTCGCTTGTGATGGCTGCGTTCGCCGCGCCTGAAACGGCGACGAACGGCGCGAAATCGACACGTCCGCGCGCCAGCGGTTCTGAAAATTCAAAGCACGCGCGCGGCGAAGCGGCGTCGCTGTCCACCTTGTAGTCAAGAATGCGGAAGCCCTGCTGCTCCCGCAATTGCGCGTAGTTTGTGCGCAGCGCCTTGTCGTCGACGAGGTCGAGGCTGGCGCGCCATGCGTTGAGCGCAAGCCGATGCGAGCCCATGCTCGTATAAATAGACCCAAGCAGCGAAAGAGCGCTTGCTTCCTCGTTACGCACATTGGTGCGCTGATAGGCGGCGAAAGAGGCGGCGGTCGCAGCCTGGTTGAGACGCCAGCTGTCTGGAACATTCGGTCCCGCGGCGGCGCGCGCTGCGCGGGCGTAGTCAAGCCAGCTCTGTGCGTCGCGCGGCGCCGCGACAACTGCAGAAGCCAGAAGCGCCATCGCGCCGCGCGGGTTGCGGGGCAGCAATGCGGCGGCGTCGCGCCGCAAGTCGGCTGGCGTGCGTGCGCCCGCAGGTTGCGATTCCTTTCGCAAGCGCTCCTCCAGCCGCACGATGTCGCTGGCGAGATCGTCTCGCACGAACGCCTTTTGCGCCGCCGCCGGGTTGGCGGTGAAAAGAAATGCGACAAGGGCAAGGAGGTGAAGGAAGGCGCGCATTATACTTCTCCTGAAGGGCAACCACCCTGCAATGGCGCAGCGTGCCACCTTTTTGCCGGTGCGGGGAGAACCGGTGTAACCTCGTTGGTGCGTCGCGTGCGTTGGCGCACATGGTGTGTTGCAAAAATCTTGGCGCGCGCCGCTGAACCTTGGCGCGCGTCGCAAAATCCTGGATGATGGGCGCAGAGTACAGGCAGAGTACTGGAAGGATTGTGGCATGAATTCGATTGCGTTCACGCGGCGCCTTGCGAGCGCGCTTTTCGCCGGCTGCTCGATCCTTCTTGCGGGAGCCTGCGTTACGCCCCTCCACGCACAGGCGCCAACAGCGGCGCCTGCGCCAGACCCACTGCGGGAGGCGTTTGACGCGCTGCCGGATGCGGAGCGCCGAGCGATCCAGGACGCGCTTGTGTGGACTGGCGACTACAAGGGATCGATCGACGGGGTGCTCGGCAGAGGCGGGGTCGCCGCGCTTTCGGCCTTCGCCAAACGGGCGAAGACGACGCCCGAAGGCCTTCTTGCGGATGCGAGGCGCAAGCAACTGGTGTCCGAAGCGCAAAAGTTGAAGGCGGCGACGCGCTTCGTCCCGCTTCAGGACGCGCGCAGCGGCGCCACCATCGCGTTGCCAGTCGCGGTCTTTACACGCAAAACTGACACACCAAATGGCGCGCGATGGACCAATGCGGCAGGCTCCGCCAGCGTCGAGACGTTTCGTGACGCCGAGCTTGAACTGCCCGCCCTTTACGAGCGCTTGCGCGCGCCGGCGCCCGGTCGAAAAGTGACCTATTCCATCCTGCGTCCCGAGTTTCTGGTTGTCACGGGCGAGGATCAGCGCGGTCCGTTCTATATTCGTGCTGCGCGCGGCGAGGTGAGCGGCAAACCGCTCATAAGAGGGTACTCGCTCCTCTACGCCCGCACGCTTCAAGCGTCGTTCGACGTGTTCTCCATTGCAATCTCCAATGGCTTCCAGCCCTTCGCCATCGCTGCGGCGCCGGGGCAAGCCAGCGCGCCTGCCGGGGCGGGCGCTGCTGCGCCCGGCCCGCGCCGCGTGATCGAAGCCACCGCGCTCGCGTTGACGCCCACTCGCGCGCTCACGGCGCTGTCGCGCGACTGTCCCGACATGCGCGTGGCGGACATGCCGGGCAAGATCGTCCGTCGCGATGAAGCGACCGGCCTTGCGCTCATCGAGACGCAAGGATTGCGCGCCGTTTTTGCGCGACCCTCCGCGCGCCCGCCCGGTGAGGGCGATGTCTTCGTGCTGTTTTCTGCGCAAGCGGGCCCGCGCGCCAGCGTTTCTCTGGCGCCGGGGCGCACGATGGCGCCTGTCGCCGCCAATGGCCCGTGGCGCGTATCGGCCGCCGTGCAGGATGGCGTCGGCGGGGCGGTCGTGTTTGACCGCAGCGGTTCATGGATGGGCCTGCTCGCGCAGCCGACGCAGGAGCCGCGCCGTATTGCTGGCGTCATTCCGCAGGCCGCATGGCGCATGACGTCTGCTGAGGCCGCCGTCGCGTTTCTCGCCGCGTCCGGCGTCAAGCTCGAGGCGGGCATGATCACGACGGTTGAAAAAAGCGCGGGTGAAGTCGCCGCCGCCAACGCAGGCGCGCTCGTCGCGGTGTCCTGTCAGCGCTGAGTGATTTGCCGGCGCCACGCGCACTGCGCCATCGATCAGGTCTTGGGGCCGCGCCCCAGCATCTGTTCCGCCAATCCTTCGAACGGCTGGAAATGGAACCGCACCCTGTGGTCGCCGGGCGCCACTTCCACAGCCCGGAAGATGGCGTTGGCGCGCAGCAATGGCGCGGGTTGCCCGTCAATCTCCACACGCCACCACGGATGCCAGACATCGTTGAGCACGACCCAGCCGCCGTCAGGTGATGCAACGTCGACGATCACTTCCGTGTTCTTGTAGGACGAGACCCGCGTGCGACCGGACGCGCGGGGCTTCTCATCGGCTGCTGCGCCTTCAAGCAGGACAACATTGCGGAAGTCCGTCGTCGGCCAGACGCCCATCTCGATCATGGATGCAAAGTCGGCGTTCTGCGCGCGCGTGGCGAAGAGAACGCGCGGCAAGGCGCGCGGGTTCTCATAAAGATAAGCGGACTTTGTGCGGCCGATTTCGATGAGGTCGCCGGGCTTGAATGATTTGTCCAGGTCCCCGGCAGGCACGCCCGTTGCGATCCACCGCACGCCAAGAAGATCGGCCAGCGGCGAATTATGGCGCGCAAACAGCGGCGCCCAACGGCGCTGATCGGGAAGGGCCACGTGGTCGATGGTCCCGGTGGCCTGCGCGAACCAGCGCAACCGAAGCGGGTTGTAACCAAGCGAATGATCGAGGCCGTGCGACAGCGAAACATTCGGCCAGTGAAAATCGATAGCCGCCATTTCCACGCGGTCGCGACGGTCGGGCGCCACGTTATCGCGCAGGCGGTCTTTGAGCGCTGCGAGCGTCGGGTCACGCGAATCTGGCCGCAGGGCGTCGTAGACCGACGGCGGCAAGGCTGTCGATTCATTCGGCCCATTGTTGATGCGCAGATCGAGAAACAGAACCACGCCAAGCGCTGTGATGGCCAGCGTATGCGCCAGAACGCGCTCGCGCAGCCGGGGAATGAGCCAGAGCAGGACAAGCGCGGCATAGAGCCAGAAGAATGTCCCTGCGAGCACGGGCGCCACGTCCGCCAGTTTGCCCTTCAGCGCCGCCACGAGGACGCAAAGCAGGAACATCGCAAGCACGGCGCCCGCTTCCAGAAACCGGCGCAGCGTCGTGCCGCGCCAATCGCCGTCCGCCAGGCGATGCACGAGATAGCCAGCGATGATGGCGAGCAGCGCGCCGAGCGGAAAGGTGGCGTCTGCCGGGCGCCGAAACAGGTCAGCGCCCGGCAGATGAAAGGCCAGCGCGAAAAACGGCGTGTATTTGCCCAGCGCAAAAAGTAGCAGGACCGCCGCCGCGATGACGTAAACGCGGATTTCCTTGCCCAGCAATCCGCCGCGCAAGACGCCCAGGATGAGGATGGCGACGATGGGCAGCGCACCCATGTAGACGTTCGCCATGTTTCGGGCGAGCGCCAGATTGGTCTGGCCCCATAAATCGGGATTGGGCGGACCCCAGTAATCCCTCAACGGGCCGTCCGTGCCAAACAGGTTCGCCGAGATCAAAGTGTAAAGCGCGGCGGGGTGCAGCGAGCCGCCAGCCGCGCCTTCAAAATCGATGGCGGCGCGATTGGAATCACCGGCCAGCGCCAGCGTCAACGCGATGGGCAGGGCGATGGTGGCGACGCCCGCAACTGCGCCGGCGCCCAGCGCGGGAATGTAAAGCCGCAAGTTCTCCCAACGCCAGCCGCCGTCCAGAACGCGCGCGGCGGCGACGAACACGAGAATCCACGTGCAAAACCACGCCACCTGATCGCGCCCGACAATCATCAGCCCCGCCGTCAGCCCTGCCAGCGCGCCCCAAAGGATAGAGCGTCGGTCGATGGCGCGCAGGAGCAAAAACAGCGCGATGGCGAACCACGCAAGCGAAAGGATCTGGCCGATATGTTGAACACGCCAGGCCGCCGAGCCGCCAAAGGCGAAGGCCAGCGCGGCGATGACAGCCCCTTCCGCGCGCCAGCCCTGATCGCGGAACAGGCCCATCAGCGCCAGCCCCCCAGCGACCAGCATGCCAAACGCGACAGCGTCGAACGCCGCGAACGATGGCGCGGGCCCAAAGAGCGCCAGCAGAAAATAGGGCGAAAAAATCAGCGATTGCGGGTCGGCGATCTGCGGATGCCCGCCAAATACATAGGGCGTCCAGAACGGCGACTGGCCCTCGTGAAGCGAGTTCGCAAGGAACACGAGCTGCGGATAAAAATGCGCCTTCGCGTCCCACGGGATTGTCACTGACCCCGATAGCCAGGGCCATGCGAGGAGAAATGACGCGGCGATGAAAACGAAAACGGCCGGGGCATAGCCCGGCCGTTGTCCGTGCGGAACGTGAAACGTGTGCTTATTCCTTGACGGCGCCATATGCGGTGAGCTGGTCCACGTCGATGATATGGCCCGCTCGATCGCGCTTGGACGCAAGGTAGCGGACGTTGTGATCGTTCATGCGACCCAATACCCGCTGATCGGATACGATGTCGAGCCCCGCCGCGCGCAGCGCCGCAATCTTGACGGGGTTGTTCGTCATCACGCGCACAGCGTGCACGCCCAATTGCTTGAGCATCTCCGCCGCGAAGTCGAACCCGCGCTGGTCATGCTCGAACCCGAGCACTTCGTCCGCGTCGTAAGTGTCAAAGCCCTGCGCCTGCAACTTATAGGCGCGCATCTTGTTGGAAAGCCCGTTTCCGCGCCCTTCCTGATCCAGATATAGCAGCACGCCGCCGCCGTTCTGCGCCATGAATTTCGCGGTGTCGCGCAATTGGTCGCCGCAATCACACTTCAGGCTGCCAAAGAGATCGCCCGTCAGGCACGCCGAGTGCAGGCGCACATTGATTGGCTTGGTCAGATCCGGCTTGCTGATGAGGATTGCCACCTGATCGCGCAGGCCCTCGCCGCCGCGGAACACGACGAATTCCGTGTCTGGCGCGCCTTCCAGCGGCACGGGAGCCCGGCCCACGATCTTGAGTTCGACAACCTTGCGGCCGCGATACTCGAAGACCGAGCTGGTTTCGGCGACGATCAACCCACTCTCGGCCGCCGCGCGCGCCGTCACCGGGACAATGATGGCCGCTGGCAGGACGAGAGAGAGGCGGAGCAGTTCCAGCGCCGCCTTGTCTATGGACGACAGCGCGGCGACAGGGGCGTCAAAACGCGCGCCGACTTCCAGCGCGAGCGTGGCGATGCGGTCCAGATTGATTTTGGGGAGCGCGAAATGCCCCGGCTCTGTCCGCTCAAGACCAAGCCGACGCAGTCGGGGAGCGGGCAGGATGAGACGGGCACGACCGCGCGCCAGGGCCTCAAGCTTCGTCGCCATGCGCGGCTCAAGCGTCTCGACGCACGTCACGATGATGTGATTGCGGCCAGATCTGATAATTGCAGGGCGGCCGGAGCGCAATTCCGAGATCGCGCGATCAACGGCGATCTGGTTGGCGCCACCCTCCGCCGCTAGAATGCTTTTGTATTCCGACACGCGACCCTCGAACTGACTGATGCGTTAGGATCCGGCACAGTTTGCAGCTCGTAAGTACCCGGGCCACGTGACGTTTCCATATCGCAAATTGGGAATTTTATCCAGGAAACTGGTTTTATAAGGAGACTACATGGGCGCCGCTGATGGCAACCTTCAAGCTAAACGTGCAAACCGCACAACTGATCCGCTTACGTATGACGAAATCTTCGGATCACTGCGCGAAGCGCCGATGAGCCGACCTTATGTGATCGGACAATTGGGGCAATCGTTGGACGGCCGGATCGCGACGGTGACGGGGCAGTCGCGTGACATCAACAATTCTTGCGCGCTCGACCACTTGCACAGGCTGCGCTCTCACGTGGACGCCGTCCTCGTTGGAGCGGGAACCATCCTGGCCGACGACCCGCAGTTGAATGTGCGTCGCACAAGCGGACCAAGCCCCGCGCGCGTGGTGCTCGATCCAAGTGGGCGGACGCAGGGCCAGCAACGCTGGCTCGCCGACGATGGCGCGCGGCGCATCGTCATTTCCGGCGTCGAGCGGCCCAGACCCGCGGGCTGCGACGAACTGATAGTATTAGGCGGACCCGATGGCCGCATCGCCCCCGCCGACATCTGCGCGGCGCTTTTTGAGCGCGGGTTGCGCCGGGTGCTCGTGGAAGGCGGCGCGAAGACCATTGCGCATTTTCTGGAGGCCAAAGCGCTCGACCGTTTGCATGTGCTCGTCGCTCCGGTCATCATCGGGTCGGGCAAGCAGGGGATCGATCTTTCGCCGATCAGCGACCTGAAAGATGCGCTGCGCCCGTCCGTCCGCGTCTGGCCGTTTCCCGATGGCGACGTCCTGTTCGATTGTAATTTGCGCGGTTAACCCTAACGCTAGGTTCACAAAATAGGCGACGACATGAGCATCAACGATAGCGCGCTTGCGACGACCGATTATTCTGTGTGGAGCAAGACGCTGCACTGGATCACGGCGCTGATAATCCTGTTCATCATTCCGGCAGGGATTGTGATGACGAACATCGGCGAGGGCGCCCTGCAGAACAATCTCTACAATTTGCATCGCTCCTTCGGCGTTCTTGTCTTCGCCATTGCGCTGGCGCGCGTGCTTATCCGCATTGCGCACGGCGCGCCGGGCCCGGCTGCTGGTCTTACCGCCTTCGAGCGCTTCGCATCGGCGTTCGTGCACTACGCCATGTATGTTCTGCTTCTGGGCATGCCGATTGGCGGTTGGCTGATGACGTCAGCCTATCGCGTCGATGTGTCAGTGTTTGGCCTGTTCACGCTGCCGCATTTGATCGCGCAGAATGAAGAGACGTTCAAATTCTTCCAGCGCATGCATTTCATCGGGGCCATTTCATTGACGCTTCTCGTGCTGATGCACATCGGGGCGACGATCAAGCACACGTTCATCAACAAGGACACGGTGCTTTGGCGGATGCTGCCGAAAAGCTGGGGCGGCTGAGGCTCATACTTTAACGGCAAAAATATCTGCATGGCCAACTTCGCAGCCGCTGGCTCTGGCGCGCGCATCAAGCCATGAGTCGATATCGGCTTCCCCAACAAGCCCGGTTTCGCGCACTGCGTTCGATGCGCCGTGTGCGAGATCGCTGATGAGCCGCGCGTCCGCTGACGTCAGCAACCAGGGCGAAGAGGCGCGTGTGACGCGATAGCCCTGACGCGCAAGGCTGCGCGTCAGCGCGTCCGCTGCGTCTGGCCCGGCCGCAGGCCCAAATCCCTTGTCGCTGTGTTGATGCGCGTGAAACGCTTCGCGCATCGCCGCGTCGGCTGCATGGGGCGGGCTCCAGTGCTCCACGCCGTTGTAGGTCAGCGTCGTGTAAAGTGGCGTTGAACGCGCCGCCAGCGCGGCGGAAAATCCGTCCATCCAGTCTTCCGACACCAGATCGAAAAAGGCCGCTGCGGTGACAAGATCAAGCGGCCGCTCCAGCGCATGCGCCACATGGCGCGCCAGATCAGCGCGTTCAAACAGAACTTCGATCCGCTTGCCTCCGCGATGAATAACCAGCGCGCCATCTTCATCGTGCGCCCCTTCACCCCATTGAGAAAGCGCATCGCGCGCATGCGCCAGCAGGATCTCGTCCCAGTCCACCAGCGTCCAGTGCTGCGCCTCGCCAAGATGGTCGGCCAGCGCGCGCAGGTTTGAGCCGGAGCCGCAGCCCATGTCCATCACGCGCACAGGCGATGCGGATGCCACATGCCCCGCCGCCTGCACGCGAAGCTCATGTGACAGCGAACGATGATCGACAGGCTCTCGCAGTGCGAGCCATTCAGGCGAGAAACTCATCGGCGTGCTCTCATGTGAATGGCGCGAACAACGTCAGCGATTGTCCCGGCCGCGCTGTCCCATGTGGGCAGGTCAACAGAAGCCTCAAGCGCCGCTGCGCCAAGTTGCGCGCGCAAGCCTGCGTCGCTTGTCGCGCGCCGCAATGCGGTTGCAAGCGCCGTCACGTCTTCGGGGGCAACTTTTAACGCCGCGTTGTCGGGCACAGTGTCCGCCGCCGCGCCGCCCGTTGAAGAAACAATCGGCAAGCCGCGCACCATCGCTTCGGCGAGCACCATGCCATAGCCTTCATATCGTGAGGCCGACACGAAGAGGTCTGCCTCATGGTAGAAAGCAGCTACCCCGGCGTCATCCGCCGCGCCGGTGAATTCAACCTGCTGCGCCAGGCCTGAACTTTCAATCTGCGCATGCAGGGCCGCCACGGCGCGGGGCGCTCGGTCCAGCGCGCCAACAATCCGCAGGCGCCAGTCGAGGTCCTGCATCTGCGCAAGCGCCTCGATCAAAATGTCATAACCCTTGCGCGGCACGATGGAGCCAACGGCGATGATGTTGACAGTTTCTGATCCACCGCCCCGCGCAGGCGGTGCGCGATCAACGCCCGGTTCGGCAACCGTGATGGCGTCAGCGGCAACGCCAAATTGCTCGATCAGAATCGCCCGCGTCGTCTTGCTGGTGACGATGACATGATCGCTGCGCGCCAGCATGACGCGTTCGTTCTCGATCAGGCCGTGCGCTTGCTCGTCCGACAAGCCCGCCTCCAGCCCCAGCGGATGGTGGCACAAGGCGATCAGGGGCGCGCGGATGGCGCCTGCCATCGAAGGTGTAAAGGCGCCAAGGGCCAGCCCGTCAGCCAGAATGACCTCGTCCGCCGCCACGCTTTCCAGCGCGGCCCGCGTGGTTTCAAGATCAGCCTGCGGCGGAAAGGGAAACGAGCCCGGCAGAGCCAGCAGGCGCGCGTTCACGCCATGGCCCGCCAGCAACGCCAGCACGCGCCGGTCATAGACATAGCCGCCCGTCGGCGTCGTCAGATCGCCGGGAATGGCGAACGCGAGCTTTATCGCCTCTCTCACTTAAACCTTGCCCTCGTACCAGGCGCGCGCGACGTGGGATTCATGCAGCTTGACGCAAATCTTGACGATGCCCTCGCCGCCCGGTCCCAGCGCGCCCGTGCGCGCGGCGTCAGCCATAGCGTCGAAAATATAGCGCGAGAGATATTCGGTGGTCGTCTGCTTGCCGGCAAATTGCGGCAGGCCGTCTAGGTTTTGATAATTGAGCGGCCCGAGCGTCGCCTTCAACGCGTCATGCGCGCGGCCGATGTCCACCACAACGCCGTCGGAGGACAGCTCCTCGCGGAAAAAGGCGACATCCACGACGAACGTCGCGCCGTGCAATTTCTGCGCGGGGCCGAACAGGTCACCCTTGAATGAATGGGCGATCATGATGTGGTCGCGCACTTCGACGGCGTACATGGATACTCCTGACACTGGATAAGCAGCGCCTTACGTGGCGCGAGCGCAGGCAAATGGCAAGTCGGGGCTTTCCCGCCTTTTGCTGACATCTGAATTGCAAAAGCGGTCCGGCCGAACCATGATCGGCCCACATCAAGGCGAACGCCAAAATTCGGAGGGAAGCACATGAAGAGCATCGGTTGGCTCGCGACAGGCCTTTTGTCGGCCATGGTTGTTGCAGGCGGCGCGTCCGCCCAGCCAGCAGACCAGTTCTACAAGGGCAAGACGCTGACCATTCTGAGCGGGCACAGTGCCGGGGGCGCTTACAGCGCCTATGCGCGCCTGCTGGAGCGTCACATGGGCAAGCATATCCCGGGCAATCCGACAACGGTGCTCAAGTTCATGGAAGGCGCGACGGGCCTCACCCTCGCCAACTGGCTGTACAATGTGGGGCCAAAGGACGGGCTTTCTTTCGGCATTTTCCACGAGCGGATCGGACTCGAGCCGCTCGTGTCTCCACAGGGTGCAAACTTCGACGGGCGCAAGTTCACCTGGATAGGCAGCGCGGCCAAGCAGACAAGCGTCTGCTTCACGCGGCCCGAGTCGAAGGTGAAAAGTGTCGCCGACGCGCGCAACCTCGCGATTCCGGTGGGAGCAAGCGCCGCCGCCGGTTCCGATTCCGTGATGCCGCGCATGATGAACGCCATGCTAGGCACAAAATTCCAGATTATACTTGGCTACGGCGGTAACGATATCTCGCTCGCCGTCGAGCGCGGCGAGGTCGAGGGGCGCTGCGGCTTTGGTTGGGCGAGCCTCAAGACCACGCGGCCGGACTGGGCCGAACAGCGCAAGATCAATTTGATCGCGCAATTCTCCTACAAGCCGCACCCCGAACTCAAGGACGTGCCGCTGATGATGGATCTCGTCACCAAGGAGGATGACAAGCGCGCCCTGCAGCTCATCTTCGCCACGCAGGAAATGGGCCGCCCCTTCGCCGCGCCGCCCGGCGTGCCGGCGGATCGCGTCACGGCGCTGCGCAAGGCCTTCCTGGAGACGCTGAAGGACCCCGCCTTCATGGCCGAGGCGAAGAAACTCGATCTCGAAATCGAGCCGATCACCGGTGAGGAAATCACCGAATTGCTTGTCGATCTCTACAACACGCCCAAGGAGCTCGTGGAGCGCGTGAACAGCTTCCGCACCGGCGCCAGTGAAAAGTCCATCAAGAATTAGGGGCCGTCCATGTCGTTCATCGCTCATTCCGGCCCGGCTGTCGTGTCCGGGTCGCCAGCATCCGGCGCCGTTTGCCGCGCCGGGTGCTGCCAGCCGCTGACGCTGCGACCGTCCGCCGCCAAATCGCCAAACGCGCGGCGCCGCCTCGCGCCTCGCGCTCAGTCGGGCGGGGCGTCCGCGCCATCCGCCTCAGCGGGCGCCGCTTCGAGCCCGCAAACGGATGAGCGGGCGAGAGAGGCCAAGGCGGGCGGCGGCGCGTCGCGCGTGCTGGACGTGCATTGCCACTTTTTCTCCGATGATCTGAAGGCCTCGTGGAGGAAGGGCGGCGGCCATCTGCCGGGCAATATCGCCAACTGGACGCCCGCAAAACTGCTCGAGGAGATGGACCGAAGCGGCGTGGCGCAAAGCGTGCTCTCGCTGGCGTCCGCGCCGTTGCACTGGTTCCATGCGCCGCAGGAATGGCGCGGGCTTGTGCGCTCGGTCAACGAGTATGGCGCGCAGCTGGTGCGCGATCACAAGGGCCGTCACGCGCAATTTGGGTTCATCACCTGCCGCGATGTGGAAGGCAGTTTGCGCGAGATTGAATACGCGTTCGATACGCTGGGCGTCAGCGGCATCGAAATGGCCACAAGCTTTGGCGACATGTGGCCGGGCGATCCCGCCTTCGCGCCGGTGTTTGAAGAACTCAATCGCCGCAAGGCGCTGGTTTATTTTCATCCCCTCGCGCCGTTCTGTTGCGAGGGGCTTGTGGACGGCGCGCACGGATCGTGGATCGAATATCCGCTGGATACGACGCGCGCCATTGTCAGCCTTCTGGTCAATGGCGCGTTTCGCAAATATCCCGATATCAAATTTGTTTTCTCCCACGGTGGCGGGGCCTTGCCGATGCTCGCCCATCGCATCGAGGCGCTGTCGCGCCATTCCAAAGCGCGCGCCGATATCGCGCCTGGCGGCGACATTATGAACGTATTTGACAAGCTCTATTTTGAAACCGCCAACGCAACCTCAGCCCCCGCCCTCGCAGCGCTGCGCGCCTTCACAAGCGCCGACAAGCTGATGTTCGGCTCCGATTTTCCCTACATGTCGATGAGCGAAAATCTCGGAGGCCTGCGCGCCGGAGGGTTTTCTGCGGATGAATTGCGCATGGTCGAAGAGGGCAATGCGCGGCGGTTGGTGCCAGCGTTGGGAGTGTAGAACCCCTCATCCGTCTGGCTCCGCCAGCCACCTTCTCCCGCAAGGGGAGAAGGGTTTCCCGCACTCGTGAACGTCGCCTTCCTTCTCCCCTTGCGGGAGAAGGTGGCCCTTGCGCAGCAAGGGTCGGATGAGGGGGCTAATACCTCACCACAACACCCAATCCCTTTACCCCCGGCGCAAAAATCTCTTCCGCCCGCGCGGGCAAATCTTCAAACGCCACCTCCACATCAAGCAGCGCGTCGAGCCGCTCGTCGCGCAACAACTCCATCGCCTTCCCCATGCGCCGCGCGTAATCCCAGCGCGGGCGGCGGGAGGGGGAAATCTGCCCCACCTGCGTCGAAATCAGGCGCAGGCGTTTGGAATGAAATGGCCCGCCCAGCGGCGCGGCCACTGCGCCCTCGCCGTACCAGCTCATCTCGACGATGCTCGCCTCCATCCCCGCTGACCCGATGGCCAGCGCCAGCCCGCCCGCGCTGACGGAGGCGTGGAACACCACGTCCGCCTCGGCGCAGCCTTGCGCGGCAAAGGCGTCGGCGCGCTCAAAAGGAACGCCGATGCTGGCGGCGATCTGCGCCCGCGACGGCTCCAGATCAACCAGCGTCACATCGGCGCCCGGCAGGCGGGCGGCGAGGTACGCGGTCAGCATGCCCACAACGCCCGCCCCCACGATCACGATCCGGTCACCGGGCCCCGCGCCGCAATCCCACAGCGCGTTCAACGCCGTCTCCATATTGGCGCCCAGCACGGCGCGGCGTGGCGGCAATCCATCGGGGAGGGCGCGAAGCTGGGCGGCGTCGGCGACAAAGCCGCTCTGGTGGGGATGCAGCGCAAAGACATGGCGCCCGACAAGCTCGGCCGGACCCTCTTCCACGACGCCGACCGCGCAATAGCCGTATTTCACGGGAAAAGAGAACTCCCCTTCCTGCATCGGGCAGCGCATGCGGGCATGTTCGGAAGGCGGCGCTTTACCCGTGAAGACCAGACGTTCTGTCCCCCGGCTTATGCCTGAAAACAACGTGCGCACCCGCGCCTGCCCTGCGCCCAGCGGCGACAGGACTGCGGGGCGCAACGCGGCGCGTCCCGGCGCTTCAAACCACAGCGCCCTTTCCGTCAGCGTTGCGCCCTCTATTTTATCGACCGGCATACTCAGGCTCGCTAATGTTTTTCGCCGCAGGTTTCGTGCGGGCGAGTTACTGGCTATCGAACTCTTGCATAGAGCGTCGCGTACATGATTTCCCAACCAGACAGCGCCAGCGCAGGCTTGACCCCCGCCGGTTTGCAAAGCCGCGCCGTCCTGTTGCGCCGCCGGCTCATCGTAACCGGCCTTAACGCAATGACCTATCTGGCGCTGCTGTACTGGCTGGCCAGTATCCTGTCCGTCTCCGGCTGGAGCGTGGTGGATATCCTCATCTTCGCCTGCTTCGCCATCGCCGCGCCCTGGAGCGTGCTGGGCGTGTGGAATGCGCTGATCGGCGTCTGGTTGCTGCATGGCGGGGCCAATGCGCGCGAGGCGGTGGCGCCCTTTGCAGCAGCTGGGGATTCAAGCGCGCCGCTCACGGCCACAACCGCCGTGCTGATGACCATCCGCAATGAAGACCCGGCGCGCGCCTTCGCCCGCATCGCCACCGTGAAAGCGTTCGTCGACGCCACGGGGCAGGGCGAGGCGTTTGGCTGGTTTGTCCTGTCAGACACCAACGACGACGTGGTCGCGCAGGCCGAGGAGCAGGCCTTCGCCGCATGGAAGGCGCGCGCGGGCGCCTCGGCGGACAAGCTGTTCTATCGCCGCCGCACGAGCAATGAGGGCTACAAGGCTGGCAATGTGCGCGATTTCTGCGACCGCTGGGGCGCCGGTTACGATTTCATGCTGCCGCTGGACGCGGACAGCCTGATGGACGGCGCGACGATCCTGCACCTTGTGCGGATCGGGCAGGCCTATCCTAAACTTGGCATCCTGCAGAGCCTTGTGGTTGGCGCGCCCAGCCAGTCGGCCTTTGCGCGCATCTTCCAGTTTGGCATGCGCCACGGCATGCGGCCCTACACGATGGGCAGCGCCTGGTGGGTGGGCGATTGCGGCCCCTTCTGGGGCCATAACGCGCTGGTGCGCATCGCCCCCTTCGTTGAGCATTGCCACCTGCCCGTGCTGCCAGGCGGCCCGCCGCTGGGCGGTCAGATCATGTCGCACGATCAGGTGGAGGCGGTCCTGATGCGCCGCGCCGGTTTTGAAGTGCGCGTGCTGGCGGAAGAGGTTGGAAGCTGGGAGGAAAACCCGCCGACCCTGCTCGAATTCACGCGCCGTGATCTGCGCTGGTGCCAGGGCAATATGCAATATTTCCGCCTGCTGGGCATGAAGGGCCTGCTGCCCATGAGCCGCTTTCAGCTTGTCTGGGCGATCTCGATGTTCATCGGCATCCCGGCGTGGACGGCGATTATCGCGCTCTCCGCCATCAAGCCGCTGGACGGCGAGCCGACGGCATTGTTTCCCGCGGCGTCGGCGCTCGGGCTCTACGGCGCGTTCATGTTCATGTATCTGGCGCCCAAGCTGGCGGGCTTCCTCGATATCGCGCTGACGAAAGGCGGGCTGGCCCGCTACGGCGGCGGCCTGCGCTTTGCGGCGGGCGCGGTGACCGAGCTGTTGTTCTCCTTCCTCATTTCGGCGGCCGTGACGGTGCGCACCAGCCTGTTCATGATCGGCCTGCTGTTTGGCCGCGCCGTGGTGTGGAACGGGCAGGCGCGCGACGCCCATGCGCTGTCATGGGGCACGGCGGCGCGAGGTCTGTGGCCTCAGACACTGTTTGGCTTCCTGCTGCTCGCGTTCGCGCTGGCGCTGGCGCCTGGCCTCATTCTGTGGTCGCTGCCGTTGACCGCGGGCTATTTCCTCGCCATTCCCTTCGCTGTGGCGACGGCTGATCCCCGGCTTGGCGCCGCGATGGCGCGCATCGGCCTTTGCGCCATCCCCGAGGAAATCGAAACGCCGCCCATCATCGCGGCGCTCGCACATCCGGGAAGCCGGTCCGAACAGATTGCTGAACTGCCAGAGGTTGCATGAAAGCCCTGAAAATCCTCGCCGCTGTATTGCTCGTCGGCGTGTTCGCAAATTCCGCGCTCGCGCAGCCCGCCCCCACCAGCCTGCCAGCCAAACCCTTCGACGCGGACGAGATCGCGGTGGCTGTGACGAACCGCAGCGAGCCGGTGTTGTGCGCCGAGAAGGACAACATCCAGATCGACTTTGCCGCCCCTGACGTGAAGGCGTTTCGCGTGCAGGCGGTTCATCCCGCCTACATCGGGACGATCGGCGTTGATCGCTATCTGCCGGACTTCACCGCCTGCGACATGAGCGCGGACCCCGTGGTGGCCACATCGGTCAAGAAGACCGTGCGCCGCACGATCTTTGAGACGCCCGAATTTCAGCTGGTCGCCTACACCTATCCGACCTTTTGGCGCGGCGCGAACACGCCGATCCGCATCATCGACACAGAGAACAAGGTCGACACAACGTTTCGCGAAATTCATTTGATGCAGGTGTGGACGTTGCATCGCGAGCGCGCCGAGGAAGTCCTCGTTGTCTATCCGCCCGATGGCTATTGGCGCGCGCGGCCGCTGCCGTTCGCGGACATGCGGTGGACCGCGTATGGCTCGTCGTTCCTGATCGGCCCGGTGGAAATACAGGATCGCCCCATCGTCGATCTCAAGCTCATCACCTACGATGCGCAGGCCAAGACATTCACGCTTGATTTCGCGCGCGGCGGCTCGGCGAAAATGAAGATCGAAGCGCTCGACACCGAGCATGTGGCGCTGGACGTTACGCTGGAAGGCGCCATCCCGCGCAACCTTCCGTTCGCGTCGCTGCGTTCGATGTACATCACCGATTTCAACAACGACGCGTCGCGCATCGCCTACAAGCCCAAGGACGCAAAGCGCTGGGGCGAAGGCCACGTGATGGATTTCAAGAATGCCGACGCCAGCGAGTTCTGGCTGGGGCGCACGACAGTGTCCAAGCACAACACGTCCGCGCCGGACATGATCCTCGGCAAGTTCAAGGCGGACGTGAAGAAGTGAGCGGGGAAAAGTGAACCCTTCACGCCCGCGTATAGAAGCCGTCGACGCCGCGCGTGGTGTCGCGTTGGCGGCCATGGGCGTTTATCACTTCGTGTGGGATCTGAGCTTTTATAATTTTGTTTCGCCCTCGACCTTCTACGATCCGCGCTTTCAGTTTTTCGGCCACATCATCGCGGTTAGTTTTCTCGCGCTCGTGGGCGTCAGCCTAGCGCTTGCGGCGCAAGGCGGGTTCAACCCTGGCGCCTACGCGCGACGAACCGCCCTGGTGGCGGGAGCCGCAGCGCTCGTGTCGTTGGGCACCTATTTCTTTATGCCCGAGGCTTTCATCGCGTTCGGCATCCTGCATTGCATCGCCGCTGCAAGCGCGATTGCGCTGGCGTTCTTGCGCGCGCGTTGGTTTGTTTCATTGGGCGTGGGCGTTCTCATCGTTCTTGCGCCGTGGGTGTTTGCGAGCCCGTCATTTGATTCCCTGCACTGGTTTCTTGGTCTCGGCGTGAGCGAGCCGCGCACGCTCGATTGGCGGCCGTTGTTTCCATGGGCCGGCTTCACGCTGATTGGCTTGGGGATTGCGCAAGCCATCATCGCGCGGGGCGTGCCGGAAAGCCTTGCGCAATGGCGCGCGCGGGGGAGCCTCGCGAACGCGCTGTCCTTCGGCGGTCGTCACTCGCTTGCAGTGTATGTGCTGCATCAGCCGGTGCTGCTCGCCATCGTGTTTGTCGCGGCGACCGCGAGCGCAAACTTCGGCTCTGTCGGCGCCGACAGCGCGACGCAAGAAGCTGATTTCCGCCTCTCCTGCACGCTTGAATGCACAGCCGCCGGCCCGGCGCGCGATTTTTGCGAGAAGGCCTGCGACTGCGTTGTGCGCGATTCAAAAAATGTCGGCTTGTGGCGTCAGGTGCTTGCCAACAGCCTTGCAACCGAAGAACGCCATCGCTTCGACGCGCTGACCCGCGCGTGCTTGAGGCCTGATGCAGAGATGATCCGCTAGGTCGCCTCGGGTTTGGGCGAGGGCGCGAGCATCGCTTCGGGCCGCACGATGGCGTCAAACGTTGCGCCATCAACAAGCCCGCTCGCCAGCGCTTCTTCACGCAACGTCGTGCCGTTGGCGTGCGCCTTCTTGGCGATGGCGCTTGCAGCGTCATATCCGATGCTTGGCGCCAGCGCAGTGACGAGCATCAGCGAGCGCTCGACCAATTCGCGGATACGCGCCTCGTTGGCGCCAATGCCTTCAATGCAATTGGCGCGAAAGCTGTTGCACGCGTCCGCCAGCAGCCGCACGGATTGCAGGAAGGCGTCGGCGATCACTGGCTTGAACACGTTGAGCTGCAGATGCCCCTGCGAGCCTGCGAACATGATCGTCGCTTCATTGCCCATGACGCGGGCGCACACCATCGTCATCGCTTCGGCCTGTGTCGGGTTCACCTTGCCCGGCATGATGGACGATCCCGGCTCGTTCTCAGGCAGGGCTAGTTCGCCAATGCCCGAGCGCGGCCCGCTGCCCAGCAGCCGGATGTCGTTGGCGATCTTGAACAGGCCTACGGCCAGCGCCGCGAGTGCGCCATGCGCAAACACCATCGCGTCATGCGAGGCGAGCGCTTCGAACTTGTTGGGCGCGGTGACGAACGACTTGCCGGTTAGCAACGCCAACTCGCTGGCGAATGCTTCGGCAAATCCCTCATGGGTGTTCAGGCCCGTGCCCACGGCCGTGCCGCCCTGCGCCAGCGACAGCAGATCGGGCAGGGCAGCGCGTATCCGTGCGCCGCCAAGCGCAGCTTGCGCCGCCCACGCGGAAAATTCCTGACCCAGTGTGATGGGTGTCGCATCCTGCATATGCGTGCGGCCGATCTTCACGATGGCCGCAAAGTTGTTCGCTTTGCGTGTCAGCGTGTCTCGCAAGGCGTCCAGTGCAGGAAGCAGGCGATCTTCAATCTCCAGCACGCCAGCCACATGCATCGCTGTGGGGAAACAATCGTTGGACGATTGGGCCAGGTTGACGTGATCGTTGGGATGGACGGGTTCCTTCGCCCCCCGCACGCCGCCCAAAGCTTCGTTGGCGCGATTGGCGATCACCTCGTTGACGTTCATGTTCGTCTGGGTGCCGGAGCCCGTCTGCCAGACGACCAGTGGAAAATGATCGTCCAGTCGCCCGTCGATTATGTCGCGCGCAGCGCCCGCGATGGCGTCAGCCACTCCGGCGTCGAGAATCCTTGCGGCCTTGTTCACATGAGCGGCCGCCAGCTTGACCAGAGCCAGCGACTTTACGAGACAAAGCGGCATCCGCTCGCCGCCGATATCAAAGTTTTCGAGCGAGCGCTGTGTCTGCGCGCCCCAATATCGCGACGCCTCGACCTCAATTGCCCCGAAGGCGTCAAATTCCTGCCGCAAGCTTGGCTTCATAGTGTCAGTTGGCATTTCGTACCTGTTTGTTGCCAGGCGGAAAAGTCGATCTTACGCCGTTTAGTTCGCCTGAAAGAAATTCCTTTCAAGCGATGCAATTTCGATGGAACTTCCGCCGCAGCTTGCGATTGTTCCACAGTCTCGGCCGTATCTCGCCGCGTGGTGGCGCGGGCGGCCCAGCTTCAGAAGGACCCCTCCGCGCGCGGTGGGGATCAGAGAAAACAGCGCGACGAGCGCCCCCTTCGCGGAGAAATGGGTTTCTGATGGATACGGACAAGCCCACTCGTAAGTCGACACGGGGTTTTGCTTCGATGGACCCCGAAAAGCAAAAGCAGATCGCTCGCAAGGGCGGCACCAGCGTTCCCAAGGAGAAACGCAGCTTCGCGCGGAACCGGAATCTGGCGGCGGAAGCCGGTCGAAAAGGCGGCCAGAGCGTCCGTCCCACGATGCGCAGCTTTTCTCGCGACCACGAGCTGGCCAGCGAAGCCGGCCGCAAAGGCGGCCACGCCTCGCACAGCTCGCGCGATCCTGAAGCCAACGAATAGCGGGTCGTTATTTCAAATTGCGGCCTCGCGGTTTCGCGGGGCCGTTTTTGTTTTCAGTCAGGCAAAACGTAAGCGTTTTCGCCGCTGGGCGGGCTGCCTTCGAAAGGCGCGGTCGCCGGCCGCCACGCGACCAGATCTTCGATCATTCGTGCGAGCGCCAGATCGCGCTCAGTGACGCCACCCGCGTCATGGCTCCACAGCGACACCTCAACCTTGCCCCATGAGATCGATATTTCCGGGTGATGCCAGGTCGTCTCGGCCAGATGGCCGATGGCGTTGGCCGCCAGCAAGGCGCTGCGGAACCCGTTGACCCGATAGAGCCGCCGCAAGGCGTTGCCGTGTAGCCGCCAATGCGCCAGGTCGCGGGTCAATGTCCGGGTAATATCGGCATCCGGTAAAGCTTCAGGCTTCATGTCTTCGTCTCCCGCGAAGACGCGAGCTTACCCCGCCTTCGCGATCGACGCGACGTCGCGACCGGCGCCTTTGTGATGCTCCGTCAGCAACCTTTCCGCCGCGGAAAATTCGCGCTGGAACTGCAGGAAGCGAGCAGAGCCCGATTCCGCGATTTCGCTTTCGGACAATTCGCGCCATTCCAGACAAAGCTTGTAGAGCCTGCGCGCGCCCACATTTGCAGCGCTGCTGCGCAATGCGTGTACCTGCGCCGCATATTCCGATGCGTTCAGCTCACCGATAGACTGGGCAACCTTGAAGAGCGTCACCACCCCTTCAGAAATGAACTGCCCCATCACTTCCTTGACGAAGTCGTCGCCGCCCAGCTTCCTGAGGCTTTCCAGCGTGTCGAGATCGATTTCGGGCCCATCCAGATGGATCATCGGTTCGTCAGTCCCGGCCCTGACCATGGGTTCTGGCGCTTCCGCCATCGCTGGTTCGGGCGCTGGCTGTGCCGCCTTGTGCGCGAGCGACGCAGTCCCGCCGGCGGCAATGGTGGGGGCGCGGCCACGACGAAACCGCATGAAGACAAAAATTCCTGCCGCCGCAATGACAGCGCTCACCGGCCACATAACGTGCTGGGTTTGCTCGGTTGAGGCGAAAGCGAAGGCATAGCCCCCGCCTGCGCCCAGCAGCAGAAAAAGCGCCGCGGCCAAAACGGGCCGGGCTTTGCGTCTACGTTCTGAGTCCGCTGACATCAATGTGCTCCCCGTCAGGCCGAAAGCGCGTAGGTCCGTTCGGACGCCAGCAAATTGATGAAGTCCGCCTCAGGCATGGGGCGGGCGAAGTAATATCCCTGAACGAGGGCGCAGCCTTCCTGCAGCAGGTGCTTTGCCTGTTCGGCAGTTTCGACTCCTTCGGCAAGGACCTCGAGACCCAGTCCTTGCCCCAGGGTGATGATGGCGCGCACGATGGCGATGTCGCTCTGGTCGTGTTCGATGTCGCGCACAAAGCTCTGATCGATCTTGATCCGCGTGATCGGCAACCGCTTCACATAGTTGAGTGACGAGTAGCCGATGCCAAAATCATCCACTGCAACGCGCACCCCCATGTTCCGCAACATGGTGAGATCGGCCGCCGCAGACTCGATGCTTTCCAGCACGCTGCTTTCCGTCAGCTCCAGCTCAAGGAGCCGGGGATCGAGGCCTGACACGCCAAGCGCCCGGGCGACAAGGAGCGGTGTGGACCGATCTCGAAATTGCGTTGGCGACAGGTTCACGGCGACGCCGATTCCCTCGGCCTTTGCATATCTTTGCCAGCGCAAGGCGGCGCCGCAGGCTTCCATCATCGCCCAGTTATCGATGGCGCCGATAAGTCCGTTTTCCTCCGCACGTGGTAAAAACACCGCTGGCGGGACCAGCCCGACCGAGGGTCGTTGCCACCGCAGCAGGGCTTCCGCGCCGACGATACAGCCCGCGCGCAAATCGACCTGCGGCTGATACCAGAGCACAAACTCTTTGCGCTCGAGCGCTTGCTGTAGATGACCGTCAAGCATCGCTTCGTTGTGCGCGCGAGTCTTCATGTCCGCCGCATAGAAGCAAAAGCGGTTGCCGCGCTCTGCTTTCGCGCGATACATCGCGATGTCGGCGTTCTTGAGAAGCTCTTCGCCGTCCTCACCGTCGGACGGATAGACTGCGATGCCGATTGACGCCGTCGCACGAACGGGCGTGCCCTCGAACGTGCCCGATTCCGAAACCTGGGTGAGGATGCGCTGGGCGAAATCCGCTGCGTCCTCGCTGCGCGTGACGCTTGTCTGAATGATCGCAAATTCGTCGCCGCCAAGCCGTGCGAGCATATCGTCAGCGCGCATGGCCGCACGGAGGCGGTCGGCAATCATGCAGATAAAACGGTCGCCTGCAGAGTGACCCAAAACGTCATTGACGGACTTGAACCCGTCCAGATCAAGCATGTGCAGCGCAAAGATATTGTCGCCGCGTCGTGCGCGCGCCACCTGACGGCGCATGCGCTCGTTCATGCTCACCCGGTTGGGAAGTTCAGTCAGTGCGTCGTGATGCGCAAGGTGGCGCAAATGGGCTTGCGTCTGCTTTTGTGTGGTGATGTCCAGCGAGCTTGTCACCACGGCGTGGATGGTCGCCGATTGATCACGAATCGGGAATTTGGCGGTGAGGAACGTGCGCGTCTCGCCGCTCCGGTCCGTCAATTCCTCCTCGAATGGGCGCATCGGCTGTCCCACTCGGAACACGTGCTCGTCGAGAGTCATGTTCTGGCTTGAAAAGGCGGTGCGGAAGACGTCAGCGACATCGCGCCCAACCAGCTCGCCCGTCTTCAGGCCGAGAAAACTGGCCTGAGCCTCATTGGCGAACAATATCCTTCCGTCCGGGGCGGTGGCGGTGATCATGACAGGGAGCGAATCGATCACCTGCGCCAGTCGTTGTGAGGAGTCGCGCACCTCGCTTTCGCGCGAGCGTTCGCTCTTCGCCAGTTCTTCCTCCAGCGTCGTGGCCCGCGCTGCCAGCAGGAGCTGGTGCTGGCGCAACTTGAGGAGATTACGCGCGCGCGTAATGAATTCGTGGTGGTCTACGGGCGAGTGCAAAAAGTCGGTGGCGCCGCTTTCCAGCGCCCGCAGGCGGTAGGTTCGCTCCTCGTACACTGTGATGACGATGACAGGAATGTCTTCAGCGCCGGGCAATTCGCGGAAACGCCGAATGAATTCGGCCCCGTCCATATTCGGCATCTTGTAGTCGGTGATGACAAGATCCGGCTTATTGTTCTCAAGTCAGACCAACGCTTCCGCAGGGTCACCGAACGACTCCACCCTCACGCCCGGCTCGATACTGGCCGCAAGTTTTGTCAAGATGTTCCGGTTGGTGTTTCTGTCATCAATGATGACGATCAGCGACATCCGATCCCCTGACTAGCCATCTGCTCTGCCATCCACCGTACGGGCATGAGGACAGATTGCCGGATCGGGACTTAAAGAAGCGTCAACATCAACGCGCAAAATTTCACATGTATCAATTCCGCCCGACACTTACGTAGCGGAATCCTTGCCGGCGCATGTCGCTGGGGCGGTAGATATTGCGCATGTCCACAACCACGGGCGCCGCCAGCAGCGACTTGACGCGTTCCAGATCCAGAGCACGGAATGCGTCCCACTCGGTCAGGATGACCAGCGCGTCAGCTCCCGACAGGCAGGCGTAAGGATCGTCGTAAAACTGCGTTTGCGTGAGCAGCGGACGCGCCTGGGCCATGGACTCGGGATCATAAGCGCGCACCCGCGCGCCTAGCGATTGCAGGATCGGGATGATGGTCAGCGAGGCGGCGTCGCGCATGTCGTCGGTGTTGGGCTTGAAGGCGAGGCCGAGCACGGCGATTGTCTTGCCGTTGACGGAGCCATCGCAGGCGTCCAGCACCTTTTCCGCCATCCGGCGCTTGCGGGCCTCATTGGCGGCCGCCACGCTCTCGACGATGCGAGTGGGGGCGCCAGCGTCCTGCGCCATGCGGATCAGCGCCATCGTGTCCTTGGGAAAGCAGGAGCCGCCATAGCCGGGCCCGGCTCTGAGGAATTTCGCGCCGATCCGGTGATCGAGCCCGATGCCGCGGGCCACGTCCTGCACATCCGCGCCCAATTTTTCGCAAAGGTCCGCCATCTCGTTGATGAACGTGATCTTGGTCGCCAGGTATGCGTTGGCCGCATACTTGATCAATTCCGACGTGCGCCGCGACGTGAAGACGATCGGCTGCTGATTGAGATCAAGCGGCCGGTAGAGCTCTTCCATCACTTCACGGGCGGGGCCGTGGGCGTCGTCGAGGCCGATCACGATGCGGTCCGGCCGTTTGAAGTCGAAGATCGCCGCGCCCTCGCGCAGGAACTCGGGATTGGATGCGACCGCGAACTGGGCGTCCGGGCGAGCCTCCCGCAGGATCCACTCAATCTCGTCCCCGGCGCCCACAGGGACGGTGGACTTGGTGACAACGACGGTGAACCCGTCGAGGGCGTCAGCGATTTCCCGGGCGGCGGCGTACACGTAGGTCAGGTCCGCGCGCCCGTCTTCATCGCGGGGCGGGGTGCCAACCGCAATGAAGACGGCCTGGGCGCCGCGCACGGCGGCCTTAATGTCGGTCGTGAAATGCAACCGGCCGGCTTTGACGTTGGATTCGACAATGTCAGCGAGGCCAGGCTCGAAGATTGGAATTTCGCTGCGCAGCAGCCCGGCAATGCGTTCCGGGTCGTTGTCGACGCAGGTCACCACATGACCGAAGTCGGCGAAGCACGCGCCGGACACCAGCCCAACGTATCCCGACCCGATCATCGCAACGCGCATTATCCTGCTCCTGTTGACCGCGGCGGAGCAATATCATCCGTGAGCCCGCTAGGGAAACCGTCTTCTAAAATGAAAAACCCCGCCAAATTGGCGGGGTTCTGAAGCGTGTGCGGCAGACAAAATTACGCGCCCAAATTACGCGCCAATGTAATTGCCGTGCTTGATGAGATTCTGCTTCTGGGCCTCGTTGCGCGGCGGCAGCTTGAAGAGCTTGTGCGCCGTGCCGCCGAGGATGTTGTGCTTGCCTTGCTCGGAGAGGAAGGGAAGATCCCAGATCGTCTGGGGAAGGTCGAAGTCCCAGTGCGGATAATCGGACGCGTACAGCAGCTGCGTTTCGGCGTTTATCATGCGGAACGTTGTTTCCAGCGCCCCCATGTCCTGTATTTCCATCGGCTGCGAGGAGTAGAACATGTCGCGCATGTAGTCCGACGGCTTCTTCTTCAAGATCGGGCATTCCGACGGGCGCAGCATGAACTCGTGGTCGAGGCGCTGCATCAGGAACGGAACCCACGCCAGGCCCGCCTCGATCCAGAGCACCGGCATCTTGGGGAAGCGCTCGCCCATGCCGTTCACGACCCAGTTGGTGCAGTGAAGGATGTTGAACCACGAGAAGCCCAGCGCGTGCGCCGAGAGGAAGCGGTTGCAGCTCTGGAACGTGTGCGAACCCCAATGCGGGCCAGAGTGGAACGCCAGCGTCAGGCCACGCTCTTCAATAGCGCGGTAAACCTTCATGTAGGCGTTGTCATAGACCGCCATCTTTTCACGCACCGAGGTGACCATGAATCCGCCGACGCCCGGACGGTCGCCGAAGGTCTCCACCATGCGCAGGCAGCCTTCAGGATCGCTGAAGGGCAGCGAGATCATCGTGTACATGCGGCCGTTGGTGTCGGGCAGCGCCTGCTCGGTAACCCAGCGCGCGTAGGCCCAGCACAGCTCGAACTCCATTTCCTTCTGCGGATGCAGGCCGACGTTCAGCATGCCCGTGGGGAACAGGCAGGAATAATCCACGCCCATCGCGTCCATCCAGCGGTCGCCAAGCTGCGCGTCGCGCTGGCGGGTGCCTTCGACCTTTTCAGTTGAACGCAGGGGATAGCGCGTCACGCGTCCGCCCATGTCCTGGTAGCCGAAGCCGCCGGGCATGACGTTGCCGCGGCCTTGCTTGGCCCGCGCGGACATCGCGAGCTGCTTGAGGACTTCGTTCTCCATGTAAGGGAGAATCTGGTTGAAGTTCTCGTTCTCATAGTGATGGGCGTCGCAATCGACGATCAACACGTCCTCGAACTTGCGTTCGTCGGCCTGCCGCTTGGCGTGCCGGAGAAGCTGCGTTGTGTTGAGTTCTTCGACCGTAACGCGGCGGCCGCGATCAGCAATGAGGTCCATGGTGTTTTCCCTTTGACTTGAGTTTCCAACTTTTCAGAGCGCGGAGATCAATTGTTGCTCCAGCTCTGCCACATTCCCAGTTCGAACACCTGAAGATCGACTGCCTTCAGAAGCGCGCCGCACATCACCATGACGTCCGTAGCCGTCACCGCCGTTCGCCCGCTCACGACCGGAAAGCGATTTCCGGCCTCCGCGTTTGCCGCATACAGTCTGCACAGGGCGCCAATGAGCGCTTGCTGGGCATGCGGTTGCAGACAATTGAGGTCACCCGCTGCAAGCGCGCTTTCGATCATCGCGGCGACACGAAGCGCTTCATCCGACTCAGCCGTGCTGACCACTGCCTGGGGCGCCGGAATCTTGCGCAGGATCTTGACCGTCTCGGCCTCGCCGGATTTTTCCGGAGCAGCCCTCTTTTTGGCGTCGACCTTGCGGGCCGCTTCCGTATTCGGCTGAATGCCTTTCGACATCGCCTTCACGAAATCGGCCTTCTCCTGCGGACTAGGCTCGTTCGTCATCGAAGGCTTGCGGCTCGCCTTGGGCGCCGCCTTTATCGAAGTAGCCTTTACCGAAGCCGTCTGCACCGAAGCCGTCTTCACCGGCTTGGCGCCAGCGGCCGTGCGCTTCGCAGAAGAGCGGTCAGGCGACGACATACACATCGTCTCCCTTGGTCAGAACCTGGTACTTGCGCAGCTTCTGGGAGCGGTCGGAGATGTGTTCCCCGGTCTTCATGTCGTATTCATAGCCATGCCACGGGCAGACGAAGTTCATGTCCTTGTCGGAAAAGAACAGGCCCATCGACGTCTTGTCGGGGCGCAGGCGCTCTTCGACGTTGGCGATGGTCAGGCCTTCGCAGGCCGGCCCGCCCTGATGCAGGCAAATGTTGCTGTAGGCGTAAAACTCGCCTTCGTGGCGGAATACGCCAATCTCGCGCTTGCCAATCTGGATGATCTGGCGCTCGCCGTCTTTGAATTCAGATGACTTACCAACGAATTGCTCAGCCATGGACGTATTCCTCACCTTCAATGTTTCTTGATGACAAAACTTTGCCAGACCGGCGCGCCGGTTCCGCGCTTTTTTGACTTTAGTTAAAAACAGCCGCCTGTGTCCAAACCTTTCGCTTTAGGTGAGCCCAAAGTTTTTCTTTGGGCGGGTTAGCGCAGGGATCGTGCGTAGGGGCCAATGTCCTTGAGCAATTGCGTGACGATGAAGTCCAGAAAACGCAATATCTGGTCTTCGTGCACGAAGGGCTCCCGTTCCCGGGGCCGTACGACGTAGAGCGTGCGCGTGAGCGCCGGGCGATCAATTCGCCGCGCCAGCAGCTCGCCAGAGCGCAATTCCTCGGCGGCGAGGCTGAAGGGCATGATGCTGGCGACCTCACCTTCCGCGATCATCGTTTTTGTGGATGATATCGAATGCACCTCCCAGGCGAGCTTCATCTTGAGCCCCAGCCGACGCGCTTCGTCCTCGACGATCCGGCGGATCACGCCGCGTGAGCCTGCGATGACAAGATCGTGGCTGAGCGCCTCCGACAGGCTCACTGTGTCCGGCACGGGCGATCCCGGCGGCGCGGTCACGAGCAGCAGGTCTTCTTCCACCAGGGCCCAGCGCTCCAGGCCCGACTGATCGGCGACGTTGTAGAGAAACGATACGTTGATCTGGCCGCGACTGAGCGCATCAAGAAGAACCGGCGTGCGCTCTTCCACGAGGCTGAGGGCGACATCTGGCATTTGCGCGCGCGCGTGGTGCAGAAGCTCCGCGCCGAGCATCAGCACGATGCTCGGATTGACGCCCAGCACGAGATGATCCGCGTGTCTCGCCCCAAAGGCCCGCAAATCCGAACGCGTGCGATCAACGTCTGCAAGAATGGACCTCGCTCGCTCGGCCAGCAGCCGTCCGGGCTCGGTGACGTCGACGCCGCGCGAATGACGCACCAGCAACTTGACGCCGAGCTCGTCTTCCAATTGCTTGATTTGCGCGCCAAGCGCGGGTTGCGCGAGTCCAAGACGCTGCGCAGCGGCCGTCATGTTGCCGGCCTCGACCACCTTCACGAAATAGGAAAGCTGGCGAAAGTTGATGGACGTTTCCTCATAGGTCGTTCGCCTGGCTTAAAGCGCCGGCGTGCTGTGCGTATGCGTGTGTCCGTGTTCGCCGTGGCTGTGGTGTCCGGTTTCGGCGCGGATCGGCACGAGATTGATCTGCCCAAATCGCACGCCGCGCTCTGCAACAAGGGTTTCGGCCAGTTTTTGAACGGCTGACGTGTGGCCCTTGAGCATCGTCACTTCCATGCAATGGCGATGGTCGAGCCGCGTGCGCATGGTGGCGATGGTGATGTCGTGATGTTCGTGCTGCGCGCGATCAAGCCGCATCGCAAGGTCGCGCCCGTCGTAATCATACACGTAGGAAACTGCGGCGACGCAATCGTGCGTCAACGGCTGTTCGCGCTTCATCCGCAACAGCGAGTCGCGCACGAGATCGCGGATCGCTTCCGAGCGATTGTTGTAGCCTTTTTCGGCCATGAACTGGTCGATTGCTTCGGCAATGTTGTCGTCGAGGCTGATGGTCAGTCTCTGCACGCAATCCTCCCCGCGCAAGGCGTCGTTGAATCCTTAGCAGGATGCAGCTGCCCCTGAAAGACGAAAGGGGCCGCGCCAGCGGCGCGACCCCGATTTCGATAACGCAATGCGCGCGATCAGGTGTTGCGCAGACCCGTCGACCCGTGCCCACGCTCGGCGCCCGGCGGAATGTGGACGTCGATAAGGCATACGCCGCCTGATGCGAGCACTTCCGCGCCCTTCTTCATGGCTGCATCCAGCTCGGCCAGCGTCTTGACCGGACCGATGCCGACAGCGCCCTGCGATTCCACGAACTTCGAAATGTCGATGTTCGGGCCCGAGATGGACTGGCCGATCCAGCGGTTGCCGACGACGCGATTACGGCGGCGGGCGATGTTTTCCTGATGCAACTCGTCGTTGAAATACGACTGGTTGTTGTTGATCACGATCATCAGCGGGATCTTGTGCTTCACGGCTGTGTAGACCGCGTGGCCGCCCATCATGAAGTCGCCGTCGCCCAGAATGGCCACGCAGGGCCGCTCAAGGTCAGCGCAGGCGAGCGCGATGCCGATCGAGATCGACGGGCCCGATCCGATGCCGCCGCCGCCGTCCTTGCCCATGTAGGCCATTGGGCTGCGCAACGGCCACAGGTCGCACGGCCACTGGCGGGCGACGCCGGCCAGCGTCACCTTGTCGGGATCGGGGAATTGCGCGCGCAGCGATTTGGCCACGTCCTGCATGCGGATCCGCGAGCTGTCTGTGGACGGCGTGAACTCCTTGCGGATAGCAGCGCGCCAGGGCGCTTTCTTGCCGCTGAAATGCGCGAGCAAATCGGCCACAAAGGCTTCCGGGCAGGCGGAGATGAGCACGTCGGCAGGCGACACGGCCTGATAGACCATGTGTGCGCCGTTATGCAGGTGGTGGTCCATCGTGACGCTGATGACCTTCGCCTTAACGTCCACGCCGCCCTTGGGCGGGCAGATCGCGCCGGCCATGTCGATCCACTCAAGCGCGATGATGAGATCGGACTCGGCGATGACTTCGCGCTGTGACTGAGCGGGTTGGTTGAACGGCTCGATGACATGCGCGGGGTGGTCGGTCGGGAAGGCGGCGCCGTTCTTCAGGTCGCTGACCACGCAGGCGCCGATAGCCTCCGCGAGCTTGACGCGGTTGTCCCACGAGACCTGCGAACGCGTGCTGCGGCCGCACATGATCATGGGCCGCTTGGCGGCCTTGATCATCTCCACGGCCTTCTTCAGGTCCGCTTCGAGCGCGCGCGGCGCGGCGGGGGCCTGATAGCGGGCCATGTCCGGGAACACGGGCGTGTTTTCGAGCGAGCTTTCGCCAAGGCCCGCGTCAAGCACGACGTAAACCGGGGCGCAGGGCTGCGTGCGCGTTGAAATATTGGCGCGCGTCATGCCGTCGACGATGCCTTCGGGCGAGGTCGGCTGCACGTCGAACTTGATGATGTCGCGCACGATGCCGGCCTGATCGGACGACGTGTGAATCCAGTCGATCCATGGACGGCGCTGATGGGAATCCATCGGGCCGGTGGCGCCCACGAGGAACAGCGGTTTGCGATCGCAGAATGCGTTGAAGATGGCCATGTGACCATGCATGAGGCCGACGTTCGAGTGAACGATAGCCGCCATCGGCTCATCGGTCGCCTTCGCATAGCCGTGCGCGATACCAACCGCATGGTCTTCATGCAGGCACAGCAGCATGCCGGGGTTGCGGTTGCCCAGATGGTTGACGATGGAATCGTGGAGGCCGCGATAGCTCGCGCCGGGATTGAGGCTCACGTATTTGAAGCCAAACCTGCGCAACATCTGCGCGAAAACGTCAGACCCCCATGCGACCTTGTCGTCGGGCTGACCTTCTGGAGTGTCGAGATACATTTCCTCTCCTGACCTTTTGCCCGCACGCGGGCGGATAAACCGGGCGCGCTCGTTCCTCGTTGCAGTTTCCCGCTGACGGTAATGGCGCGTTATTTCGGTGACGGGACTATGGAGGCGAGGCTAGGCAAAGGCAAGCTGTCACGGCTCGCAGCGTGCCGTCGGGAAACGGATTTCAGCTGGGGTGACCGGCAATCAGAACGCTAGATTGAAAACCCGGCTAGGCAAGAGTTCGCCGCCCTGCACCGTGCCAAACGCGACAGGCACGCCGCCACAGGCTGCATAAGCGAAGCCCTCTGCTGGCGCGTCTCGCCCGCGCAGGATCAACGACTGGCCGCGCCGCAAGCGCGCCGCGCCGTCGCGATCAACGACCACGCAGGCGAACTCCGACAATCCCGCTTCCACCGAGAGCAAGTCTTCGAACGGCTGCGCGCCTTCGCAATCCAGTTCAGCCAGTGGAACCGCGTCTTCCTCGGTAAACGGCCCGACGCGGGTACGCCGCAGCGCCGTGACATGGCCAAAGCATCCCAGCAGACGGCCGAGATCGCGCGCAATGGCGCGCACGTAGGTGCCCTTGCCGCATTTGGCTTCAAGGACTGCGTCGTCGTCGGTCGTGCTGACCAGTTCTAGCGAATGGATCGTTACGGGGCGGGGCTGAAGAATGACCTCCTCGCCATCGCGCGCCATGTCGTAGGCGCGCTCGCCCGCGATCTTGATGGCGGAGAAGGAGGGCGGCGTCTGCATGATGGTGCCGGTGAATTCGGGCAGCAGGTTTGCGATCTGGTCAGGCGCCGGCCGGCGATCGGACGTACGCACGGGCTTGCCGTCGGCGTCGTCGCTGTCCGTCTCGATGCCCCATTGCACGGTGAAGCGATAGGCCTTCTCGCCGTCCTGCACAAAGGGAACCGTCTTTGTCGCTTCGCCGAACGCGACGGGCAGAATGCCGGACGCCAGCGGATCAAGCGTGCCGGCGTGACCGGCCTTCTTGGCGTTGAAGATGCGCTTCAGCCGCGAGACGGCCTGCGTCGACGTCAGCCCAACAGGCTTGTCGAGAATAAGCCAGCCGTTGATTTCGGTTCGCTTCGAGCGGGGCGCGTTCATTTCGTCTGATTATCCGCTGCGTCGTTGTCGCGTTGATCGTCGTCGCTTGGGTCGTCGTCGGTCTCGTCGTCCGACAGATCGCGGCGCACCTGCGCAGAATTGAGCAGCGCGTCGATCTTGGAGGCCTTGTCGAAATCCTCGTCGACTCGAAAGCGGACATCGGGCGCAAACTTCAGATTTATCTTGCGCGCCACTTCGCCGCGCAGAAACTTGCGATGCTTGTCGAGAGCGTCAATCACCTTCTCGGCTTCGCCGCCGCCCAATGGCAGCACGTACACAGTCGCGAGCTTGAGGTCGGGGCTCATGCGCACGCGCGGAACTGTCACCACCTGTTTGTCGAGCACAGGATCATTCAGCGCGCCGCGCGTCAGCAGTTCCGACATGGCGTGCCGAACAAGTTCAGCAACGCGCAGCATGCGCTGGGAGGGCTCTCCACCATTCTGATGGGCTCTGGACATCGTTTGCCTTTCAGGAAGCCGTTTTGTAGGCGCGCGCTTTCAACTCGAAGGCGAGGCCCGCGTCGGCGTTGGGAAAACAACGCTTCGGCACGGCGTAAACCTCTTTCCAGCGAGTGATGAAGAGGATGTGCTGTTCTGTCTCCCGGATCGACTCGACGCCCACCCATGCGATGCGCGTTTCGAACTCGGCTCCGCGCGTCACGAACCCGGCTTCATCGATCTCGAAACGGCGCGTCATGCGCCTGGGATCGTCAGCCGGCCACTGGGCCGCGCGGGCGCTTTCAATGCGCCGCGCGCCTAGAAAGGTCAATAGAAGAGCGCCAAGAAGGGCCGCCACAGCCCCGGCCAAGAGCCGAGTTTCCGATGGGCCCGTCGCAACGAGCCACACCGGGCCGCCGAAGATCGCTGCGCCCGCCATCCCCATGGTCAGGGCCGCGATTGACAGCGGCACGGGAGCGCCAGCGCCAGTCTGCCGTAGCCCAATCTCCACGTCCCGCGCGTCATCCTGCGTCAGCGTGACGTCGACGCCCCCGCGCGCTCCTGCAGCAGCAGGCGGAAGCGGGGCATGGGCGAGCGGCTGCGCTGTGACGGGCAAGGTTTTTGAGGCTGGCGCTTCCCGCTCGTCCGGCTCGCGCATGAGGTCTTTGCAGAGCAGCACGAAATCGTGCATCTCATTGCGGCTTTCAAAGGCGCAAAGCGGCACGATTACGACGTCGTCGCGCGACTTGGTGAGGAAGACGCGGCCGTTGTCGAACGAAACCGCGACGATGTCCTTCCAAGAGTAGATGCGCGTGCGTCCATCCTCGCGCACCGACAGATGATCCGTATAGGCGGCAATGTCGAGAGGCTGTTCAGGCGGCCTCCAGCGCGCAAGACGCCGCGCGCGCCGGATGCGACGCCAAAGGTGCACAAGCCCGTAGAGGATGATCGCAGCGCCGGCGATGATCGGCAACAGAGCCAGGTCGCCCAACCAGCCCGGGTCCATCCAGCCCCAGATCAATCCGGCGAAGATGGCGCATGCGAAGATGAGCGATAACGACACCGGCTGATCGTCGAAGCGCTTGAGCAGCGCTTCGTAATCGGCCCGTGTGAGCTTGCCGCAATAGCGCCGCAGCGGCGTCAGAACCGGTTCCGGCATATGGCGCCCCGATGCGTGCGGGAAGAGAGCGTTCGCTTACAGCGAACGCTTGATTTCCTCGACGCGATAACACTCGATCACATCGCCAGCGCGCATGTCCTGATAGCTTTCGAAAGCCATGCCGCATTCCTGGCCGACAACCACTTCCTTGACTTCGTCCTTGAAGCGCTTGAGCGTCGAGAGCTTGCCCTCGTGCACAACGACGTTGTCGCGGATGAGGCGTACGTTCGCGCCGCGCTCCACGCGCCCGTCGGTGACGCGGCAACCGGCGACCTTGCCGACCTTCGTGATGTTGAACACCTCGAGGATCTGCGCGTTGCCGAGCATGTCTTCGCGATAAGCCGGAGCAAGCAGGCCCGACATCGCGCCCTTCACGTCATCCACGAGGTTGTAGATGATGTTGTAATAGCGGATCTCGATGCCAGACCGGTCAGACAATTCGCGCGCTTCCTTGTGGGCGCGCACGTTGAAGCCGATGACCGCCGCATTCGTGGCTTCCGCCAGCGTGATGTCGGATTCCGTGATGCCGCCAACGCCTGCGTGAATGACGCGTGCGCCGACTTCCTCGGTGCCGAGCTTTTCGAGAGCGGAGATGATCGCCTCGACCGAGCCTTGCACGTCGCCCTTGATGATGAGCGGGAAGTCCTTGCGGCCAGCTGTCTTGAGCTGGCTCATCATGTCGGCGAGCGAACGCCCGGCGCCTGCGCCGCGCGCAGCCGCCTGATCGCGCTTCTGGCGATCACGATACTCGGTGACTTCGCGAGCGCGGGCTTCCGATTCAACTACGGCGACACGATCACCGGCCTCCGGGGCGCCGGAGAAGCCAAGCACTTCGACGGGGAATGACGGGCCAGCCTTGGCGACGTTCTTGCCCTGATCGTCGAGGAGCGCGCGCACGCGGCCCCATTGCGAGCCGGCCACGATAATGTCGCCAATCGCGAGCGTGCCGCGCTGCACGAGCACCGTTGCGACGGGGCCGCGACCACGGTCGAGGCGGGCTTCGATGACTGTGCCTTCAGCGGCGCGTTCGGGATCAGCCTTGAGGTCGAGCACTTCGGCCTGCAGCGAAATCAGTTCGAGCAGTTTCTCGAGGTTCAATTTCTTCAGCGCAGACACTTCGACTTCGAGCGTGTCGCCGCCCATGCTTTCGACTTGCACTTCGTATTGCAGCAATTCGCTGCGCACGCGCTCGGCCTTGGCGTCGGGCTTGTCGATCTTGTTGATCGCAACGATCATCGGCACCTTCGCCGCGCGGGCGTGGTTGATCGCCTCTATCGTCTGCGGCATGACGCCGTCATCGGCCGCGACGACGAGGATGACGATGTCCGTCACCTTGGCGCCGCGAGCGCGCATGGCGGTGAAGGCCGCGTGGCCTGGCGTATCGATAAACGTCACCTTGCCGCCCAGCGGCGAAGTGACCTGATAGGCGCCGATGTGCTGGGTAATGCCGCCCGCTTCGCCCGAGACCACGTTGGCCTGGCGGATTGCGTCGAGCAGCGACGTCTTGCCGTGGTCGACATGGCCCATGATCGTGACAACGGGGGGACGCGATTCCAGATCGGAATCCTCGCCAGGCGTATCAAACAGGCCTTCCTCGACGTCAGACTCAGCGACGCGCTTGATCGTATGGCCCAGCTCTTCGGCGATCAATTGCGCCGTATCGGCGTCGATCACGTCGGTGATCTTGTGCATGGCGCCCTGACGCATCAGCATCTTGATCACGTCAACCGCGCGTTCCGACATGCGGTTCGCGAGTTCCTGAATGGTGATCGTCTCGGGCAGGATGACTTCGCGCTGCAACTTTTCCTTCGGCTGACCGCCGCCACCCTTCAGGCGCTGAACGCGGCGACGGAAGGAGGCGACAGAGCGCGTGCGCTCTTCCTCGGCGGCGCCGCCGGTCGCGGCGGTCACGGTGAGACGACCGCGATTCTTTTCCTGGCCGGGCGCAGTGCGCGTCGGACGCGGCGGCATGACGACCTTGGTGGGCATGCCGGGACGGCGGATGATCCGCTTGGCGTTTTCGTCTTCGGCGGCAGGAGCGCCAGCCGGGCGCACGGCCGGGGCCGGAGTAGCCGAGGCCACCGGGCGCGGCGCGCCGCCGGGCGTGCCAATGGCGGCGCGGACGCCTGGCGTGGACGGCGCTGCAGGCGTCCCGCCTTCGCCCAGACGGCGCTTGGCTTCGTCTTCGGCGCGGCGCTTTGATTCCGCTTCGTTCTGGCGGCGGGCTTCTTCCTCGCGCTTGCGGGCTTCGCCGGCCTCGCGCTCGGCGCGTTCAACTTCTTCACGTTCCGCGCGGGCGCGCGCGTCGATCTCGGCGACGCGGCGCTCATCCTCTTCACGGCCTTTGGCGCCGAGCAGGGCGCGGGTGCGGGCGTCACGCTCCTCTTCCGTCAGCGTGCGCAGGACGACGCCCGGGGCGCCAGACCTTTGCGATTGCTGTGGAGCGTTGGCGCGCGCCGGCGCAGCGCGACCAGACGGCGTCTGCGCTGGCTGCGGCTTCACAATTGGCGCGGGCGCAGGCGCTTCCGCCTTGACGGCAGGCGCTTCCGCTCCGACGAAACGGCGCTTCACCTTCTCAACGACGACCGCCTTCGTGCGGCCGTGGGAGAAGCTCTGCCGCACGACGCCCTGCTCGACCGGACGCTTTAATGACAGCGTCTTCGGTGCGCTCAGGGTCTTGTCGCCGGAATTCTTCGTATCACTCATACGTTTCAGCTTCCCGGGGCAGCGCCCCCGTTCGTCGTTTCCAGACCAATGGCGGCGGCCGCCGCGTAGGTCTTCTTAGTCCGGCCTTATCAGTCCTGCGTTTCATCGGGCTGCGCGTCGTCATCGACAGCCCCTTCGGCCATTCCGCCAGCCCGGTAAAGGGCAAGACGGCGGCACCTGGCCAAAAAGGCGCCGCTCGCGGCCCCTTTTCGAAGCGCAGCATGTATCACATTTGCCCGGCCCAATGCCAAATCCAATTGGGCAGAGGAGAACAATTCAATTCTCGGCGTCTCCACCGTCGTTTCCCCCCGCCGCTTCAGCGCCGCAGCGAGTTTTCTGGCCCCGTCGGGGCTGCCGTCGCGCGCATGAATGAGCGCAGCCGGCGCCTGACTGGCAATTTCCGCCTCCACCTTGAAGGCCCCTGCCGTTACAAGCCCCGCTTTGTTGGCCATGGAGAGGCTTTGTAGCGCGTCTTTCTCGAGAAGGGCGTCAACCCTTTCCGTCAGATCCGTCGGCGCCGTCGCGGCCTCCTTGAAGCCCCGCGCAAACGCTTTGCGGCGAATAGCTTCGGCGACCGCAGTCGCCGTCGCCTGAACCCAAACCCCCCGGCCGGGAAGCTTGCGCTTCAGGTCGGGGACCACTTCGCCGTAGGGCGACAGGACGAACCGCATGAGTTCGTCCGGCGGCAATTTCGCGCGCGTCACGATGCAGGTTCGCTCTGAACCTTCGTCGCCCTGCGCGCGCCCGCCCCGCGTCACGCTCGTCTCCTCAGGCGCCTTCCGCCTCGGCCTCGGCCTCCGCTGCCGCAGGGACGGGCGCTTCAATCCAGCCGGCCTTCACGCGGGCCGTCATGATCATCGCTTCGGCCTCTTCGCGGCTGATTTCGACGCCTTCGAGATAACCCGGCGTCTTGATGGTCTCGCCGTCCTTGCGCTCGCTCCAGCCGACAAGGTCGTCGGTGGCGCAGCCTGCGAGGTCTTCGACGCTCTTGACGTCATTCTCGCCCAGCTTGACGAGAATGGCGCCGGTGACGCCCTCAATTTCCTTGAGGTCGTCGGCCACGCCCAGCGCCTTGCGCTTGGTGTCGAATTCTTCCTCGATGCGATGCAGATGCTCGCGAGCGCGGTTCTGAATTTCTTCGGCGGTTTCTTCGTCGAAACCCTCAATGGCGGCGAGTTCCGCCATGTCCACGAACGCAAGTTCCTCCACCGACCGGAAACCTTCGGCGGCGAGCAACTGGCCGACAACTTCGTCGACGTCCAGCGCCTCCATGAATATCTTGGTGCGCTCGGCGAATTCCTTCTGGCGTCGCTCCGATTCCTCGGCCTCCGTCAGAATGTCGATGTCCCAGCCCGTAAGCTGCGAGGCCAGACGCACGTTCTGGCCGCGACGACCAATCGCAAGAGATAATTGGTCATCGGGAACAACAACTTCAATACGTGAGGAGTCTTCGTCGAGAACGACCTTCACCACTTCGGCGGGCTGCAGCGAGTTCACGATGAACGTGGCCGCATCCGCCGACCACGGGATGATGTCAATTTTCTCGCCCTGCAATTCGTTGACGACGGCCTGCACGCGCGAGCCACGCATGCCAACGCACGCGCCCACGGGATCGATGGAGGTGTCGCGCGACACAACAGCGATCTTGGCGCGCGATCCGGGATCGCGGGCGACGGACTTCACCTCGATGATGCCGTCGTAAATTTCCGGCACTTCCTGCGCGAACAGTTTGGCCATGAACTGCGGATGGGTGCGCGACATGAAGATCTGCGGCCCGCGCGGCTCGCGGCGCACGTCGTAGACATAAGCGCGCACACGGTCGCCGGGCTTGAACGTCTCGCGGGGGATCAGTTCGTCGCGACGCACAATCGCCTCGCCGCGGCCAAGGTCGATGATTACGTTGCCATATTCGGCCCGCTTGACGACGCCGTTGACGATCTCGCCGATGCGATCCTTGTATTCCTGATACTGGCGGTCGCGCTCGGCGTCGCGCACCTTCTGGATGATAACCTGCTTGGCCGACTGCGCCGGAATGCGGCCGAAGTCGAACGGCGGCAGCGTTTCGGCGATCCAGTCGCCAACCTGCGCGGCGGGGTTCTTCTTGCGCGCGTCCTCGAGGTTGATCTGCGTCGCGTCGTTCTCGACAAGATCGACAACCTGAAGCAGACGCGAGAAGCGGATCTCGCCGGTCTTGGCGTTGATCTCGGCGCGCACTTCTGTCTCCTGCCCATAGCGGGAGCGCGCGGCCTTCTGCAGCGCCTCTTCCATGGAGGAGAGGACGATCTCGCGCGGGATGGATTTTTCGCGCGCGACCGCATCGGCGATCTGCAAGAGCTCAAGTCTGTTGGCGCTGACGGCCATGGCTCATGTTCCCCTTCGGACGTGGTGCAGGTTAGAAAATCATCTTAGAAAATCATCGGGACGGACGACGCGGTTGCGTCGCCGTTTTTGCTTGCGCCTTCGTTGCGTTCCTGGCCGCGAATCGGCCTGGGCCGCGCCGCGGCGCATTTTCGTCTTCGCCGGCTTGCTCCGGGCTTGGCTCTTCGGCACCGGCTTTCTCGGCGCGAAGCGTTTCGCGAATAAGCGCGTCGGTGAGCACAAGACGCGACTCGTCGAGATCGACCAACGGCAGCCGCACGTCGGATTCCTCATCAGCGCGCGCGTCCATGCGGCGCAACTTCAGAACACGCGCGGCGCCTTCGCCTTCAACGCCTTCGATCCAGCCGCGAAAACGCTTGCGGTTGTAATGCAGATTGAGCAGTTCAATGCGCGCTTCATGGCCGATGGCGCGCTCGAAATCGGACACGCGCATCAGCGGCCGGTCGATGCCGGGCGATGACAGTTCGAGCCGATATTCCGCGCCGCCCATTGGATCGTCTACGTCAAGCGCTGGCGAAATGGCCACGCTCGCCGCTTCGCACTCATCTATCGAGATCGTCCCGTCGGGCCGCTCGGCCATAATCTGCACGACCGCGCCCTGATTGGTCGAAATCTTCACGCGCACGAGCCGGAGTCCAAGACCGCGCAGGATTGGCGCCGCCACGCGGGCCACACGCGCCGCAGGCCCCGTCTCGGTGATGAGGCGCGGCTCGTCGATATCGGCCTTGATGTCCGAAACCGGCGGGGTGGCTGTTTGCTCGGCGTCTGCCAATCTTTACTCCGGACGCGGGCCTTTCTCGGCCCGCAGGTAATAAAAAAGAGCGGGTCCCGGTCGGGGCCCACTCTCCATGGTGACCATCCAAGGATGATCCATATGAGAACTGATAGAGGCTTTATAGCCAAAACGCCCTTTACTGGCAAGCGACTCGCTGGCCCCGGTTCCTGGCCCGGTTCCTGGCCCGGTTCTTGGCCCGGTTCTTGGCCCCGGTTTTCATTAGGGCGTTCGCCCTTGTGCGAATAAGTTTCAACTCGGATTTGATCCAGTCGGCATATTGGCGACGCGCGATCTCGACTTAGGGAGCGCCCCCGCCTAGCAGCCTGTCGGACTTAACTTGTCCTGGCGGCGGGGCAAGGGCAAGCGTAGAA
>CANMLK010000002.1 GCA_947498445.1 Beijerinckiaceae bacterium
AGGCGTCGGGATGCGGCTTGGGCAAAAGGTTCGCCGCGACGATGTCGAACACATCCTCGAACAGGTGAGCAAAGCCCAGCCGTTCGCAGGTGCGCAGCGCGTGGTCGCGTGAGCCGTTGGTGAGAATGAGCCTGCGGCCCGGCAGCGCGGCGATGGCGCCGGCCAGCGTCAGATTGGGCTCGATATTCGAGCGGTCGATGTCGTGCACGAATTCAAGAAAGGCGTGCGGATCAATGCCGTAATCGTCGATGAGGCCGCGCAGCGTGGTGCCGTGGCGCTGATAATAATATTTTTGCAGCGCGCGCGTGGAGAGCCCATCCAGCCCAAAGAGATGACACATGAAAATAGTCATGCGGTCATCAATCTTCGGCCACAGGTCGCTGTGGGGCGGATAGAGCGTGTTGTCGAGGTCGAAGACCCACGTGTCCACGTGAGCAAAGCGCGCGCGGGGATTGCCAGCGCCGGTCTTCAGAGCGTCCGGCGTTGCAGCGAGATGTTCGCTCAACGCCGGGGGCTTTGGCGCTGCGGGACGCTTGCTCATCAGCGCGTGATGAGCGTGCCCGCACCGTGATCGGTGAGCAGCTCCACGAGAACCGCGTGGGGCGTCTTGCCGTCGAGAATGACGACGCCTTCCACACCCTGCTCCAGCGCGTAGATGCACGTCTCGACCTTCGGGATCATGCCGCCGGTGATGGTGCCGTCGGCGATGAGGTCGCGGATTTGCCCGACAGACAGCTCCTTGATGAGCTGCTTGTTCTTGTCGAGCACGCCGGGCACATCGGTGAGGAACAGAAGGCGCTTGGCCTTCAGCGCGCCCGCAATAGCGCCAGCGAATGTGTCGGCGTTGACGTTATAGGTCTCGCCGTCCGCGCCCTGCGCAATAGGCGCGAGTACAGGAATAAGTTCGCGACCCAGCACCTGGTCGAGCACGGTCGTGTCCACAGTCTTCGGCTCGCCGACAAACCCCAGATCGACAATGCGTTCAATACGGGAATCGGGGTCCATGATGGAGCGCGTCACCTTTTCGGCGGTGACCATGTTGCCATCCTTGCCGCACAGACCGATGGCGCGGCCGCCTTCATTGTTGATGAAGCCGACGATCTGCTTGTTGATGGAGCCGGCGAGGACCATTTCGACGATCTCGACCGTCGCCTTGTCGGTGATGCGCAGGCCAGCCGCGAACTCAGACTTGATGCCGAGCTTGGCCAGCATGGCGCCAATCTGCGGCCCGCCGCCGTGCACGACGACCGGGTTCACGCCGGACTGCTCAAGCAGCACCATGTCACGGGCAAAGTTGCGGGCCACCTTGTCGTCGCCCATGGCATGTCCGCCGTATTTCACCACAACGATGGCCTCGTCGTAGCGCAGCATGTGCGGCAGCGCCTGCATGAGGACGGCGGCCTGCTCCTGCGGGGAAATGTTGGGCGCTTCGGTCATGGCGTTTTCCGGCGTTCGGATGCTGCGATGGTGCGCGTTTGTAGTGCGAGCGCGACGGCGGCGCAATCGCTCACGCGGTCGCGGTTTTCTCGGCCAGCAGCCTGGCGATGGCGGAGCGCAGGTCCGGCACACACTCGCCGGTGCGCGATGATGTGAAGATCGTGTGCGGATAGGCGGCGGGGCGGCGCTTCAGCGCCTCCAGCGCATCGTCGATGCGCGCCTCGACTTCCGATTTCTTCACTTCGTCGCGCTTGGTGAGCACGACCTGATACGAGACTGCCGATTTGTCCAGCAGATCGAACATCTGCTTGTCGACGTCCTTCACCCCGTGCCGACCGTCAACGAGAACGAAAACGCGTGCGAGGGTTGAGCGTCCCCGCAGATAATCCTTCATCAGCTTTGTCCAGGACGCGATCTTGTCCTTGGAGGCGGACGCATAGCCATAGCCAGGCATGTCGACCAGACGCATGGTTTCAGCGCCGGGCGCGCCGCCCAGCGCGAAAAAGTTGAGCTGCTGCGTGCGGCCGGGCGTGTGCGACGTGCGGGCCAGCGCATTGCGGCCTGTGAGCGCGTTCAACAGCGAGGACTTGCCCACATTGGAGCGACCGGCGAAGGCGATCTCGGGCGCACCGAGCGGCGGCAAATTGTCGGACTTGGCTGCTGCCCAGATGAAATCGCACGGACCAGCGAACAGAAGCCGGCCCGCTTCAAGGAAGGGGCCGGCGTCATCGTCTGATTGATTGGCTGCGTCGTTCACGAGGCCTCCGTCGGGACGCCCCGCGCGGGGCCTCGCATGTCTGGTTAGCTTGGGGTCGCAGAGTTCCTGCGGAAGAGGCCGGCGAGATTTCCCCAAAGCTCGATTTTAACGCCTTGCTTGCGCATGATGTAATATTGCTGCGCCAGCGACAGAACGTTGTTCCATGTCCAGTAGATCACGAGACCGGCCGGGAATGCGCCGAGCATGAACGTGAAGATAATCGGCATCCAGGCGAACAGCGCCTTCTGGATAGGATCGGTCGGCTCCGGGTTCATCTTCATCTGAACGAACATCGAGATGCCCATCAGAATCGGCCAGACGCCAACCCACAAGAAGGGGCCGATGACAGGAATAAGGGTCGGGTTGAAAGGCAACAGGCCGAACAGGTTGAACAGGTTCGTGGGATCGGGGCCGGACAAATCCTGAATCCAGCCGAAGAACGGCGCATGACGCATTTCGATGGTGATGAAGATGACTTTGTAGAGCGCGAAGAACACCGGGATCTGCACGACAATGGGCAAGCAGCCCGCGATCGGATTGATCTTCTCGCGTTTGTAGAGCTCCATCAGCTCCTTCTGGAGCGTTTGCTTGTCGTCGGTATATCGCTCCTGCAGCGCTTTCATCTCGGGCTGCACAGCCTTCATCTTCGCCATCGACACGTAGCTGCGGCTGGCGAGCGGGAAGAACACGAGCTTGATGAGAACCGTCACGACGAGGATCGCGACGCCGAAATTGCCGACGAACTGATAGATGTAATGGATGAGCCAGAACAGCGGCTTGGTGATGAAGTAGAACCAGCCCCAATCGATCATCAGGTCGAAGTTCTTGATCTGCAGGGCGGCCTGATATCCATCGATGATCAGGGTTTCCTTGGCACCCGAGAAGATGCGGTGCGTCGCCTCGAGACTGGCGCCGGGGGCGACGGTGCGGCCTTCCTCAAGAAAATCTGATTGATAGTTGCGTGCATTGGCGGCGCCCATCGCAGCGAAGCGCGCTTCGAACGCGACGTTCTGCTCGGGAATGACAGCCGTCGCCCAGTACTTGTCGGTGATGCCAACCCAGCCGCCCGTTCCCTTGAACAAACGCGTCTGCTTCGGCTCCTTCTCGACGTTGTCGTAGGTGTATTCCTGCACACGCGATTCGCCGACGACCCCGACAAAGCCTTCATGCAGGACGACGTAGCCTTCGGTCTTCGGCTTGCCGACGCGCGAGGTGAGCGCATAAGGGAACAGGGTTACAGGCTGCTCAGTCTTGTTCTCCACCACGTTGCGGATGGTGAACATGTAGCTGGCATCCACCGACACGATGCGGCGAAAAATCAGGCCCTGCCCGTTGTCCCATGTCAGGGTCACAGGCTTGTTCGCGGTCAGCGTCTGGCTGTCGGCGGTCCAGAGCGTATCAGGACGCGGCGCGACGACGTTCGTTCCCGGCTGGGCGACGTAGCCCGATTCCACAAAATAGGGGTGGGGTGAGCCGGCCGGGTTCAGCAAGCTGATTGTCGCGCTGCCAGGCTGGATCGTCTCGCGGAACTGGGTCAACCGCACATCGTCGATGCGGCCGCCGCGCAAGTTGATCGAGCCAGACAGGCTCGGCGTGTCAATGCGCACGCGGGGTGCGCCTTCAAGCGCCTGCTCACGGGTGAGGCCAAAAACAGGAACCGGCGCTGGCGAAGGGGTGGTCGGCGCAAGTGTCGGGGCGGGCGCACCGGGAACCACGGCTTGCGGCGCAGCGACGCCAGGCGCAGCAGTCGAGGGCGCGGGCTGGGTGGCTTGCGGCGGCGTCGCCTGCTGAGGCAGCTGCGCCTGTTGCTGTGTCTGCTGCTGGCGTTGACGCTGGGCTTCGGGAACGCCGTAAAAGAAGTTCCAGCCAACAATGACCAGAAGGGAGAGGCCCATGGCTATAAATAGGTTCTTCTGGTCCTCGCGCATTCTCACAAACCCTGTGTCGCAAACTCTATTGGGGCTGCTGAAGCGCCGCCCCGCCGATGGCCAAGAAGTCGTCTGTTATCTAGATTTGGACGGAGTTTTCCGCCCTTTCGATCGCGCCGGCTTGTCGCCGATGAGGCGCATTGCCCGGCCTAGTTCGCTCACGAGCCGGTCAAACCCGGTCGCAAGCGCCTCGCGGCGAGCAACAATCACATAATCGAAGCCGGGCTTGGCCTCCAGCGGCGCCGCGCGACGAAGCGCCTCGCGCAGGCGACGGCGCATCCGGTTGCGCTCAACCGATCCGCCGGCCTTTTTGGTGACCGTGAAGCCGAAACGGGCCGGGCCCGCACCGTCTTCTTCGCCATGCTCGCGGGCCGTTTCTTCGCCATCCTGGCGGGCGATGGCCTGAAGGCTGAAGGAGGCTGCATGAAACCGCGCTCCCTTGGCGGCGTTGAGAAATTGCGCACGGTTGCGCAAACCCTCAGGCCAAGGCGCAGACAAGCAACCGGTTAGGCGGGGTTGAGGCGCGGTCGCTGTGACTGATGCGCCGGAGCCGGTCATGGCTGGCTCGCGATAAGAGAGGCTGGGGGCGTTCAGGCGGACAGGCGCTTGCGGCCGCGAGCGCGGCGAGCAGCGATGACCCGACGGCCGCCTACAGTCGCCATACGGGACCGAAAACCATGACGGCGCTTGCGCACGATCTTGGAAGGTTGGTACGTCCTTTTCACGGGTCTTCTCCGGTTGCTGGAGACCGGCCCGGGCGCGGCGCGTCCGCAGAGCTGGTCTATTAACGTCAAAAACGCCGCCCCGCCTCCGCTGCTGCGGACATCCCGAGCGAGCGAAAAAGCGACGTCGGCGTCGCCGAAATCGAGTGCGGCCATATACGGGAAAGCGGGCGAACAAGTCAATTGACGGCAGGACCTTTTCCGCGCACCGCGCAATTAGCCTTTTCCGCGCACCGCGCAATTAGCCTTTTCCGCGCACCGCGCAAATCGCCTTTTGCGGGCGTCGCGCAAATGTGAGGCGCTTCGACGCGCCTGTCCGTGCACGCTTGCGGCCGACAGTCTATGTTGCCGACGATGACACATCAAACCGACGTTGCCGCCCCCAAGAAGCGAAGTCCATGGCTGCGCCTTGCGCCGCTGATCGTGCTGATTCTTGCGCTCGGCGCGGCACTGGCGTCGGGCGCGGCGAGCGTTCTCAGTCTTGAAAATCTTCTGGCAAGCCGCGAATCTATGTCGAGCCTCATCGAACGCAACCTGCCGCTGGCGATTGGCCTTTTCGTGCTGGCCTATGCGGCGATTGTCGCCGCCTCCATTCCCGGCGCGTCGCTTTTCACCTTGTCGGGCGGGCTGCTGTTTGGCGGATGGCTAGGCGGCGCGGCTGCCGTCGTTGGCGCCACAGCGGGGGCCACGTTGCTGTTTCTGGCCGCACGGACCTCTCTGGGCTCTTTTCTTGCCGAACGCGCGGGCCCAAAGATCGAGCGGCTTCGCGCCGGCTTCCAGAAGGATGCGGTCTCCTACCTGCTGTTTCTGCGGCTGGTGAGCGTTTTTCCGTTCTGGCTGGTCAATCTGGCTCTGGCCGTCACGGGCGTGAAGCTGCGGACCTTCGTGTGGACGACCTTTGTCGGCATCATGCCCGCCACGCTGGCTTTTGCACTGGCTGGAGCGGGCCTTGGGTCGATCGCCGACCAGAAGCAGAAGGCCTATGAGGCCTGCATCGCGGCCAACGGCGCCACCGCCTGCACGCTTGGCATTTCGCCGCAGGACCTCGTGACGCGCGAAACATTGATCGCCATAACAGCATTGGGAATCATGGCTCTCATCCCCATCATCCTGCGACGCTTCCGATCTGCGAAAGAAGGGCGGTCCAATGGCTGACGCGCTGCGCCCGGATCTTTGCGTCATTGGCGCGGGCTCTGGCGGATTATCCGTCGCGGCCGCAGCCGCTGCGATGGGGGTGAGTGTCGTCCTCATCGAAAAAGGCGAGATGGGCGGCGATTGCCTGAACTATGGCTGCGTGCCCTCAAAGGCGCTGATTGCGGCCGCGCGCACGGCGCAAACCATGCGGGAGGCCGGACGCTTTGGCGTGCACGCCACAGAGCCGCGCGTCTCCATGGAGGACGTGCGCAAGCATGTGCGCGGCGTCATCGACGGCATCGCGCCCAACGACAGTGAAGAGCGCTTCAAGGCGATGAACGTGCGCGTCATCCGCGCAGCGGCGAAATTTACCGGCCCCGACAAGCTGGAAGCGGGCGGTTTTGAAATTCGCGCGCGCCGGTTTGTCATCGCAACCGGATCGGCCCCCGCCGTTCCGCCGATCCCCGGCATTGAGCTGACGCGCTATCTGACCAACGAGACCCTGTTCGATCTTGAAGAACTGCCGCATCGGCTCGTCATCATTGGCGCCGGGCCCATCGGGCTCGAAATGGCCCAGGCGTTTCGCAGGCTGGGCAGCGAAGTGACCGTGCTGGAAGCAGGCCGCGCTCTTGCGCGCGAAGACGAGGAACTTGCGCGGCCCGTCATTGACGCGTTGGTGCGCGAAGGCGTCCTCATCCGCGAGGGTGTGAAGATTTTGCGCTGCGAGGCGACAGCGCGCGGGGCCCGAATCGTCCTGCCTGCGGGCTCGGTGGAAGAATTCATCGACGCCACGCATGTTCTTGTCGCCACGGGCCGCAAGGCCAACGTGCACAACCTTGGACTGGAGGCCGCCAACGTCCAGTTCGACAACAAGGGTGTGAAGGTCAACGCGGGCCTGCGCACATCGAACAAGCGCATCTACGCCATCGGCGACGTTGCGGGCGGCGCGCAGTTTACCCACGCGGCCAATTATCACGCGGGCCTCGTCTTGCGTTCGGCGCTGTTTCGTCTGCCGGTGAAAGTGAAGCCGGAGCTTATTCCGCGCGTCACCTACACCGATCCGGAAATTGCCGTCGCAGGCCTGAGCGAGGCGCAGGCGCGCGAAAAGCACTCCAAGCTGCAAATTTTGCGCTGGCCATTTGCCGAAAACGACCGCGCGCGGGCCGAGCGGCGCATTGAAGGACATATCAAGGTGGTCGCGTCTGCTGACGGGCGGATCCTGGGCGCGGGAATTGTCGGCGCGCATGCGGGCGAATTGATCGCACCCTGGCAATTGGCGCTGACGAAGGGCCTCAAGCTCGCCGATATGGCGAATATCGTATTGCCCTACCCGACGCTGTCAGAGGTTTCGCGGCGGGCGGCTTTGCTGCATTATCAACCGAGCTTGCGCCGGCCCGCGCTGAAGCGGCTGCTGGCGTTTATGCGCTGGTTCGGTTGAGGAGTTCGCATTCCGCCATGAGCGATGCGCGCAACGACACCAAGAAAGAGGCGACGGGCCGCAGGACAGCGCCGGGCCTCTCGACGCGCGTTCTGTTGCTCACCATCGCGTTCGTGATGATTGCGGAAATTGCGATCTACATTCCGTCCATCGCCAACTTCCGCAACAACTGGCTGCGTGACCGCCTCAGCGCCGGCTACACAGCCGCGCTCGTCCTCGAAGCCGCGCCGGAAGACGCTATCCCCGATCAATTGAAGAGCGACCTTCTGGCCAGCGTCGGCGCCCAGAGCATTGTGCTGAAGACGCAGGACACACGCACGCTGCTGGCTGTCACCGACATGCCCCCCACCGCCAGCGAGCGGTTCGATCTGCGCACAGCAACGCCCTGGCAATCGATCAGCGGGGCGTTCGCAACTTTGCTTGCCGACGGGAACCGCACGCTTGTCGCCATCGGGGACGCGCCGCGCGGCGCGGAATTCATCGAGATTGCGCTCAGCGATGGCCCTTTGCGCGAGGCGATGCGGCGCTATTCCTTCAACATCCTCGTTCTGTCGATCATCATTTCGGCGATTGTCGCGATGCTGGCGGTTCTCGCGCTGCATCTTCTTGTCTTGCGTCCGGTGCGACGACTAACGTCAAGCCTGATTGCGTTTCGCGACAACCCGGAAGATCCCTCGCGCATTATCGAGCCATCTGGCGCGCGGCACGAAATGGGCCGTGCGGAAGACGCGCTGGCGCAGACGCAGAACGCGCTGCTGGGAGAATTGCGCGAGAAAAAGCGGCTGGCCTCGCTCGGCCTTGCGGTGGCGAAAATCAATCATGATCTGCGCAACATGCTTTCGACTGCGCAATTGCTGTCGGACCGCCTCACCCATTCGCCCGATCCGCTCGGTCGCTCGGTGGCGCCCAAGCTCATCAGGACGCTCGACCGCGCCATCGCGTTCTGCCAGTCGACGCTGACCTATGGACGCGCTGCAGAACCCGCGCCCCGGCTTGCGGCCTTTCGCCTGCGCGACGCCATCGACGAGGCCATCGAAATCGTGGCGCCCGCCGGGACGGGTACGTTGTCGCTGGTTAACGACGCGCCCGGCGACCTGATTGTCGTCGCCGACCGCGAACAAATGCTGCGCGTGCTGATGAACCTACTTCGCAACGCGCTCGACGCGCTCGGCGCGGCCGGCGCCCAGCCGGGCCAAGACCCAAAAGTGCTGTTCACTGCCCTGCGCAGCGAGGGGCGCATCGTCATCGAGGTTCACGACACCGGCCCTGGCGTGCCAGAGCGGGCGCGCAAGACGCTGTTCCAACCGTTTCTGGGCTCGTCGCGACAGGGCGGCACGGGCCTTGGCCTCGCCATAGCCGCCGAACTCGTTGCCGGACATGGCGGCGACATTCGGCTTCTGGACGCGGGGCAGGCCGGCGGCGCAACCTTCCGGATCGAACTGCCCGAACGCCCCGCACAGCGTCGCGCCATCGCGGCGGGCGAAGACTGACGCTCATGGCTTTAGCCTGACGCGTTGACTTTGACGGCCCCGCCTCGCAAATAGCCCGCACGGCCGCTCGGGCCCACTTATTCCAGCCACCGGGGACCCTTCATGTCGCTCGAACAGACCATTAACGACGCCTTCGCCCGCGCCAGCGAAATCAATGCCGCCACCACCGGAGATATCCGCGACTCGGTGAACGAGGCGCTTGCGCTGCTCGACGCCGGCAAGGCGCGCGTCGCCGAAAAGATCGCCGGCGAGAGCGGCCCGCAGAGCTGGAAGGTCAATCAATGGCTCAAGAAGGCGGTGCTGCTGTCCTTCCGCCTCAACGATATGTCCGCCATTTCGGGCGCGCCGGGCGGCGCGTCATGGTGGGACAAGGTGCCCTCCAAGTTTGACGGATGGACGGCCAAGGATCATGGGGCGGCGGGCTTCCGCTCCGTGCCGGGCTGCATCGTGCGCCGCTCCGCGTTCATCGCGCCGGGCGTGGTGCTGATGCCGTCCTTCGTGAACCTTGGCGCCTATGTCGATTCCGGCACGATGGTCGACACGTGGGCCACCGTCGGCTCGTGCGCGCAGATCGGCAAGAATGTGCATCTGTCGGGCGGCGTGGGCATCGGCGGCGTGCTGGAGCCCCTGCAGGCCGGCCCGACGATCATCGAAGACAATTGCTTCATCGGCGCGCGCTCTGAAGTCGTCGAAGGCGTGATCGTCGGCGAAGGCTCGGTACTCTCCATGGGCGTTTTCATCAGCGCCTCCACCAAAATCATCGACCGCGCCACCGGCAAGGTGCACGTGGGCTATGTGCCGCCCTATTCGGTCGTCGTGCCTGGCGCCCTGCCCGGCAAGGCCCTGCCCGACGGCTCGCCCGGTCCGTCGCTGTATTGCGCCGTGATCGTGAAGACGGTCGACGCGCAGACGCGCTCCAAGACCGCCATCAACGAATTGCTGAGGGACTAGCGCGATTTCCGGCCGGAAACCGCGCCAGATATTGGATGGAGCATGATCTTGTCTGAAAACCGGCATCCACTTTTCAGGATCATGCTCTGATGGCCTCTGTCCTGTCGGGCGAAGGCCTGCGGTTTCTCTACCGCAACGAAGAGGGCGTCATCGGACGCCGCGTCTGGTGGCTCGGCGTTGCGCCCCTCGCATCCATTCTCTTCGTCCTGACGGCGATCTGGTTCGTGCTCGAACCGTTCGCGAAACGCGGGCTCGACGAGCGTGCGTTTCTCGATCCACTCACGTTGGCTGCATATATTTATCTCGCGTGTTACGCGTTCGCGGTGATCTTCATCGCGGTGTGTTTTGTCATGCTGTCGATGAAGCGCCTGCGCGACCGCGGCCGCCCGCCGGGACTTGCGGGCGTCGCGCCGCTGGCCGCGTTGCTGGCGGGAGCTGCAAACTGGGTCGAGCCGCAAGTCGGCAGCCCACTGGTGTCAACGATTGCGCTCTTGTCATGGCTCGCGCTCGGCCTCGCGGTGGCGTGGAGCGTTATCGAGATGGGGCTGCTGAAAGGGCGGAGCTGAACGCTCAGCCCGTATCGTCATCGTCGACGGCAATGCGCGTCGCGAGCACCTTGTCGATGCGTCGGCCGTCTAGATCCACGACCTCGAAGCGCCAGCCATAAGCGTCGACCTTTTCGCCCGTCACGGGCAGATGCTGCAGCCGGTTGATGACGAGGCCGGCGACGGTTTCGTAATCGCGCTTCTCGGGCAGGACGACGCCGATTTGTTCGCAGAGGTCGTCCGACGACATCCAGCCTGCGATGAGCCACGATCCATCTTCGCGACGGACAGCGGCGGGCTCTTCCTCGTCCTCGCCGGTCGGAAAGGCGCCAGCCAGCGCATTGAGAATGTCGGCGGGCGTGATGACGCCATCGAAATGGCCGTACTCGTCATGCACGAGGGCCATCGGCACGTCCGCGTCTTTCAGCACCTGCAGCGCATCCAGCGCATCCAGCGTATCGGGAACGACGGGCGCCTGGTGCAAATGGCTTTCCAGATCGAGCGTCTCGCCTGCGAGCGCGGGGCCGAGAAGTTCGCGCACCTTTACGACGCCGATCACATTCTCGATCTCGCCGCGCGCCACCGGGATCAGTGAATGGTTACACTCACGCAAGGACGCGATGATGTCTTCAAGGGGCTCGTCAAGATCGAGCCAGACCACGTCGGTGCGCGGCGTCATGATGGAACGCACGGGCCGGTCGCCCAGCCGCAACACGGCGGAAATCATCCGGCTTTCGTCGTTTTCGATCACGCCCGCCGTCGCCGCTTCGGCCACCAGCGACTTGATCTCCTCTTCCGTGACCGCCGTCGCCTTGCTCGAATCTCCGCCCAGAAGACGGAACAGCAAGCGCGTGGACGAATCCAGCAGCCAGACGATGGGCGCAGCGACGCGCGAGAGGAGGTGCATGGGCGGCGCCATCACGCACGCGATCCGCTCCGGGTTACGCAGCGCGAAATGTTTGGGAACGAGCTCGCCGACCACGACCGAGAAATACGTGATGAGCCCCACGACGACGGTGTAGCCGATTGTGTTCGCTGCAAAGGGGCTCAGGCCAACCTCACGCAAATAGTCAGACAGCATTTCAGAGAACGCGGCGCCCGAGAAAACGCCCGCCAGAACGCCCACCAAGGTGATGCCGATCTGGACCGTCGACAGAAAACGGCCAGGGTCGTCAGCAAGCCGCAAGGCAACATGGGCGCCCGCGCGTGAATCCGCAGCCATCGCTTTAAGACGGGATTTTCGGGACGAAACGATCGCGAGTTCAGACATCGCGAGCACCCCGTTAAGGGCGATCAGAAAGGCCGCAATGGCAAGCTCTAGCACGACCACTCAGGCCGGTTCGCCTTGAGCGCGCCGGACCCCTCCTGTTGTTAAACCCGGCAGACCATGGGGCCTCGCGGTCTCAAGGTCAATGACCGGGACGGGCGCGCCGGGATGAGCCCAACACGCCCGCTCAAGCTTATTTCTGCTCTGACGCCTGGATTTTCAGCTCGCCGATCTGTGGGCAGGCTGCGGTGACCCAGTCGCCCGGCCGCACGGGCGAGACGCCGTTTGGCGTGCCGGTGAAGAAGTAATCGCCGGGATGCAGCGTGTAGAACGAGGAGGCGAATTCGATCAGCTTGCGAATGTCGTAGACGAGATTCGACGTGTTCGATTCCTGCTTGGTCACGCCGTTGACCGTCAGCACGATGGGCAGGTTATCGGGATCAGCGATTTCGTCGGCGGTTACAATCCAGGGGCCCACCGGCGAATACCCATCGATGGACTTGCGGAAGCTGCGATCTTCCTTGCCGCGCGTCGTCATGTCGAGGCCCATGCAATAGCCGGCAATGTGATCGAGAGCGTTCTCGCGGCTGATGTTGGTGCCCTTCTTGCCGATGATGATCACGACTTCGAGTTCGTGCTCATTGAGACGCTCGAGAAAGCGCAGCGGGATCGTGCCCGACGGGCCGACGATGGACGAATTGGCCTTGAGGAAAATGCCCGCAGCGCCAATGCCGCGATGATTTTCCGGCGCCGTGCCGCTGCGCTCGGCCATTTCGGCGATATGGGCGCGATAATTAGTCGGCGCAGCCATGACCTTCGACGGGCGCGCCACGGGCGGCAGCAGCTTTACCTGCGAAAGCGGCTTGCCAGGCGCCTTCTTCGCCATCTCCGCAATCTTGCCGCTCCATTCGGGCAGCGCGGCGATGACAGCGTCGCCAAACATGTCGTAGCGGGCGGCGCGACGGATCTCGTCCTGCGCCGGAGTGACATCGTGGACCTGATCCCCAATGACAACGCCAAGACGGTCGTCGTCGTAACGGCAAAGACGCATGCTCTATCCTCCCCAGTTTATTGATGGAAGCTTTGTAGCCCCACTGCGCGCGGGCGGCAATCACTTGGCGCCGGTTCGCTTGCGCTTGGCGCCGGCCCGCTTGTCCGCTCGCCCCCGAGCCCCTAAACGGGGGGCGTTATCGAAAGGACGAGCAACATGGCAGACCCAACGCGCCCGGACCGCAGCGTCGTGACGAGCGAACTCGTCACCGTGCGCGACTATTTGCGTTATGGGGTGAGCCGCTTCGAGGCGGCCGGACTCGTTTATGGTCACGGGGCCGTGGACGCGCTGGACGAGGCCGCGTTCATGGTCCTGGAAGGCCTGCATCTGCCCATCGACCGGCTCGACCCGTTTCTCGACGCGCGCCTGCTGCCTTTTGAGCGCGAGCGGCTGGCGGACCTGATCGACGCTCGCGTATCAACCCGCAAGCCCGCGCCGTATCTGCTCAACAAGGCCTACATCAAGGGCGTGCCGTTTTACGTCGACGAGCGCGTGATCGTGCCGCGCTCCTTCATCGGCGAGCTTTTGTTCACTGACCTGTTCGCCGGCGGCGAAGGCGGCGTGGTGGAAGACCCGAACGCGGTCGAGTCTGTGCTCGATCTGTGCACGGGCTCCGGCGCGTTGGCGATTCTCGCCGCGCGGGTGTTTCCCTTCGCGCAGATCGACGCGGTGGAGCTATCGCCGGACGCGGCGGCTGTGGCGCGCCGCAACATTGACGAGAGCGGCTTTGCCGAGCGCATCGAACTCCTGCAGGGCGATCTTTTCGCGCCCGTTAAAGGGCGGCGCTACGATATCATCATCACCAACCCGCCCTATGTCGATGCGCAGGGCATGGCGACGCTTCCGCCCGAATATGCCCACGAGCCCGCGATGGCGCTGGGCGCTGGCGAGGACGGTCTCGACATCGTGAAGCGGATTTTAAGCGAGGCAGGTCAACATCTGACAGACGACGGGGCGATGATCTGCGAAATTGGCCGTTGCCGTCCGGCGCTCGAAGAAGCTTTGCCTGACCTTCCCTTGCTGTGGCTCGACACCGAGGAAAGTCAGGGCGAAGTCTTCGTCATCCGGGCGCGGGATCTGTAACGCGCGAGACATTCACGAATGGCATTGCCGCAAAGGCTGAGAGGCGCGCTGGTCGCAGCGCTGCTCTGTGTAACGGTCGTCAGCGCGGCGGCGCAGCCTCAATCTCCCGTCGACTCGCCGTCGCGTTCGCTCGACCGGCAAGGCGAAGCGTTCATGCGCGAAGGCCAGTACGACGACGCGCTGTCCGCGTTTGGGAAAGCGCTGGCGCTTGAGCCCAATAACGCGCGCACCCTGTTGCTCAGCGCGCAAGTGAACTGGCTTGCCTCGGGCGCGCAAGCCAAGGCGCCCGCCGTTGACCTGTTGCGAATACCGCTGGAGCGTCAGGACTTCTCGCGGATCGTGTTGTCCGGCCTGACGATTACGAATGTCCACGGACCTCGGTCTGATTGGTCGTTGGCGCGCGTTGAAGGTCTTGATCTGGCCAGCGCGCAATTGTTCGAGGCCGACTTTTCCCGTGCGCGCTTTTTGCGCGTCAACCTCGACGCGGCGGTGCTGGATCGCGCCATCTTGCGCGACGCCGCGTTCGACGGCTCCTCCCTCGTGCGGGCGCGGGCGCCGGGGCTATCGGCCGAGCGCGCTTCGTTTCTCAACATTCGAGCAGTCGGCGCCAACTTTGAGGATGCGAATTTCGCAGGCGCAGACTTCTCCGGCGCCGACTTGCGCGCCAGCCGTTTCGGCCGGGCCAATCTGTCCGGCGCCAAACTTCTCAACGCCGATCTGCGCGGGGCGGATCTGTCGCGCGCAAATTTGAGCGGCGCATTGCTGAAGGGCGCGCGCGTTGATTGCGGCACACGCTTCGCCAAGGGCCTCAAAACCGATTCCGCACAACTCATCCCGCTGGACCTGTGCGGCGGGGCCTACGCGCTCGACTTTCGTGGCAAGGATCTGTCGGGCATGTCGTTCCGCGATCTCGACCTGCGTGGCGCATTCTTCGCCGGCGCCTTGGCGGGAGGCGCGGATTTTGCCGGCGCCAACCTCGATGGCGCAGACTTTGACGGCGTGAGCGGCTTTGACGCGTCCTTTACGCCAGCTTCCGCCCGCGAGGCTTCGTTTGAAAATATCGCCAGCCCCCTCAACACGCTGGGCCGGAGCGACCTTCGCAACGCCCGGATTTCAGGGCCTGCAGGCGCAGACGTGGAATTGACCGTGGGACCGTCCGGCCCGCGCATGGAAGGCGCGATCCTGCGCAATGTGTGGCTTATCCTCGATCATCGCCTCAAGCCGCACGATCCCTCTGCGACGGGATTGGGACTAGCCAGCCTGCTCTTCGCGCGCATCGAAGCCAGCAGCGTCAATTGCGCGCCTGCTCCCGCCACAAGAGGGCGGCGCGACGAGGCGTCCATGGCCGAGTGGACGACATTTGCAGAAACAATCGACACAGCGCAGCGCGCGGCGCAGGCCAATCCCGGCGTGACGCTGGGCGAGACATGCCGCAAGGCTGTGCAAACATACCTCGCCGATAATTGCGGGCCCGGTTTCCGCGCGGCGGGGCTTCGATATATCTGCCCCACTCGACGCTGATCGCGATCACGCGTCGGGATAATCAACCTGCGTGAAGCAAAGGCCGGTCGGCGGCGCGACTGTGCCGCAGCAGCGGCGATCTTTTGCCTCCAGCGCGGCGGCGAGATCCTCTACTTTCCACTTGCCCGAGCCCACATGCTCCAGCGAACCGGCCATCGAGCGCACCTGATGATGCAGAAACGAGCGCGCGGAGGCATGGATTTCGATGATGTCTCCGGTGCGCACCACATCGAGCCGCTCCAGCGTGCGCATGGGTGAATTGGCCTGACATTCAGAGGCGCGGAAGGTCGAGAAATCGTGATGGCCGAGAAGCCGCTGGGCTGCCTCATGCATCGCGTCTGCGTTCAGGGCGCGCGCGATGTGCCAGACCCAATTGCGCTGCAAGGCGCCCGGCGCGCGGCGATTGAGGATGCGATAAATGTAATGGCGGCGAATGGCCGAGAAGCGGGCCTGGAAATCGTTGCTCACGGCTTCCACGCTCAGCACGGAGATGGGATGCGGGCGCAGATGAAAGTTCATCGCGTCGCGGATTTCGTCTGTCCGCCAGTTGTAATTGAGATCAACGTGCCCGACCTGCCCCGTGGCATGAACGCCCGCATCCGTGCGCCCGGCGCCAATGATGGCCGGGGACTCGCCGACGAAGCGCCTCAACGCTGCCTCAAGCGCCTGCTGCACGGACTGGCCGTTGGTCTGTCGCTGCCAGCCGACAAAGGACGTGCCGTCGTATTCGATGATGAGCTTGTAACGGGGCATGGATCGTTCTGAATGAGAAATCTGGCGTTACATATCGAAGCCAGCGCCGGGTGGCCAGCGGCATGCCGTTGCGCGACGAGAGAGCTGCTCCGCTATGCCGGATTAATTGGGCTGCTATTTGACTGGGAGCGTCGCCGCGCTGACGTATCCGTCCTCGATGTCCCGGGCGAGAGCCTGCGGGTCGCGGTTGCCGGGATCGCCAAAGCCTCCGCCGCCTGCAGCTTCCACACGAAAGCGCTCGCCGGGCTTCAACTCGACGCGGCAATTGGCGGGCATTTCTTTTTCATCAGGTCCGCCGGGATTGACGATGAAATGGCTGCGCCTCCCATCCGCGCCGCGCGCCGCGCCGCGCGCAGGAAAGCGCGCCTTGTCGCCCCGGTAGAGAATGGTCGCAGGTTGATCGACCACATATTCGCGCCGAAAGCTGAGGCCGCCGCGCCATTGCCCGGCGCCGCCGGAATCGGGAACAAGCTCGAAGCGCGTGACGCGGGTTGGGAACTCGGTCTCGACGATTTCGATGGGCGTCACGTAAATGTTGGACAGATGCACCGTGGTCCCCGACGCGCCGTCGACGCCTTGTCCGCCGCCATAGGCCGAACCGAAGATCTCATGCTGGTTATGATGCGTCGGTCGCTCTCCCGGCCCCCATGTCACAACAATGGAGCCGCCGCTGCCGCCAGCATTGGCCGCTGCGCGCGAAGGACAAAACGGATTGAGCGCGTCGATCAGCACATCAATCAGCCGCTGGCAGCTTTTCATGTAGCTGGAACAGGGCGCCGGCGACAGCGCGTTCACTGCCGAGCCCGGGGGCGCATTGATGTCGACCAGCGCGCGCGCTGAATCTGAATAGCGCAGCGACGGATCAATCAATCCGATAAGCGCATGGAAGCAGCACGCTTCAACCAGCGCAGGGCGCAAGTTGATCGGCGTGCGCGTCTGCGGGCTCGTACCTGCAAAATCGAAGGAGACGCGGCCGCTCCTCACGTAGACGCGCACATGCAGGCGCACGGGCTCGCCGCTTTCAACATCGAGAAAACCTTCCGCTTCGCTCTCGCCATCAGGCAGCGTTGCGAATGCGGCCGCCATCTCGCGGCCCGCAGCGTCGATCATCGCGTCGAGCGCGTTTACAAGCGTGTGCGGGCCATGTTCGCGCGCCAGCGATTGTATGCGATCGCGCCCCACGCGCACCGCGCCCGCCTGCGCGCGCAGATCGCCCAGCACAAGGCGCGGCTGGCGGCTGTTGGCTGCGATCAGCCGCTCCATGTCGGCATTAAGAACGCCCGCCTCGTAAAGCCGCATGGGTGGAATGTGCAGGCCTTCCTGAAAGATTTCGACCGCCTGTCCCCACGATGAACCTGGCACCGTACCGCCGATGTCGGCCTTGTGCGCAATGGCTGCGGAAAACCCCACGAGCACGCCGTCATCCATGATCGGCGCCATCAGCGCCATGTCGGGCGCGTGCGGCATGTAGGCTTCATAGGGATGGTTGGCGACAAACATGTCGCCTTCGCGCAGTGTGTCGCCATAAAGCGCGATGATTTTCTGCGCGAGATAATAATAAGCCGTCGCGTGATAGAACATCGGCGGCGAGACGATGAGCCTGCCCTTCGCGTCCACGATGACGCAGGAGAAATCACGCGACTCGCGCACGATGGTCGAATAGCCCGAACGAAAGAAACGGTGCGCCATTTCCTCCATCAAACCGGCAACGCGATTGCGCAAAATCTGCACGGTTACAGGATCAATCCTCATGCGGGCGCCCTTTCGAGAATGAGGTTCGACCATTCGTCACAGCGCACACTCCAACCATCGGGCACAAGCGTGGTTGAATCTTTTTGCTCGATGATGACGGGACCTTGCGCACGCCATCCGGTCTCGATGTCATCGCGGCGCACGATGGCGGCATCAAAGGCGCGATGCGGGCCCAACGTGACGCGCCGTTCGCCGCGCAGTCGAGGCGCCGTCGCGTTGCCTTGCGGCTGCGGCAGAGGCGCGTATTTTCGCATCTGGACAATGGCGCGCAAACGATAGCTGACGATCTCGACGTCGGAATCTTCCGCGCAATGGCCATGCACGGCGGCGTGCTGCGCATGAAAGCGTCTTGCGATTGCGCTCAGAGCATCAGCATCAAGCGGCGCGGCCACGCCTTCCAGCGCGACGCGCAATTCATAGCCCTGCCCCGCATAGCGCAAATCGAGCTCCCGCAAGAAGATTGCGTCGCCATCGCCCAGTCCTTCGTGCGCCAACTCGCGGCGCGCCTGATCTTCAAGCGTTTCGAAACAGCTTTCCGCGCGCGCCGGATCGAGCGTTGCAAGACTCGCCATTTCCGAGCGCAGATAATCATGCCGCACATCCGAACACAGCAGACCCAGCGCAGAGAACGCTCCGGGATTCCGCGGCACGAGCACGCGCGTGACGCCCAGATCTTCAGCGACAAGCGCCGCATGCACAGGTCCCGCGCCGCCAAAGGGCGCAAGCGTATGGCCCGCAAGATCAAGCCCTTTCTTGGCGGCCTCAATGCGGATCGCGTCCGAGATATGCGCGTTGACGATGCGCAGCACGCCCGCCGCCGCTTCTTCGATGCTGACGCCCATGGGCTGCGCAAGACGCTCTTCAATCGCGCGGCGCGCTGCCGCCATATCGAGCTTTGTTTCGCCGCCGAGGAAATATTCGGCGTTCAGCGCGCCGCACACAAGATTGGCGTCTGTCGTCGTCGGCTCCGCGCCGCCGCGTCCGTAACAGGCGGGGCCCGGCGTGGCGCCCGCGCTGCGTGGGCCAACTTGCGGCATGCCCGCTGCGTCCACGCGCGCAATGGAGCCGCCGCCCGCAGCCACCGTCGTCACATCAAGCGCGGGCACGCCGATGATGCGTCCATCAATCACGCTTTCGGCTTGCTCCAGCGGCTCGCCAGATTCGATGAAAGCGATGTCGCAGGACGTGCCGCCGATATCCATCGTGACGATATTGCGCCAGCCTTGAATCGATCCCAGCAAATAACTTGCGCCGCGCACGCCTGCGGCCGGACCCGACAGCAGCGTGCGAACGGCATGAATTTCCGCATCCGCGCTCAGCGGCATGACGCCGCCGTTGGATTGCATGAGAAAGCGTTGCTGGGTGAATACCCCGCGCGCATCAAGGCCTTCGGCAATCTGCGCGCAATATCGCGCCAGCACAGGCGCCAACCATGCGTTGAGCATAGTGGTTGAAAATCGTGGCCATTCGCGCAGACGCGGCAGAACGGCGCTCGACAATGACACGAACACGCCCGGCGCCTCTTCGCGCACAATCTGCGCGGCGCGGATTTCGTGGGCCGCGTTCATGAACGAGAAGAGAAAGCAGACGCCAACAGATTGCACGTCTTGTGCGCGCAGCGCACGCGCCGCTTGCCGCACGGCGGCCTCGTCCAGCGGCTCAATCTCGCGGCCGCGATAATCCATCCGGCCGACAATTTCATGGATGAGGCGCGGGCGCACAAGCTTTTCGGGTCGCTGGAAAAAGTGATCAAACGGGCTCCAGCCATCGCGTCCTTGCGATTGCACTTCAAAGACGCCGCTCATGCCTGCATTGATGAGCAGCGCGGTTTTGGCGCCCTTCATTTCTAGCAGGGCGTTCGTCGTCGCCGTGGTGCCGTGGCTGAAGAATTCGATTTCGTTCGGCGCAACGCCCGACGCAATCAGGCGATCAACGCCCGCCAGCACCGCAATCGCGGGATTATGCGGCGTGGACGTGACTTTCTCGATCCGGTATGCGCTTCCGTCTCCGTGGGTCAACGCGACGTCTGTGTGCGTGCCGCCGACGTCCACGCCAATACGATACCGGCCCAAGTGCACCCCCGCGCGTTCAATACGCGGGTTTGATGCGGCGCAGGCGATGCAGCTGTCAAGCGGCGCGCGCCCGACCTGTGGCGCGGTCAGCGTCTTGAGAAACCCGCGCGCGAAGGCCTGGCCGAGTTGATGCGCCCGGGATTTGCGAAGCGAGCCGCTTCAGTCGGCCTGCGCCCCTCAATAGAAGGAGGTCTTGTGGACGGGGGCTTTCCGCCAGGCGGACGCCAGCCGGGGCCGGGCCGCGGGCGTCGGCCTCCGTGAAGAAACGGCAACACAACGCCTGCTCCCACAATAAAGGGAACAGGACGCCCGACATAAACGGGTTCGTCGTAAAACTCTTCAACTTGCACAACCCGTGCGGGCCGCGGCGTACGAACAGGCGCACGTGCAACCTTGCGTGGCGGCGTAGCCCTTGGTTGTTGCGCAACTCTGCGGGTTGGCGCGCCCTGGCGTGGCGGAGGCGCGGCCTGCGCGCGGCGCGTGGGCGATGGCAATTGCGCGAACTGGGTCACGCCGCACAGGTCCGCCGCGCGGCCCGCGCAGAGACTGCCGAAATCCCAGGGCTTGTCGGCGGGAGCCGTCGGCCCTTCAATATCATTGTTGGTGACGAGGAGGCTTTGTCCGGGCTCCGTCAACTCTCGGCAGCGCGCGCTGTTGCGCAGGCACACATTGACCGCCCCTTCCTGCAACACAACAAGCGTGCGCCCAGCCTCCACACGCACGTCATACGTGGTGCCGCGCACGCCGATATGCGCGTGGGGCGTCGTTAACTTGTAGGCATCGGACGGCGACTGGCCGGACACGAAGCGAAACGCGCCCTTGGTGGCGGTGACTGCGAGGTTCTTGCCCGCGCCTTGGGGATCGAACACGAAAGTATCCAGTTTGACGCGACTGTCGGGACCAAGCGTCATGTTGGTGTCGTCGAGGAAGACAAACTTCGCCATGCTTTCGGTCGCAGTCTGCACACCCTGATTGGCGAACACGCGGTCGCCCAGCGCTATGCGCGCGCGCTTGCCCGCGGTGTCGCCGCGCACGTCATTGACCACGACGGACGCGCCGCCAATGGCGGTCTGGGCAAACGCGGTCTGAGCAAACGCGGTCTGGGCAAGCATGAAAGCCGGCGCAGCGCAGATGATCAGATGCAGCGGAAACAGGCGGGCCATGGAAGCCTCCACACGACAAGACGTCAAGTAAAGGTTAAGCGCCCGCAAATTGCAAGGATGTGCGCTGGCGCACATATCGCGCAGTTGAGCGCAATCCCGCTTACACGGCTGCGGAATGGCTGGGGCGTCACGCCGGATCGCTCGTGCAGCGAGGCGCGGACTTTTCGGCGAGCATGGCGAGGCGGCATGTTGCGCGGGGGCTCCGTTGAGGGCGGGAGCGTTCATTTCGGCAGTCGCGTCGACGCGCGATGGTGACGCGTCGATCAGCGTCAAAATGAATGATCAGGCGACGGCTGCGTAAACTTTAACGTAAGCTTAAGATTGCCCACCTTGTCCGCAGGCGTAACAATGGCCGCAGAACCCCAAGAGCTGCGGCGGGCGGGGAGCCGGGTCACGTGTCTTGTTCGGAGTTTGCGTCATGTTTTCACAGCTTGTCCGCTCTTTTGGGCACCTCTGCGCCCTCACCGCTCTCACGATCGGAGCCCTGTGGGTCGTCCCCGCTTCTGCGAAGGTGAACATCAGCGTCAATCTCGCCGCCCAGCGTATGACCGTGACGACCAGCTCCGGCGAAAGTCACAGCTGGGCGATCTCGTCGGGCCGCATGGGCTATGTGACGCCGCGCGGCGTCTATCGTCCGCAAAGCCTGCGCCGCATGCATTACTCGAGCAAATACAACAACGCGCCGATGCCCCACTCCATCTTCTTCCACAAGGGCTGGGCGATCCATGGCACCAGCGCGGTGGGCGCGCTTGGCCGTCCCGCCTCCCACGGCTGCATCCGCCTTGCGCCGGGCAACGCCGCCAAACTTTTCTCGATGGTGCAGCGTGAGGGCGCGGTCATCGCCATCAACGGCCAGCCGCCACACATGATGAACATCGCCAAGAAGAAGACGAAAATGCAGTTCGCCAAGGCCGGCAAGAAGAAGGTCTATCTGGCGTCCTCGAAGCGCAAATACAGTGCACCGCTGGCCTACGCGCCCCAGAAGCGGACCCCCGGCGTAAAAGCCTGGCAGCAGCGCCCGGTCCGGTAGGGGGGCGTAACCCCTCACCCGTCAGGCTCCGCCTGCCACCTTCTCCCGCAAGGGGAGAAGGAAGGGCGCCAATCACCAAGTTCGCCTCTTCCTTCTCCCCTTGCGGGAGAAGGTGGCCTCCGCGAAGCGGAGGTCGGATGAGGGGGGCTACTCCCGCGCCGCGCCCTTCATGGCTTCGACGATCTCCATTGTCTCCACGCTCACGCGGGTGACGCGCGTGAGAAGGTCCACGACCTTCTCCTTATAGTCGGCGAAGCGATAGGTGTTGAACTTCTCGCGGATCGTCGGGTCTTTCGGCGTCTTTTCCTTGTGCTGGTCGAGAATCCAGTCCAGCGCCGTGCGGTTGCCCAGCCGATAGGTCCATGCGCTTGCAGGCACGGCGGCGAGTTGCGTTTCGCTGTCGAGCGTGATGATCCCGGTCTCGTGGTCCGAGCGCAGGATTGTCTTTGGTGGCAGGGACGCCTTGCGCGATTTCTCGTCGGGCGCGTCGGTGCGCGTCAGCGGCCACGGCTCGACGCTCTCGTAGCTGATGTGCAGGGCCATGAGTTTCTCGCCCCAGTCCGCCCAGCGCCAGAAATCAGGATAGAACGGAATGCGCGGAAACTCGCGCTTGAGGTTCTGCGCGTATTTCTCGCGATACAGCGGATCGTGCAGCACGGCGTAGACGTAATGGAAGATCGCGTCCTTGCTGATCTCGCGCTTGGGCGTTGCGCCCTTCTCCCGTTGCGCGGGAGAAGGTGGCCGGAGGCCGGATGAGGGCGTCTGCGCATCCGCAACACTGGCCGCATCAAGCCCCGCCGCCCTCATCCGACCCCGCTTCGCGGGGCCACCTTCTCCCGTCGCGACGGGAGAAGGAAGCGCGCCGTACTTTCCGTATTGCGTGATGAACTTGTTCAGCGCCCAGTCGGTGATGTTGTCTACGTACCTTCCGTTCTCATTCCGCAATCGAGGGGCGAACTGCGTCTTCTCAAGCATGTCGAATGATGGCACACAATCAACAGCGATAGATTGGAACGCTTTTGCTGATGATAGACCACTGAATCCGATTGCGAGGTTTGACCAGTCACCACAAATTGGAAATATGAGGTCTTGTTGGTATGTTCTGTGCGTGATAATCGGTACATAATATGTATGTAACTTAACGAAAGGTCTATCTGCCCCACTACGAAGATATTCTTGCGCTAAGGGAATTTTACGGCCAGCATCAAGATGCGCCTCTAATTCCTCAGTCCACTTTATCTCACGGCTTACAAAATTTCGAATTGCATCCTTGACTGCTTGGCTTCGAAGCGAGCCTTTTGGCTTCTCAAAAGTCTTCTTGCGTTCACTCGATTGCTTCCAACGCTCTTGCTCAGCGTTAAATATCCCGCAAAAACTCTTCACAGCAGCAAAGACGTGATCCCGCGAAAATCCTGTTGTCCATTCATCACGCGCACTTACGATTCCGTTCGAAAAAAGCTTGAAGATCGCTCGCTCTTGCGACTTTTGTTTTGCGTCCTTAGTTTGCTTTGATACGACTGGCAAAAGCGTTTCAAAGTCATTGTCCGTGAGATTAATCCAGTTTGATTTTTCATCTGGCCGAACAGATGCCAGTTCAGTGCTTGCAAGCTGCGCCTGACCAAGCCACTCCAGCTTTTCCTCCGCCGTCTCCATCTCGGGCCGCCGCACATAGTGAATACGGCACTCGTGCTTCTCATCCTTCTTGCGCTTGTGCTTGATGAGAAATGAAATGGCCACGCCCGTCTGAATGCCGAACACATTGTTCTTCGTGCCTGACAATTTCGGGTTGGCGCGCACGTCTCCGCCCAGATCGACCACGTAAACATCCGAGTATTCAGCCGCCACGGCCTTGCGGAATCCGTCCATCGTGCGGCTGTCGATGAAGCTGCGGTTCGTGACGAACGCGAGAATGCCGTCGTCATGCAGGCGGTCCGACGCCCAGCGGAAGAAGCGCGTGTACATGTCATACGCCTTCGTCTTCTGCGCCGTGCTCTGCTTGATGTAGGTAGCCTTGATCCGCTCATCGATGCGCGGATAGGTCCGGTTCTTGTTGTTGTCGTTCTCGTTCTGCTGGTTGGCGTTGTAAGGCGGATTGCCGATCACGACCGAAATCTTGCGCCGGTTCTGCCGCTTGATGCGCTCGACGTTTTCTTCCGACAGCGCGCCGAACAAATCGTGCTGATGGCCCGAGCGGATGCCAAGCCCCGCCACATTGTCCAGCGTGTCCACAAAGCACAGGTTCGGATAATCCGCGTATTGCCCCATGATGGCGGCATACGTCGCCTCGATGTTCAGGTTCGCCACATAATAAGGAAGGATCGCCACTTCGTTGGCATGCAATTCTTCCTTGTACTTGTGGGCAAGTTTTGTCTTTTGCCCGCGGAAATGCTCCAGCAATTCGCAGATGAACGTGCCCGTGCCGGTGGCGGGGTCAAGAATTTCAACATCGCGGTCAATCAGCGCCTTGCCGAAATGTTTCTGGCACAGCCAGTCGGCGCTCTCGATCATGAAGCGCACGATCTCCTGCGGCGTGTAGACGACGCCAAGACGATCCGCCGCCTTCTTGTTGTAGACCTTGTAGAAGCCTTCGTAGATGACCTTGAGAAAGGTCTGCTTCTCGCTGTGGCTCTTGATCTGGTGCGCGGTGGCGCGGATGGCGTTGTAATAGGGCTCCAGCCCTTTCAGAGTGTTCTTTTTCAGCGCGCCGGTGAAGAACAATTCCTCAAGGGTGTAAAGTTCCTTCGCCACGTTGTTCTGGCGGTGGAAGTCGTCGTTGTCGAAAACCTTGGCGAAAATCTCCTCCGTCAAAATGTGCTGGATGAGCATTTCGCGCACATCGTCGGCGGTGACGGCGGGGTTGATCGTCTCCTTGGCATGCTTGAGGAATTTGGTCGACGCCTTGCGGAAGGCGGCGTTGTCGGCGCTCGCCTTGTCGATCATTTCGCGCAGCGCCTTGAGGACGGCGGGCAAGTCTGTCTGGAACTGGACGACGGCGCGGCGGAAGTCGCGGATTTCCTGCCGCTCGTAGCCGAAGAAAAGATCGAGCAAATGCTCCAGCTTTTCCACGTCCTGCACGGGGGAGCGCGTGACCTCGTTGCCATTCTGGAAGAGGACGGCCTTCGTGCTGTCCTCGAAGATGATGTTGTCACGCGGATAGCCGCGCCGGAACTTGGCGGCGATCTCCTTGTCGAGATCGTCCTCCTCGTCCTTGGCCTCCCAATACCCGAACGGCAGGCGGAGGTCATAGACGAGCGCGCCGTCGACCGTGCGGGGCTTACCGTCCTGCTTGGGCAGGTCGTATTCGGGGATGAAGATGAGGTCGCGGGTGCGGGCGTAGTCCTTGAGCAGGTCTTTGAACGCCTCGCGGACGACGGATTCCTTGGCCGTTCCGGAGGCGCGCTTCAGGTCGTCCAGATGGTTGAGATACTTGTCGATCGCCTATCGGCTCATTGTGCCCCGCCCCGCCTGATTCGGCTGACGGTAGCTTGGGCGCCCCGGCTTATCCAATCTGGACCTCTACGGCGTCACATAAAGAAATCTTTATGTCCTTATTGCCTCACCTCGGGCGGCCTGCTATATGACTGTCCGGACGAAGAGATCCGACCCATTCAGACAGACCGGGACCGACATGACCGATTACGCCATCGCAGATATCAAGCTCGCCGCCTACGGCCGCAAGGAACTGGACATCGCCGAAGCTGAAATGCCGGGCCTCATGTCGACGCGCGCCGAATATGGCGCGTCGCAGCCGCTCAAGGGCGCGCGCATCGCCGGCTCGCTGCACATGACCATCCAGACCGGCGTGCTCATCGAGACGCTGAAGGCGCTGGGCGCCGATGTCCGCTGGGCCTCGTGCAATATCTACTCGACGCAGGACCATGCTGCAGCGGCCATCGCCGTCGCCGGAACGCCCGTGTTCGCGATCAAGGGCGAGAGCCTCGTTGATTACTGGGAATACACCCACAAGATCTTCGAGTGGCATGACGGCGGAGTGCCGAACATGATCCTCGACGACGGCGGCGACGCCACCGTACTGATCCACCTTGGCCACCGCGCCGAGAAAGGCGACGTCGCCTTCCTGGAAAAGCCGACCAACGAGGAAGAGGAAGTTCTCTACGCCTCGATCAAGGGTCGCCTGAAGACCAACCCGGGCTTTTATACAAAGTGCGCGATCGCCATCAAGGGCGTCTCGGAAGAAACGACCACGGGCGTGCACCGCCTCTACAACATGCAAAAGGACGGCTCGCTTCTGTGGCCGGCCATCAACGTCAACGACTCGGTCACGAAGTCGAAGTTCGACAACCTCTACGGCTGCAAGGAATCGCTGGTCGACGGCATCCGCCGCGGCACCGACGCCATGATGGCCGGCAAGGTCGCCATGGTTGCGGGCTTCGGCGATGTCGGCAAGGGCTCGGCGGCCTCGCTGCGCAACGCCGGTTGCCGCGTGCTGGTTTCTGAAATCGATCCGATCTGCGCCCTGCAGGCGGCGATGGAAGGCTATGAAGTGACGACGATGGAAGACGCCGCTCCGCGCGCCGACATTTTCGTCACCGCCACCGGCAACGTCGACGTCATCACGCTCGACCACATGCGCCAGATGAAGGACCGCGCCATCGTCTGCAACATCGGCCATTTCGACTCGGAGATTCAGGTCGCAAACCTGAAGAACTTCAAGTGGACCAACATCAAGCCGCAGGTCGATGAGATCGAGATCGGTCCCGAGCGTCGCATCATCCTTCTGTCGGAAGGCCGCCTCGTGAACCTCGGCAATGCGATGGGCCATCCCTCGTTCGTGATGTCCGCGTCGTTCACCAACCAGACGCTGGCGCAGATCGAGTTGTGGACCAAGCAGGGCCAGTACGAAAAGAAGGTCTACACGCTGCCCAAACACCTCGACGAGAAGGTCGCGGCGCTGCATCTGGAAAAGATTGGCGTGAAGTTGACCAAGCTTACCGACCAACAGGCAAATTATCTTGGCCTGTCGCAAACCGGCCCCTACAAGCCCGAGCATTATCGCTACTGAATCAATATCAGCAGCTTACGCGCAGCGGATAGCTTCGCGCGAATGGGACAAGACGAGAACGCCTTCGCGCCAACCAGCGCGGAGGCGTTTTCTTATGGTTAACGCAATTCTCAATCCTCGCTGGTGAAGTTACATTGAAGTGATTCGGCGGGGGCGAGGCCCAAGGCTCCGCGTCGGACACCCGGACTGAGACAGGACCCGAAGCATGGATTTGCGGCGTCGCTTTGGCAGCGTTCCGTCCGGAACGCACACGATGACTCACGCCCTTCGACGGCGCACCCTCCTTGTCTCGTCAGCCCTGTGGCTTGCGCCCAGCGCGGCGATGGCCAATCCGCTATCTCTGGCGCACCTGGATCGCGCGATGGCGTCTCATGGCGCCGCCGGCGCAACGCTGTTCGCCGCGCTCGCCGCGGTGACATGCGCAGGCGCGCTCGTTCATCTCGCCAGCCGGCGCAAATGGGCTGCGCGCGAACGCCAGCTCGTCAACGACCTGACGCAGACGCGCGCTGATCTTGATCGCTCAAATTCTTTCCTCGCATCTGAGTCGCAAATCCTGGTTTCGTGGGGGCACGCCGGCGCTGAGCCCGACGTCGCGGGCGATCTCTCGCTGGCGATGGAACAGCCTGCGCCGCAGCGCGTGCTGGCGTTCGGCGCCTGGTTGCCGCCGTCCTTCGCGAAAGATCTTGATCGCTGCGTCGAAACGCTGCGCGCGCGGGGCGAAGGCTTTCGCATGCCGCTGGTGACGCTGAGCGGGCGCCATCTGGAAGCGCAAGGCCGGGCCGTGGGAGGCCGCGCCGTGCTGCGCATCCGCGACGTGTCCGGCGACCGGCTTGAATTGACGCAATTGCGGGAGCGGCATACGCGCGCCATGCTGGAAGCGGACGGGCTGCGAGCGCTGCTCGACGCTTTGCCAAGCCCCGTGTGGATGCGCGACTCCAAAGGTGCGCTGGCCTGGGTGAACGGCGCCTACGCCCGCGCCGTTGAAGCAACCGACCCGCGCGACGCGGTCGCACGCGGAATCGAACTTCTGGAAAAACCCACGCGCGACGCAGCATGTGAGGCGCGCGCTCGTGGCGAAGTGTGGCGCGGCAACGCCGGCGCCATCGTGGCCGGTCAACGCCATCGTCTCGAAATCACAGAAGCGCCCTCTTCCAGCGGCGCCATCGGCATGGCGATCGACCAAACCGAACTTGAAGGCGCGCGCGCCGATCTCAGCCGCCAGATGGAAGCCCACGCCCGCACGCTGGATCAATTGTCCACCGGGGTGGCGATTTTCGATCGCACCAAGCGTCTCGTGTTTCACAATACGGCTTATCGCCAGTTCTGGTCGCTCGACGGCGCCTGGCTCGAATCCAGCCCCGGCGATACGGAGATTCTCGACAAACTGCGGGCGGAGCGCCGCCTGCCCGAACAGGCAGACTTCCGCGTGTGGAAAGCTGGCCTGATGGACGCCTATCATTCCACCGAGACCAGCGAGCACATCTGGTATCTGCCAGACAGGCGCACGTTGCGCGTCGTCATCACGCCCAACAATCAGGGCGGCGTGACCTACCTGTTCGACGATGTGACCGACAGCTACCGCTTGCAGACGCAATATCGCGCGCTCGTGACCGTGCAGGGCGAAACCCTTGATACGCTGCGGGAAGGCGTTGCTGTGTTTGGCGCGGACGGACGCCTGAAGCTGGCCAATGTCGCCTTCTCCCAGATGTGGTCGCTCGACCACGACGACGTTAAACGCAAGTTGCATGAGGCCGAGGCGATCCGAACCCGTGCGCCGCACGTGGACGACATCGCCGGCGCCTGCCATCCGCAATGCGCGGACGACGAATTGTGGGACGACCTGCGCAGCGTCATTGCCGGCTTCCACGAGGCCCGCACGGGCTTTGCGCGGCGCGTGCGCCGGGCGGACCAACGCGTGCTCGATAGCGCAGCAATGCCTTTGCCGGACGGCTCGACGCTGGTGACTTTCTCTGATGTGACGGCCGCCGCGGATTTCGAACGCGCGCTCACCGAACGCAACGAAGCGCTTCTCACGGCGCAGAAGCTGCGCGAAGATTTCGTGCACCACGTGTCCTACGAGCTGCGTTCGCCGCTCACCAACATCATCGGCTACATCCATCTGCTCGGCGACAAGGCCGTGGGCAATCTCAACGACAAGCAGCGCGAATATGCGGACCACATCCTCAATTCGTCCGACGCGCTGCTCGCCATCATCAACGACATTCTTGATCTCGCGACCATCGACGCCGATGCGCTTGAACTGGAACTGGTGGACGTTGTCGCGATTGAAACGATGCAGGCCGCCGCAGAGGGTGTGCAGGATCGGCTGAAAGAACTCGACATCACACTGAACATCGTTGCGCTGGATGGCGTCGGCCAGTTCCGCGCCGACGCCAAGCGGGTGCGGCAGATCCTGTTCAATCTTCTCTCGAACGCCATCGGCTTCTCATCACCGGGCCAGACCGTGACGCTCGCAGCCATGCGACGCGGCGACGACGTGATCTTCAAGGTAACGGATCAGGGCCGCGGCATTCCGCGCGAGGTGCTCGACCGCGTGTTTGAACGCTTCAGCTCCCACACCGTCGGCACGCGCCATCGCGGCGTCGGGTTGGGCCTGTCCATCGTACGCTCGCTGGTTGAATTGCATGGCGGCCGGGTCCACATCGAGTCTGCGCCCGGCGAGGGCACGGTCGTGACGTGCATCTTCCCGAACGGCGCGGCGCAGGGCGCGCTGACGCCCGATCTGGAGGCGGCCAAAAATGTCCGGTGACGCGTCCGATTCAGGACATCCTGTCGCGACCTGGCGAATGGAGATCGAGAACGAACGCGAACTGGAAGCCCTGGCAGTCGAAATTGCGGGGCTCGTCAAAGCCGAAGATCTCGTCACGCTGACGGGCGACCTTGGCGCTGGCAAGACAGCGCTGGCACGCGCGCTGATCCGGCGCTTGTGCAACGACCCGACGCTGGAGGCGCCGAGCCCCACCTTCACCCTGATGCAAATATACGAGGGCGCGCATTTCCCCATTGTTCACGCCGACCTCTACCGGGTGAAGTCGCCTGAAGAGCTTGGCGAACTTGGCTGGGATGAGGCTGCAGACGGCGCGCTTGTGCTTGTGGAATGGGCCGACCGGATGGGCGACGCCCTTTCCAGCGACAGGCTGGATGTTGCGCTGGCGCTGGACGCGGCGCGCGGGGAGAGCTGGCGTGAAGTCACGCTGACCGGGCATGGCGACTTCGCCGAGCGTCTTGATCGCGCCCGCACCCTCTCGCACTTGCTGCAAAGCTCCGGCTGGGCGGACGCGACGCGCACATTCATGCTGGGCGACGCCTCCGTGCGCGCCTATGAGCGCCTGCACAAGCCGAACGGCGAACGCGCGATCCTGATGATCTCACCACCGCGCCCAGACGGGCCGCCGGTGCGATTCGGCAAGCCCTACAGCGCGATTGCGCGTCTGGCGGAAACCATCGAACCTTTCATCGCCATGGCCGAAGCCATTACTGCCAAAGGTGTGACTGCGCCGCGCATCTTCGCCTATGACACCGACGCAGGCCTCGCCATCATCGAGGATCTGGGGACCGAAGGCGTGCTCGATGATGAGGGCGCGCCAGAGCCCGAACGCTATCGCGTAGCCACGACCATTCTCGCATTTCTGCACGCGACCGACACGCCGCGCACCATTCCCAGCGTTCACGGCCGCTCGTACTCCATACCGGCCTATGATCTGGACGCGCTGCTGATCGAAGTGGAGCTTCTGGCGGAATGGTATGCGCCGCACGTTGGCGGCGTGAAACTCTCCTCGGCGGCAAAAGCAATCTTCCTGTCACTCTGGCGCAGCACGTTGAGCGAGCTGGCGAACGCGCGCAGCACATGGGTTCTGCGCGATTATCACTCGCCGAACCTGATCTGGCTTCCCGAGCGTGAAGGTCTTGCGCGCGTTGGCGTGATCGACTTTCAGGATTGCGTGCTCGGTCATCCCGCCTACGACGTTGCATCCCTGCTGCAGGATGCGCGCGTGAACGTTTCAGATGAACTGGAGCTGCGCCTCCTGTCGCATTACGCAGTCACACGCAGCAAGGCGGACACCGATTTCGTGATGTCCGATTTCGCCGCAGCCTATGCAATCCTGGGCGCGCAGCGCGCCACCAAGATTCTTGGCATTTTCACGCGTCTTGACCGGCGTGACGGCAAGCCCGCCTATCTGGCGCACATCCCGCGTGTTGAGCGCTATCTGATCAAAAACCTCGAACATCCGGCGCTTGCAGCCATCAAGGGCTGGTATAAGACTCATCTGCCGCGACTCATCGCGGAGTGACGAGTCGTTTCCCCGGATAACAAGCGCATGACGTTTTCTGTCACCGCAGGGGCGCGCGCGCCCTTGCCAGCCATGGTCTTCGCGGCGGGTCTTGGCACGCGCATGCGGCCGATCACCCACACATTGCCAAAGCCGCTTGTCAAGGTTGCCGGCCGCGCGTTGATCGATCACACGCTGGATCGTCTCGTGGAAGCGGGCGTCGAGACGGCCGTCGTGAATGTTCACTGGCTGCCTGACCTCATCGTCAATCATCTGCAAACACGCACCGCGCCGAAGATCGTCATTTCCGACGAGCGCGAAAAGCTGCTCGATCAGGGCGGCGGCATCATGAAGGCGATGGATCATCTGGGCCCGGACGCCTTCATCATCTGCAACACGGACGCCATCTGGCTGGAAGGGCCGCGCTCAAATCTGCGCCGCATGATCGCCGCGTGGGACCCTCAAAAAATGGACATTCTGCTGCTCGTCGCGACCACCGCCACAAGCGTGGGCGTCGACTGGCCGGGCGACTTCCAGATGCTTGGCGACGGACGCCTCGTGAAACGCGAGGAGCGCACAGTCGCGCCGTTCGTCTATTCCGGTTTCGGCATCATCAAGGCCGGTCTCTTCGCCAACGAGTCGCGCGATGTTTTTTCGCTCGCACCGTTCTTTTTCGACGCGGCGCAACGCGGCAAGCTGCACGGCGTGCGGCTTGAAGGACAATGGCTGCATGTGGGCGCGCCCGAGGCTATCGAAGAGGCGGAGCGCACGTTCGTCCGCTCGGCACTTTAGCGATGGTGGAGCGCCGCGCGCCCAACGTCTGCTCCATCGCGCCCGGCGCGCCCTTCCTGGCAACCTTCGCGCGCGCCTTGATGGATGGACGCATTGTCGAGGGCTTTCCCGACGCGCGTGACCCGACCTCGCTTGCTCAAGCCACTATTTATGTTCCGACCCGCCGCGCGGCGCGTGCGCTCGCCCTTGAGCTGGCGCAGATCGCCAGCAGCGATGTGATCATCCTGCCGCGCATTGTGCCGCTTGGCGTGATGGAGGGCGTGGAAAACGATCTCCTGTTTGACGCATCGACACCCGATAGCGAACTCGCGCGCCTGCTGGGTGAGGACGTGCCGGACGCAGTGCCGGACATGCAACGCAGGCTTACGCTCACGCAACTTGTCCACGCGTGGAGCAAGCAGGTGCGCAACGCGATCCAGTCGGTTGGGCCTGACGGAAAGATCACCGCGCGTGAGGATGAGCCGATGCTCGTCGCCGTCGCGCCCGCGCATGCGTTTCATCTGGCCGGCGACCTCAGCGCGCTGATCGACGAAATGATCATCGAAGACGTCGACTGGTCGCGGCTGAATGATCTGGCGCCCGAAGGCCTAGCGAAATACTGGGGCATCACGCTCGAGTTTCTCAAGATCGCCACGAGCGAATGGCCAAAACACCTTGAGGCGCTTGGCCTCACCGACAAGGCTGCGCTTCAGATGGCGCTTATCCGTCGGCGCGTTGCGCAAATCGAGGCGGGCGCATCTCTCGGCGTCGAGATTGTTGCGGGCTCAACCGGCGCCAACGTCGCCACGGCGCATCTTATGGCTGCGATTGCAAGATCGCCGCGCGGCGCAATCGTTTTGCCTGGCCTCGACAAGTCGCTCGATGACGAATCATGGTCGGCCATTGCCGGCGAGCGCAGTGATCCGGCCTCCGGCCATCCGCAGGGCGCGTTCCGTCGTTTGCTGCCGCTGGTTGGATTAGCCCGCGAAGACGTGAGAGAACTTGGCGCTGCAGCGCAGGACATTTCACCTCGCATGACGCTTGTGTGCGAAGCCATGCGCCCGGCCGAAACAACCGAACGCTGGAGCGCATGGCGGCGCGGCAAAAGCGACGCCGCGATCAAGGACGCGTTGCATGGCGTGGCTATCATCGAGGCGGCGGACGAACGCGAGGAAGCGCTGGCGATCGCCATTGCGCTGCGCGAAGCGATTGAACAACCCCATGTGACCGCAGCCCTCATCACGCCGGACCGCAACCTCGCGCGGCGCGTGCGCGGCGAATTGCAACGCTGGAACATTGAACTTGACGATTCCGGCGGCGACCCGCTCGCAAATGCATCGCTGGGCGTGCTGGCGCGCCTCGCGCTTGATTGCGCGCAACCTTCATGCGCGTCCGCGCCCATTCTTGCGCTGTTGCGACATCCGCTTGTGCGCCTTGGCTTTCCTGCAGCCGTCATCGGGCGCCGCGTCAGCGACGCGGAGCTTGGCCTGCTGCGTGGATCGCAACCCGATCTGAGCGACCCCGTAAAGCTGGCGCACGAAACCCACGAGCGCGTGAGCAAAGACTGGCGTGTGCACCCAACGATCAGAGGGCTTACCGAGTCCGATTGGGAAGGCGCGGGCGAATTGCTTGCGCGACTGCAAAGCGCGCTTCAACCTCTGCGCAGCATCAGCGGGTCAGGGCGCGGCGCACAAGTGCGCGCATGGGTTGAGGCGCATGGCGCCAGTGTGCGCGCACTGCTGGCGCAAGCGCCGGGTGAAGACTCGAACGCTATCGAAGATCTACCCATTCTGTCGCTGCTTCTTGAAGAGCTGGCGCGCGCCGGAGACTTTGAAGGCGGGCTTGGCGCGGAGGATTATGCGGTCTTCTTCCAGACCGCCGCGCGGGAAACCACGGTGCGCCGTCAGCGCGCGCATCATCCACGCATCAAGAGCCTTGGCCTGCTCGAAGCGCGCCTGATGTCCAGCTACATCGTGGTTCTAGCAGGCCTTGACGAAGCAGTGTGGCCGCCAGCGGCGAAAACAGATTCATTTCTCAGCCGCCCCATGCGCGCGGAACTGGGACTGAGCGCGCCGGAACGCCGCATCGGGCAGACGGCGCACGACTTTGTGCAAGCCTTCGGGGCAAAACGCGTCTTCCTCACACGCGCAAAGAAGCGCGCGGGCGCGCCCACTACGCCGTCGCGATTTTTGCAACGGCTTGGCGCCGTGGCGGGCGAACCCTTAAGCGCGTGCAAGACAGAGGGAGCGCGATATCTTGCTCTGGCGCAGGCACTGGATGCATTGAGCGATCTCAAGCCCGTTTCGCGGCCCGAGCCAAAGCCGCCCGTTGACCTTCGCCCCAAACAGCTTTCGGTAACGCGGATCGAAACGCTGCGGCGCGATCCCTACGCCATCTACGCCGAGCGCATTTTGAAGCTGAAGCCGCTTGACGGACTGGATGAAGACGAAACAGCGCAGGGCTTTGGCACGCGCATGCATGAAGCGCTTGCGCGCTTTCAGAAAGACAACCCCAACGGCGCAGGCGTCAACGCCAGAAAAGATCTGCTCGCCATCGCTGCGGAGGTCTTCGATGATCTGCGCAACGACCCGGAGTTCGAGGCGTTCAAGTGGCCCCGCATCGAAGCGATTTGCGAAGCATGGCTTGGCTGGGACGCAAAGCGCCGCCCGGACATTGCGCGCGTTCAAATAGAAGAAAACGCGGCGCTCGACTTAAAGCTTGCCGACGGAAGCGATTTCACGCTGAGCGCCACGGCTGATCGCATCGAGAAGCTGGCGGACGGCACGTATGTCGTCATCGACTACAAGACGGGAACGCCACCCTCCAGGAAAATGGTTGCGGCGGGTTTTGCGCCGCAATTGACGCTCGAAGCCGACATGATCCGGCGGGGCGCGTTTGGCGGGGTCGAAGGCGGCGCGAAGGTGAGCGACGCGCTGTATGTTAAGCTCGGCGGCGCCGAAGGCGTGGAAGACAAGGACATCATCGACAGGAGCAAAGGCAAGAGCGTGGCGCAGCTTGGCGCCGAACACATGGAGGGCCTGCTGCTGCTTCTTGAGCAGTTTCGCGATCCGCAATTTCCCTATGCGCCGCGGCCTTATCCGCAATTTGAAAGCAAGAGCACGACCTACGACCACCTGTCACGCTATCGCGAATGGTCCTCTGGCGGAGAGAGCGAATGAGCGGCTGGGAAATTCCGGCTCATGCGCTGCAGGCGCAGACCAACGCCGCCAATCCGCAGACGTCCGCGTGGGTTTCCGCGCACGCTGGTTCGGGCAAAACGTATGTGCTCGCGCAGCGCGTCATCCGCCTGATGCTCGACGGCGTGGCGCCTTCAAAAATACTCTGCCTCACGTTCACCAAAGCGGCGGCCGCAAACATGGCGCTGCGCGTATTTGAAACTCTGGCGAAGTGGACGGCGTTGACTGACGTTGACCTGCGCGCTGAAATTGCAAAGACCGGTGCTGCTGTGACCGATCTCGCGCAGGCCCGGCGGCTTTTTGCGCGCGCGGTGGAGACGCCGGGCGGGCTGAAGATCCAGACCATTCACGCCTTCTGCGAGAAAATTCTCCATCTCTTTCCCTTCGAAGCCAACGTCGCGGCGCGCTTTGAAGTGCTGACGGAAGAGCAGCAGGAAGACCTGATGGGCCGCGCGCGCGAAGGCGTGCTCGGCGAGGCCATGCACGGCGAAGACTTCGTGCTCGCGAACGCGCTGAAGCTCGTCGCGTCGCTGACAACGGCAGACACGTTCGGCAAGCTTCTGCGACAAGCGCTTGGGCAACGCAGCGCCATCGCCACCGCTGGACGCCGACAGCAGGGCGAGATCCGTAAGGCGCTCGCCGCTACCCTTGGCTCCACGGACAGTCGCACCGCCAATGATATTCGCGCGGACATGACCGGCGGCGGTATTGCGCAAAGTGCGTGGGAAGGCCTGGCGGCGCTGATCGACACGGGCTCGGCCAAGGACAAGACATGCGCTGCGCAAATTCGCCGCGCCATTGCGGCGCCCGATGCAACGAAACTGGATGCATGGCTGCTCGTCTTTCTCACGAAAGGCAAACCGCGCAAGAATATCGTCACGGGTAAATTCAAGAGCGACGCCATTCTGCTTGAATCGCTGGCGAACGAACAAGAACGGCTGATTTCAAGCCTCGAATCCCTGCGCGTGGCTGAAGCTGTCGACCGCAGCGAGGCGTTGACTGTTCTCGCCGAACGGATCGTCGCGCAATACGAACGGCTGAAACAGGCGCGCGGACTGCTTGATTTTGACAATCTCATCGGGCGCACGCTTGCGCTGCTGTCGCGCGGCGACGCTGCGCAATGGGTGCTTTTCAAACTTGATGCGGGCGTCGACCATGTGCTCGTGGATGAAGCGCAAGATACGTCCAGCGAACAATGGGCGATCCTGCAGCATCTGACCGAAGAGTTTTTTAGTGGAGCGGGTTCATCAAAGTCCACGCGCACATTTTTTGCGGTGGGTGACGAAAAGCAGTCCATCTTCTCGTTTCAGGGAGCCGACGTCGATCTGTTCTCCGACAAACGGCGCGCCTTTCAAACCAAGATCGGCAACGCGGGCGAACGCTTCGAGTTTGTGAATCTCAAACTCTCGTTCCGTTCGGCCAAGGGGCTGCTGGGCAAAGTCGACGGCGTGTTTGAGGCGCTTGGTCACCATGTTGGCGTTGTCTCGCAGAACGAGCCATGGCTTGGGCATGAAGCCTTGAAGGACACATTGCCGGGGCTTGTGGAAGTGTGGGCGCCGATCGAGCCTGCGGGCAAGGAAGATCCTGACACGTGGCGATTGCCGCTCGACCGGCAGGACGCCAGCGCGCCGCCGCAGATTCTCGCCTTGCGCATCGCCGACACAATCGCCGGTTGGTTGAAGCCTGGCTCAACGGAAGCGGTTCACGACAAGAAGGGCAACAAGCGCCGCGTCCATGCGGGGGACATTCTAATTCTCGTGCGCAAGCGCGGGCCCTTCTTTGAAGCTGTTATTCGCGCCTTGAAGGAAAAGGGCGTGCCCGTTGCGGGCGCAGACCGGTTGCAGTTGACGTCGCATATTGCGGTGCTTGATCTGATCGCCGCTGGTGAAGTTGCGTTGTTGGCGCGCGACGATCTCACGCTGGCGTGCGTGCTGAAATCGCCCTTTCTGAATCTCACTGACGATGACCTGCTTGAGCTTGCGCCGCTGCGCAAGGGATCGCTGTGGCGCGCGCTGCGGCAATCGCAAAAGCCCGAGCATCAACGCGCCGTGGCCCGCATCGTTGAATGGCGCAGGCGCGCGGGCGATACGCCGTTTCAGTTTTATGCGCGCATTCTGGGTGCGGAAGGCGGACGCGCCGCGCTGCTTGCACGACTGGGGCCGGAAGCGACCGACGCGGCGGATGAATTTTTGCGTCAGGCGCTCGACTCCGAAACAGTGGAAGCGCCCTCGCTTGTCAATTTTCTGCACGCGATGAAAAATTCCGAGAAGTCGATCAAGCGCGACATGGAGGCCGCTGGCCAGGCCGTGCGCGTGATGACTGTTCACGCATCCAAGGGGCTGGAAGCGCCCATCGTCTTTTTGCCGGACACATGCTCGCCGCCGTCGGGCGGGCATGATCCCAGCATTGTGCCGCTGAAGGACGCCCACGGCGAAGAGATTATCGCGTGGCGCAAGGGAAAAGATTTCGATCCGCACTTGCTGACTGGGCAACTTGAGCAATTGCGTCGTGAGGAAGAACACGAGCACCGCCGCCTGCTGTATGTCGCGATGACGCGCGCCGAAGAGCGCCTTTATATTTGCGGCTTCAAGGGACGCTTCGCGCTGAAGGACGGCTGCTGGCATTCCATGGTGTCGAACGCGCTGACGGGCGGGCTGGAGCAGGCGCCCGCGCCGTGGAATGCGGACGAGATGATTTTGCGCGGCGGCGAGGCGGCGACGCTCGCAGCGCCCGCCGCGTCGGCGACAGCGGCGCCAGCGCCCGCCCTCCCCGCGTGGCTTCTGGCCCCGGCCCCGCGCGAAAAGCCGCCTGAGCCGCCGATATCGCCGTCCTCCGCGCTATCGGCCGCCGACCAGATCACCGAGGCTGGCCTCGATCACGCGGGCGCCGATCCGCTGGCCCAAAACGGCGAGGGCCTGCGCGTCGGTTCGCTGACCCACACGTTGCTGCAATATCTGCCCGATACGCCGGCGGACGCCCGGCGCGCCGCAGCGTTGCGCTTTCTGGCGGCGCGGGCGGGCGATTACGATGAGACCAGGCGCGAGTCGCTTGCTGATCGCGCGCTGGCCGTCATCGCCGATCCTGCGCTGGCGGCGCTTTTTGGCCCGGGCTCGCGGGCGGAGGTGAACATCTGCGCGCGGATCAAGGCCTTTCACGCGGAAATTCCGATCGTCGGCCAAATCGACCGGTTGGTGGTGGAGGATGACCGCGTCACCATCGCCGACTTCAAAAGCGGAGTCCCGCGCGACGCAAGCGCCACGCCCGCCGCCTACGTCGCGCAGCTTGCGCTCTACAGGGCGGCGGCCACCCAGCTGTGGCCCGGCAAGTCCGTGCGCGCCGTGCTGGTGTGGACGGCGGGGCCACGGGCCGTGGAGCTGACGCCGGACGCGCTTGACGCCGCGCTGCGGGCCGTCGCGCGACGGTTCACGCCGGATTGACCTGTGGGCGCGTCGCTTGTGCGCCCTGCGCGCCTTGACGGGTCGCGGCGCCGTCCATACGTTTCGCCCGACCCGCGGGAATCATCCCGCCTCCCCTTTTGAGGTCGCCATGGCCACGGTGAAAGTTTCAGACGCCACGTTTCAAGCCGAAGTAATCGACTCAACGATCCCCGTTGTCGTCGACTTCTGGGCGGAATGGTGCGGCCCCTGCAAGATGATCGGCCCGTCGTTGGAAGAAATTTCCGACGAGATGGCCGGCAAGGTGAAGATCGTCAAGATCAACGTCGATGAGAACCCCAACGTTGCGGCAAAGATGGGCATTCGCTCCATCCCCTCGATGTTCCTGTTCACAGGCGGTCAGGTGAAGTCCCAGAAGGTCGGCGCAGCGCCGAAGGGCGAACTGGTGAAGTGGATCAGCGGCTCGATCTGAGCGGCTTGATTTGACGGAATGTGAAAAGGTCGCCGAAGGGCGGCCTTTTTGCATTAGTGCGAGTAGGCAAGAAGCGCGTGTGCGTTTGGCTGTCGTGGATGGTCGCCTTCTCGTCCATGACGGCCCTCAGCTTTTTGCCAGCAGACTTAATTCCCATCTCTCAATTCGTCGTGCTGGCTAAGGCCAGCATCCACGGCAGGCCAAGTGCGTCAGCACTCGAAGCTATCGCGCCAGAAATTCCCTCGCGCGGAAAATGGTCGCGAAGGGTACGCCCTTTTCCTTGTAGAATTCCTCAGCGCCATCCTCGCGATCGACAATCGTCACGACGAGCTTGAGATTTGCGCCGTCCTCGATGCAGGCTTGCGCGGCCTTCCAGGCGCTTTCGCCGGTCGTTGTCACGTCTTCCACGATGACGATATCCTTGCCCGCCAGCGTCTCGCCCCTGGGCAGGCCTTCGACACGCTTCTTGGCGCCGTGGTCTTTCACCTGCTTGCGCACGAAAAAGCCATGCACAGGCGCTCCGGCCTCAAACGAGTGCTGGCAAAGCGCTCCGGTGATCGGGACCGCGCCCATTTCCAGCCCGCCGACATGGGTCGCGCCCGACTTGCTCACCTCTTCCAGCACCGCGCGGGCGATGAGCGCCGCGCCTTCGGGGTGCAGCATGGAGGGCTTCATGTCGAAGTAAAAATCGCTCTCCTTGCCGGAGGCGAGAACCACCTTTCCGCGTCCGAACGAGCGGGTGAAAATGATGTCGGCGAGGCGGGCGCGCTCATTGGGGGTCAGGGCAGAAGGTGTAGCGGACATTGTCGGCCTCATCGGAAAAAGGGTTGGCTGCAATCAACAGAAGCGGGGCTTCCGGGTCAATGGCGCGCGCGACGTTCTCAACTTTTATCCCGGATAGCGCCTAGTCGGGGAGCGTGCCGTTGGCGCGCAGGACTTCGCCCGCCAGATAAAGCGAGCCGGCGATGAGGATGCGCGGCGGCGTCGGCCAGTCGCGCGTCGCCAATTCGCGCAGGGCCTGCGGCACGCCGCCCGCCAGCGAGGCGGTGAGGCCCATCGCGGTCGCCGCCTGCGCCATGGCCTGTGGCGCGTGGGCGGCGCTGTCGCCGCTCATGGGCACGCAGACGATCTCGTTCGCCAGCCCTGCGAAGGGCTGCAACAGGCCGCTCATATCCTTGGAGGCGAGCATGGCGCTGATAAGAATCAGCGGGCGCGCGTTTCGCGCTTCCAGCTCCGCCATGGCGGCGGCGATGGCGGCGCCGCCTGAAGGATTGTGCCCCCCGTCGAGCCAGAGTTCGGCCCCCGCAGGCGACAAATCCACCAGCGCGCCGCGTGTGAGGGCCTGCATGCGCGCCGGCCAATGGGCCTCGCGCAAACCGGCCTCGATAGCGCGCGAGGCGATATGAGGAAACGCCGTGCGCAGGGCGGCAATCGCCGCCGCTGCGTTGTCGTGCTGATGGCGGCCCTGCAAGCGCGGCAGGGGCAAATCGAGCAGCCCGCGCGCGTCGTCATAGACGAGGCGTCCACCCTCCTCGGCAATGTGATAATCGCGCCCCGCGATGCAAAGCGGCGCGCGCATGCGGGCGGCCTGCCGCTCGATAACGGACAGCGCCTCATCCTCCTGCGGCGCGATGATCGCCGAAACGCCCGCCTTGAGGATGCCCGCCTTTTCGAACGCAATCTTGCCGAGAGTGTCGCCGAGAAAATCCAGATGGTCCATCGACACCGGCGTGATGACGCTGGCGAGGGGCCGCTCGATCACGTTGGTGGAATCAAAGCGCCCACCAAGGCCCACTTCAAGCAGCAGCGCGTCGGCGGGCGTTTCACTGAACAGCAGAAACGCCGCTGCCGTGGTGATCTCGAAAACGGTGATCGGCTCGCCCGCGTTGGCCACCTCGCACCGCGCGAACGCAGCCGCCAATTGCTCTTCGCTGACGAGCGAGCCCGCAAGGCGGATGCGCTCGTGAAAGCGCACGAGGTGCGGCGAGGTGTAAACATGGACGCGCTTGCCATCGGCCTCAAGCATCGCGCGCAAGAAGGCGACGGTCGATCCCTTGCCATTCGTGCCCGCCACGTGGATAGTCGGCGGCATGCGCTTGTGCGGGTCGCCCAGCGCGGCAAGCAGACGCTCAGTGCGGCCAAGCGAAAGATCGATCTTCTTTGGATGCAGCGCAAGGAAGCGCGCCATGAAGACGTCGGACGCGCTTGATGAGACGGTCATCGGCGTATCGCCTCAGGCGTTCTCGATCGAAATGTCTTCCGTCGCACTGGCCGCAACGACAGGCGCCTTGCGCGTGTTGGTGAGCAATGAGCACAAGCGGGCCAGCGTTTCGCGCATTTGCGTGCGCGGCACCACCATATCCACCATGCCGTGAGCGCGCAGATATTCAGCCCGCTGGAAGCCTTCGGGCAGCTTTTCGCGGATCGTTTGCTCGATCACGCGCGCGCCCGCAAAGCCGATGACGGCGCCTGGCTCGGCGATGTGAATGTCGCCCAGCATCGCATAGGACGCCGTGACGCCGCCGGTCGTGGGATTGGTGAGCACGACGATATAGGGCAGGCGCGCGGCGCGCAGGCGGCGAACCGTCACCGTCGTGCGCGGCATCTGCATGAGCGAGAACATGCCTTCTTGCATGCGCGCGCCGCCAGACGCGGTGAAGATGATGAACGGCGTGCGGCGTGCAACGGCTGCTTCCATGCCGCCGATAATCGCCTCGCCCGCCGCCATGCCGAGCGAGCCGCCGATGAAATCAAAATCCTGCACAGCGACGGTGACGTCGAGCGTCTCCAGCTTGCCGCACGCCAGGCGCACGCAATCGGGCCGCTCCGTCTTGGCGCGATATTCCTTCAGCCGCTCCGTATAGCGCTTCACATCGCGAAATTTCAGCGGATCAAGCGGCACGTCGGGCGTGGCGAGTTCTTCCCATTTGCCGTCGTCAAACAACGACTCGAGCCGCGCTTGCGCGGGCATGCGCATGTGGAACCCGGAGCCGGGCACGACAAACAGATTGGACTCGATGTCCTTGTGAAATACGAGCTGGCCGCTCTCGGGACATTTGACCCAGAGATTCTCCGGCGTCTCGCGCTTCAGGAAAGAGCGAATTTTCGGAGGAAGTGCTTCGGTGATCCAGTTCATCTGTCGTCCCCGAACAGCGCAAAGTCGCGCAAGGATGGAAGATCAGGCGGCGCGACGTGCGCTTTTTACGCCGCTGGCAATCTCACGCACCAGACTCGCCACGGCTTCCACCGTGCCGCTTGTTGCGCAATTATTCTCGTCGAGTGAGTTCTTCAAGGCGTCGATCAACGCCGTTCCAACGACCACTCCGTCAGCATGCGCGGCGATTTCGGACGCCGATAGCGCGTTCTTCACGCCAAAGCCGACAGCGACGGGCAGGCTGGTGTGCTTCTTGATGCGCGAGACCGCGCTGGCGACCTTCGAGTAATCGGGGATGGCGGCGCCGGTGATGCCGTTGATGGACACATAATACACAAAGCCCGACGTATTGCGAAGCACGGCCGGCAGGCGCTTGTCGTCAGTGGTCGGCGTTGCAAGACGGATGAAGTTGACGCCAGCCTTGAGCGCAGGCACGCACAATTCCGCATCTTCCTCGGGCGGAAGATCAACAATGATCAATCCGTCAACGCCGGCGGCTTTGGCGTCCACCAGAAAGCGGTCAACACCATAAACATAAATTGGATTGTAATAGCCCATCAGCACGATGGGCGTATCGGCGTCGCCCTTGCGAAAATCACTCACGACCCGCAGCGTATTCCTCATCGACCCGCCGCCTTTCAGCGCGCGCAGGCCGGCGGCCTGAATCGAGGGGCCATCGGCCATCGGATCGGTGAAGGGCATGCCGATTTCGAGCACGTCGGCGCCCGCCCCCGGCAGGGCCTTGATGATGGCGAGCGATGTGTCCAGATCCGGATCGCCACACATCACGAACGTGACGAGCGCGGCGCGGCCCTCGGCGGCGCATTTGGCGAAACGGCGGTCGATACGGGTGGTCATGGCGTCCCTGATGGCTTGAGCCCCGGCAGGTAGCACGCGGCAGGGCGAATGGGAACAGCCGAGGCCTTAAAGGCCAAGGTCCACGACGTCGAGTCGACCGCCGAGGCGGGCGCGGGCGGCGTCCACCACGTGGCCATGATGGGTGAACAGGATGGTTTGCCGCTGCAAGCCAAATTCAGACATCATTTCAATGGTGTGAGCGGTCCGCTCATCATCAAAACTGGCCAGCAGATCGTCGCCGATGAAGGGCATGGGATCGGCGCTGCGCTGACCCAGAAGCGCCAGACGCAGGGCGAGGAAAAGCTGGTCGCGGGTTCCCTCGCTCATCGCCTCGGTGGTCAATCTGGCGCCATCGGGGCGCACGCCCTTGAGAAGCGGCTGGCCATCGTCGTCGAGATCGACAACCACGCCGGAGAACGCCCCACCCGTCGCGTGGGCGAACAAACCCGAGGCGGCGGCGATCACAGGGTCCTGATTGCGCCGTCGATGTTGCTCCATCGCGACGCCCGCCAGCTTCGCCGCGCCCATGCGCAAAAGCCAGTCTCGCGCGATGTCCAGCAACTCGGAGGCCGCCTGTTTCTGCTCCAGAATACGGCTGGGAGCGTCCCGGCCAGCTTCGAGCTCGGCAAGCGCTTTGCGCGCGGCTTCTGATGCGATTGCCGCGCACTGCAGGTCTTCCAGCACGGCGTTTTTCTGCGCGTCGAGGGCGGCGAGTTCTGCCGGCAGTACGTCAAAATCAATGTCGCCCTGCTCGGCTTCAAGCTGCTCGGGCGTCAGTCCATCGCCTGAGGCGGCGATGTCGCGGCAGAGAGTCTTGTTGGCCTCCACCAACTCCAGCCGCTCCGCGATCTGCGCGAGGGCGGCGGAGAGATTTTCTTCGCTCAGGCCAAGCGTGGTTGCGGCGGCGGCGATCACGTCGCGCGACACAGCAAGCTGCTTGCGCAGGCCGTCCACTTTTTCAGAGGCTTGCTCTCTTTGTCTGGCCAGCAACTCAAGGCTTGTAAAGGCCGCGCGGGCTGCATCGCGTCTCTCAATCAGCACATCCACGATACGCCATGGCGTCTCGCCTGCGATGTCAGGACATAAGCGCGCGCACATGTCTGCAACGCGCAGTTCGAAAGTTTCAATGTCGCGCCGGATCGCGGTGACGCGCCGACCATTCTCGCGATAATGACCCAGGTCGCCAATGGCGCCAGCCCAAAGGCGCAAAGCCTCTTCGGCCTCAGCGACGCTGGCGTCTGCGCCAAGTGCAAGCGTGGCGAGCGCCTCGCGCCAGTCTCGGCTGGCAAGCGCCTCGCGTTCGTCAAGTTCTGTGATTTCCTTTTCCGCTTCCGCCATGTCGTTTGCAGCGCTGGCCATTTCAGCCTCGCGCTGACGACCGTCGCTCCACGCCTTCTGCACCGCTTCAAGCGCGATGCGCACCTGGTTGTGGAGTTCGGCGACGGGCGCCTCGCCATCGGCTTGCACGCCTGCGTGTTGCGCAAACAGCCGCAGGCGCGCCACGCGCTCTACGCACTCGGCGCTCGCCGCATTGTAGGCGGCTCTGGCGCCAGACAAATTATCGTATCGTTCGACAAGCGCGGCGGCCTTCATGCGCCAATCGCGCATCCTGGCTGGCGTCAGCGGGGCAAAACCGCAGCCCGCCCACAGGGCGCGCCAATCCTCATTAAACACCGCACTTTGCTGTGCGCAAGCTGAGCGCCGTTCAACAAGTGCGGCATTTTCGATTTGCACCTGCGCCAGAGTGTCGGTGAGTTGTCTTTGGCGCGCAGCGCGATCTGCGCCACTCAGAAGGTTGTCAGCCTGACGATCAGCATCCGAAATAACGCTGCGCAGACCGGCAAAACGGGTGGCTCGTTCGCGTGGATCTGTTTCGCACTGCACTTCCAGCGCATCGACAGCCGCATCGCGTTGACGACGCGCGTTGCGCATGTCCTCGGGCGATGAAATGTCGCCCTGACGCGCCAAATCGCGCATCGCTTGTTCTGTCTCCGCAATGCGTTGCGCAAGGGCTTTTTCGTTGCGCTCAATTTCGCGTTCGCTCTCGTCAAACGCCGTTGCGCGACGCAGGTGCGCCTCGATGAGAGCAAGGTCTGGAAGCGGCGCGCGCAAGAGATTTTCAAGCTGCATGGACGGCGTCAATCGTTGCGCCTCTTGTGCGAGTCTTGCGCTTTGTTCCTCCAAATGTGCGCCCTGCTCGCGCAAGCTTTTAACAAGCGCTGAAATGTCGGCGAACGTCGCAAACAAATTCAACAGGTGCGTGGGATCATCCGCGCGCTGCCCCCCTGATTGATCGAGCGCGCGCTGTCGCAGAAGCGCCTTTTCAACACGGCCCTTCGCGCTTTCGCGCGCCGCCTGCAGCGCAATGCGCCGGCGCAACAGCTCACGCACACGGGTGAGAGCAAGGTCATTCGGCATGCTATCTATCAGTGCGTTGGCGTTGGCGTCGGCGTCGGCGAGGCCCAGCGCGCGCGCGGCTTCTTGCAGCTTTTGCAGCGCAGCGCGAAACGCCTCCTCCCGCTTGGGCAGATCATCGTTCGAACCTTTGGCTGCGCCACGCGCCTCGAGGAGTTGTCCGATTTCACCTGCTGCAGCCAGCAGGTCACGCGAGGGATCAAGCCCGATCGCCTGATTCTCAAGTTCGTCGAGTTTCGCCTCCGCTGCAGCAATTTCCTGCACGAGGATGGTTTCACGCTCGCAGGCTTTCGACCACGCGGTGAAGGTCGTCTCGCCGACCTCTGGCAGAGATGAGAACTCGACGAGACGCGCAAGGGTTTGCGCGCGTTGACGAAGCTTGTCGCGAGTCCGTTGTGCGCGTTCGAGCAGCTTTTTTCGGCGCTCCATGTCGCGATGACGCTCGTTTATCTGTAAGCGATGCGTTTCCGCCTCGTCCAGCACATCGCGCGCGCGCTTCAGCGCGTCGCCTGTCACAACAGCGGCGCGAAAGTCTTTGCCCGCCGTCTGAAAGCGCTCGATCGCGTCGTTGAGCAATTTCTTGCGGCCGCTGGAAAGGTAAAGCGCCGCAGCGTCATCCTGCAATTGGCTTCTGACCTTACTCAGCACGGACAGATGCGCAGAACCGGCGGCCAGCGTTTCAGCAAGGCGCCCGCCCGCTGCAAGCAGCGCTTGCTCGCCGTTGCGCAACGCCTCTGCGGTGAGGCCGAACTCGTTTTCAAAATCCTTGCGCTCGGGCATGCCAGCAAACTGGCGAAACGTCGCTTCATCGCACTTGTCATTATCGGTGACGCCGAGCAGCGTGTTCTGGCGCCCGGCGCGGCGACGAAAACTGAACGTGCGACCGTCCGCATGCAGCATTGTCGCAGCCAGTCGCAAATCGCCGCTCTTGAAGCGCACAACGCGGCAATCGTCGGATTTGATGCTCGGGGGAAAGCCGCAGATGAGATCGGCAAGCGCGCGCAGCGTCACCGACTTGCCCGCTTCGTTGCGGCCGAAAACAACATGCAGCGCCGCATCGCTGCGAAAATTCAAAACGCGATTTTCGAAGGGGCCGTACTTTTCAAGCGTCAGCGACGTGAGGCGCACAGGAGGCGTCATGGCTTGGCGCCTTTTTGAAATTCGCCTGCCAGATAGCGGCGAGATGCACTTGGCGAGGCGTCGGGCAAAACTTCCTGATCGAAAACGTCCTGCAATTCGCGGGGCAATTTCTGGCGTATTTCGCTAGCCAGCGCTTCATATTGCGCCGCAAACTCAGGGTCTGCCGCAGCTTCATCCAGGATTGCATCAAAGCTGAGAGACTTTGTTTCAAGCCCTGAATCCACGCGGCGCAGAGGCTTCGTGTCGAGCCTGATTTTTTCGATCCAGCATTGTGCGGAAACGCGTTCGGCCACGCCCAACACCTGATCTTCAAGCGTCGCGCGATCGACCAGCAAACTGTCGTGAAGCGCCGTCTGCCCGCCAATGGTGATGCGCGCGGCAAGCGCCTTGCCAGCGGCGGCTGCGTAAGCCTGATCAAGTTGATCGTGGACGAGCGCGCACAGCGCGTCGATATCGTCGCAATTGGCGGCGTCGATCTGCACATGCGCCCAGCGCGCAGCGTCAAGCTCGATAGGCTGCGTGTCGACGATGCGCCCGTCATCCACCGTAACGCGCATGGCGCCTTTTACGCCCGTCTCGCGGATGCTGCGGCCCTGCAGATTGCCGGGGTAAACAATCCACGGATCGCGCGCCACGATCTCGGCCTGATGCACATGGCCCAGCGCCCAATAATCGTAGCCGAAGTTGCGCAAGTCGTTGATGGCGGACGGCGCGTAAGGATCGTGGCCGGGCCGTCCGTCGAGCGACGTATGCAGCACGCCGATATTCAGCCAGCCTTCGCGCCGCAGCGGATAATTTGCGACGAAGCCATCCTCCACCGCGCGGTCTGGAAAGCCGCGCCCGTGCAGAACAGTGCGCAGAGGCTCGATTTCAAAACTGTCAGCTGTGCGCGTGGAAAACTCACGCACGTTGGTGGGCCATTGCAGACTGCGCGACATGCGGCTGGCGGCGTCATGATTGCCGCGCAGCATGAACACGGGAATGTTTGCGCGCTCCAGCTTCACAAGCTCGCGCATGAAAAAGAGGCCAGTGGAAACATCCTGCCAATCGCCGTCGAACACATCGCCGGCGATGATCAGAAAGGCCGCGTTCGAGCCAATCGCCTCATCCACCAGCGCCTGCACGGCGCGGCGGCCCGCCTGCGCAAAGAACGCCGCAGCCTCGGCATTCTTGCGCCCCAGCGCCGCGAGAGGGCTGTCGATGTGCAGATCAGCAGCGTGAATGAAGGAGAATCGCATCGCGCAGTGTGATCCGCGCGCGGTGCTTACGTCAAATTGGCTTACGTCAAATTGGCTCGCGTCAAATCGGGCGAACGCTCAGGCACGCCCTCACATCCCGCCCAGATGCTCGGCGACGTTGAAGATGTCCTTGTCGCCTCGCCCGCACAGGTTCATCACCATCAGGTGATCCTGCGGCTTCTGCTGCGCCAGCTCGACCACCTTCGCCAGCGCGTGTGAGGGCTCAAGCGCGGGGATGATGCCTTCGAGCTTGCAGCAGAGCTGGAACGCTTCGAGCGCTTCCTTGTCGGTTGCCGACAGATACGTCACGCGGCCTGTGTCGCGCAGCCAGGCGTGCTCGGGGCCGATACCGGGATAATCGAGACCGGCGGATATCGAATGGCCTTCAAGAATCTGGCCGTCTTCGTTCTGCAGCAGATAGGTGCGGTTACCGTGCAGCACGCCGGGCTTGCCTCCCGCCAGCGAGGCGCAATGGCCGTCCGGCACATCAAGGCCGTGGCCTGCGGCTTCGACCCCATAGATTTCCACATTCTTGTCGTCGAGGAAGGGGTGGAACAGGCCGATGGCGTTGGAGCCGCCGCCGATGCACGCGATAAGCGAATCGGGCAAGCGGCCTTCCGCAGCCTGCATTTGCGTGCGCACTTCATCGCCGATAATGCACTGGAAGTCGCGCACCATGGCGGGATAGGGGTGCGGGCCCGCAGCCGTGCCTATGCAATAGAACGTGGTGTCGACGTTGGTCACCCAGTCGCGCAGCGCTTCGTTCATTGCGTCTTTCAGCGTGCGCGCGCCTGACTGCACGGGCACGACAGTGGCGCCCAGCATCTTCATGCGAAACACGTTGGGCTTCTGCCGCTCAACGTCGACGGCGCCCATGTAGACGATGCATTCAAGGCCATATTTTGCGCAGGCGGTTGCGGTCGCGACGCCATGCTGGCCAGCGCCCGTTTCCGCGATGATGCGCTTCTTGCCCATGCGCAGCGCAAGCTGGATCTGGCCCAGCACGTTGTTGATCTTGTGGGCGCCGGTGTGATTGAGCTCATCGCGCTTGAAATAGATTTTCGCGCCGCCGCTCAGGCCCTGCGCGCGCGCCAGCGCACGGGAGTGCTCGGTCATCCGCTCGGCGTAATAAAGCGGGCTTGGCCGGCCAACGTAATGAGTGGCCAGATGCGCCAGTTCGGCCTTGAAAGATGGGTCCGCCTTGGCGGCCTCATAGGCCTGCTCGAGCTCGAGAATGAGCGGCATCAGGGTCTCGGCGACGAAGCGCCCGCCGAAAATGCCGAAATGGCCCGTCTCGTCTGGCCCGGTGCGGAATGAATTGAGATTGTCGTCCACGGATAGCGCTCCTGTTGGGCGATCTTTTACAGGGTTTTTCCGGTGTGTGGTGCGGTTTTTGAGGCCCGGGACGAAACGACGCCATCCCGGAGCAGCATGTTGCAGCTGTTCCGGGACGGCGCGGCGGCTAGGCCGCCTGCTTCTCGCTTTCAACCACCGGCTGACGGATCAGGTGATCAAACGCCGAGAGCGCCGCCTTTGATCCCTCACCCATGGCGATGATGATTTGCTTGTAGGGCACAGTGGTGGCGTCACCCGCCGCGAACACGCCGGGGATCGACGTTTCACCGCGCGCATCCACCTCGATTTCACCGCGCGGCGACAGTTCCACCACGCCCTTCAGCCATTCGGTGTTCGGAACCAGGCCGATCTGTACAAACACGCCTTCCAGATCGAGGCGATGGATCTCGCCGCTGTCGCGATCCTTCACGGAGAGAGCAACAACCTTCGCGCCGTCGCCATGCACTTCAGTCGTCTGGCCGGAAGTGATGATCGAGACGTTCTTTAGCGAGCGCAGCTTGTTCTGAAGCACAGCGTCGGCGCGCAGCGTCTTGTCGAACTCGATCAGCGTGACGTGCGCCACAATGGCTGCCAGATCAATCGCCGCCTCAACGCCAGAATTGCCGCCGCCGATCACCGCAACGCGCTTGCCCTTGAAGAGCGGGCCGTCGCAATGGGGGCAATAGGCCACGCCCCGGTTGCGATATTCGTCTTCGCCGGGCGCGTTCATTTGCCGCCAGCGCGCGCCCGTCGACAAAACAAGCGTGCGGGCCTTCAGCGAGGCGCCATTCTCCAGCGTGATTTCATGCAGGCCGCCGGGTGTGGCTGACGGCTTCAGCGCGACCGCATTTTGCAGGTTCATGATGTCGACGCCGTATTCCTTCACGTGCTGTTCAAGCTGCGCGACGAGCTTGGGGCCTTCCGTATGCTGGACGGAAATGAAGTTCTCGATGCCCAGGGTGTCGAGCACCTGACCGCCGAAACGCTCGGCGGCGACGCCCGTGCGAATGCCCTTGCGGGCGGCATAGATCGCGGCTGCCGCGCCAGCAGGCCCGCCGCCGATGACGAGCACGTCGAAGGCTTCCTTCGTCTTGATCTTTTCAGCCGCGCGCGCCACGGCGCCGGTGTCGAGTTTCGCGATGATCTGCTCGAGGTTCATGCGGCCGCTGCCGAAGAACTTGCCGTTCAGGAAAATGGCGGGCACGGCCATGATCTGACGATCCTCGGCCTCCTTCTGAAACAGCGCGCCGTCGATGGCGACGTGAAGCACACGCGGGTTCACCGCGGCCATGAGGTTCAACGCCTGCACGACGTCAGGGCAGTTCTGGCAAGACAGGGAGAACCATGTCTCGAAGCGCAACTCGCCTTCAAGCGCGGCGATCTGCTCAAGGGTTTCCTTCGTCTCCTTGGGCGGATGGCCGCCGATCTGCAAAAGCGCCAACACGAGCGACGTGAATTCGTGGCCCATGGGCAGACCCGCGAAGGTGGCGGAATGGTCCGTGCCGGTGCGGCGGATTTCAAACGATGGCCTGCGCGCATCCGCGCCGTCCTTGCGCAGGCTGATCTTGCCGGCGGACACGGACACGATGTCCTCAAGCAGCGCCGCCGTTTCAGCCGACTGCTGGCTGGCGTCCAGCGACGCGATCAATTCAACTGGCAGGCGAACGCGTTCGAGATAGGCCTGGAGCTGGGATTTCAAATTGGCGTCGAGCATGAAACCGATCCTTGCGCCGCGCGGGTGGCGGGACAGGCTCCGGGCGAGCGACCCCGCCCGGAGCCTGGATAGAAAGTGCGCCGGGGAGGACGGCGCGCTTTCAACGGGGTAGCGTTCGTTGAGGATGAAGCGTCAGATCTTGCCAACGAGGTCGAGCGAGGGCGCCAGCGTCTTCTGGCCCTCTTCCCACTTGGCGGGGCAAACTTCGCCGGGGTGGTTGCGGACGTACTGGGCCGCCTTGATCTTGCGGAGCAGTTCGGTTGCGCTGCGACCGACGCCGCCCGCGGTGACTTCAACGATCTGGATCTTGCCGTCGGGGTCGACAACGAAGCTGCCGCGGTCGGCAAGGCCGTCCTCTTCAATCATCACATCGAAGTTGCGGGTGATCTGGCCGGTTGGGTCGCCGACCATCGGGAACAGGATCTTGCCGATCGCGGGCGATGTCCCGTGCCAGGCCTTGTGGGCGAAATGCGTGTCGGTGGAGACCGAGTAGATTTCAACGCCCAGCTTGCTGAAGGCGACGTAATTGTCGGCGAGGTCTTCCAGCTCGGTCGGGCAAACGAAAGTGAAATCGGCCGGGTAGAAGAAGATCACCGACCATTTGCCCTTCAGGTCGGCGTCGCTGACGTCAACAAACTTGCCGTCGTGGAAAGCCTTGGCCTTGAAGGGTTTGATCTGGGTGTTGATGAGGGACATGTCGCGCTCCGTAGCTGTTTTCGAGCTGACGGGCCGAAATCCTGTCCTATGACAAAAGTTCGCCGCCGCCGCTGTGCACTGCACAAATAGGCGTTGGCGACGATAGATGGAAATCGGAAACCCATGAGTTTTTGATAGGCGATGCCTATCAAATCACGCGGCGCGGGTTCGCTGGATGAAGTCGCGGATCATCGCCGCGTCCTTCACCCCGGGCGAACTTTCAACGCCCGAGGACACGTCGACGCCGGGGGCGCGCGTGACGGCCAGCGCCTGCGCAACGTTGCCGGGGTTGATGCCGCCCGACAGCATCCATGGCAGGCCCGTCTGCACGCTCTTGAGGATGGTCCAGTCGAAGGCCGCGCCGTTACCGCCGGGCAGGATGGCGCCTTTTGGCGGGCGGGCATCAAAGATCAGCCGGTCGGCGGCGTGTTCATAGGCGGCGACCGCGGCCAGATCGTCCGGCCCGCTGACATGGATCGCCTTCATCACGGGCAGGCCAAAGCGGCGCTTGAGATCGAGCACGCGCTCATGCGTTTCCTTGCCGTGCAGCTGCAGAAGGTCCGGGCGGGCGGCCTCGATCGCCGCGTCCAGAAATGCGTCCGTGGCGTCCACGGACAGCGCCACTTTAAGCGAGCGGCCCTGCGCCTGCGCGCCCAGCGCCATGGCGTCATCCAGGTTGAGATTTCGCGGGCTCGGCGGGAAGAAGACAAACCCCACCATGTCGGCGCCAGCCTCCAGCGCCGCCTCCAGCGTCTCTGGCGTCGAAAGACCGCAAATCTTGATGAGAGTGCGTATAGGCGGGTGCATGGGCGGGTACATGGGCGGGTGCATAGCAGACCAGACGGCGGCGGGGAAAGGGCGCCCCGCCGCCGTCTCAGAGTTGAACGCCTACGCTTTCACAAACTTGAGCAGAAAGCGGTCGCTCTCCCCTATCGCGGCGTATTTTTCGCGGTCCTGATCCTTGAGGCGGTAGCTGGGCGGCAAAGTCCACACGCCAGCGGGATGGTCTTTCGTGTCTTTCGGATTGGCTTTCGCCTCTGACGTTCCGGCGAGCTTGAAGCCGGCCTTCTCGATCAGGGCGATGGCGTAATCCTGCCGGATGTAGCCAGACTTCATCTGCGCGTCCTGGCTCATGTCTGTGCGGCCACGATGGTCCGAAACGCCCAGAACGCCGCCGGGCTTGAGCGCCTTGCGAAAGGCCTCCAGCGCGCCTTCGATCTGGTCGCGATCGATCCAGTTATGCAGATTGCGGAAGGTGAGCACGAAGTCGGCGGAGGCGTCGGGCGCCGCCACACGTGTAGTGGGATTGAAGCGCGTCACTTCGACCTTGCCATAGGTTGCGGGATCGGCTGCGAGTTTGGCCAGCAGGCGGTCATGATCGACGATGTAGGACTCGCGCTTTTCTTCCTCACCGCGCCCGCCCGCAACGTATTTGCCCTTGTCCTTCAGGTAGGGTGCCAGAATTTCCAGCCAGTAGCCAACGCTGCCGGGCAGAATTTCAACGACGGTGTGATTGGGCTGGATGCCGAAGAACGAAAGCGACTCGCGTGGCGCACGCCAGCGGTCGCGGGCGCGATTGTTGGGGCTGCGGTTTGACCCGGCGAGGGCGGCGCCAAGCGCGTCGGCTGGCGCATCGACTGACAAAGACTGCGCGAAGGCGCCGCCAATGCCCGCGACGGATGCGGCGCCGATCAGCGCCGCGCGGCGCGAAATTTCAAAAGAGTTCGCTTCTGTCCTGCCAGCCATGGCCTTCGTCCCCCGTGAGATCGAAAGCCTAATGCAGGACGGCTTACAGCACCAGCGTCACGCCAGCGTGCTATTGCCGGGTGCCGGCAACGTCGCGAAAGCGTTGACCTGCGAGCGCAACCGGTCGGCCTCGACCCGTTGACGATTGGCCTCCGCCTGCGCCTGACGCGCCGCGCGCCGGTTGCTGCCATGACGCAACCACGCGCCTGCGCCGCCAATCAGAACGCCGACGATGACGGACACTAGAACCACGAGGAACAGCGGCGCGGCGAAAGTAAGATTTTCGGACGGTGGCGGAAATGGGTCCACGACAATTGTCACCGGCGCGCGATTGGCGACAGCCAGCATAATGACGACAAGCGCCACCGGGACAAGGAGAAGCCATTTCAGAAGGGTGGTCATCGGCGCTCCATTTGTATCTAACGCCGAACGTCAAAAAACGTGGACTCAAAAAGACGCGTCAGGCTTTGATGTTCAGCCGTTCGCGCATTTCCTTGCCTGTCTTGAAGAACGGCACGTACTTTTGCTGCACTTCAACGTGCTGACCCGTGCGTGGGTTGCGTCCGACGCGCGCATCTCGCTGCTTGACGGAAAATGCGCCAAAGCCGCGCAATTCAACACGATCACCGCGCGATAGCGCGTTGGTGATTTCGCCAAGAATCGCATTCACGATATTCTCCATGTCCCTTAGATAGAGATTTGGGTTCTTATCAGCGATCCGCTGCACCAGTTCCGATTTGATCACGATGGCCGCCCCGCAATATTGCGCCCCCTATTAAAACCGGGAGCATGAATTCAATCCATAATCAGGCGACCATGCCAAAGCGCTAATAAACCGTCAAGCGATGCGCCCTCCGATCGCGCTTCGGCCTGCCGGATAATAGCCCCCACCGCCGGCAGGCCGGAGGCGTCCGCAAGGGACGCCAGGTTGAAAATCCCCCAGCGCCCGCCTGAATTTGGCCGGCGCCAGTCGCGCACAGGCAAATCCTTGCCGATGTTCTTTTCGCTCTCGAGCCACGCGATCGCCTCACGCTCAGTGCCAAGCTGATCGACAAGTTTCACGGTGATCGCCTGGCGCCCGGTGAAGACGCGGCCATCGGCGACGATCTTCAGTTCGGCCTCCGTGAGCTTGCGCCGCTCGCGCACCAGGCCACGAAACCAGTCATAGGAATCAGCGACAAGAGATTCCAGCGCAGCGCGCGCTTCCGGCGTCGCATCCTCGAACGGATTGGGCGACGCCTTGAGGGGCGAAGACTTGATCTCCTCCATCTTCACGCCAAGCGTGTTGAGCGCGCGCGAGACGTTGGGATACTGGAACAGAACGCCGATAGAGCCGACAAGCGAATTGCCGTGCACGATAATGCGATCTGCGCCCATGGCCGCGATGTAGGCGCCGGACGCGCCTGTTGAATTGATAACGGCGACAACAGGCTTCTTTTCCGCAAGCCGCCGCAGTTCGTCATAAACTTTTTCCGCGCCGGTCGTTGTCCCGCCGGGGCTTTCGATGGCGATGATCACGCCCGCAGCCTGCGACTTGCCGACCCGCTCGATGAGCTGCAGCGTCTCGCGGTCGCCCGTGATCAGGCCCGACAAAGAAAGCCGCGCGATGTGCTTGTCGTTGGGCGACACGGACCCGCCAGCGAGCCGCCAGCCAATTGCGCCGAGCGCGATGATGACGGCAAGAACCGATACGACCCGCCAGAACGAGAGCTTTCTGCGCAAACGGCTGCGGTCGATGATGTGGTCGGCGATAAGATCGGCCATGGCTTTACCTGCTGAACTGTCGCGTGAACGTAAGCCTGCTGCGAGGCGCAGACAAGACGGGCGGTTCGGGAAACGCCGGCGCCGCCGCACTGAAAAAGCCCGCGCTGTGTGGCGCGGGCTTCATGTTTTTCAGGACGCGCCCGTGTGGGCGATCCGATTACTTCTTTGTTTCGCGAGCCTTGAGGGCTGCGCCAAGGATGTCGCCCAGCGAAGCGCCGGAGTCGGCGGAGCCGTACTGCGCGATAGCTTCCTTCTCTTCGGCGACTTCCAGCGCCTTGATCGACACAGCGACCTTGCGGGCCTTGCGATCGAACAGGGTGATGCGGGCGTCAACCTTCTCGCCAACAGCGACGCGCTCG
>CANMLK010000003.1 GCA_947498445.1 Beijerinckiaceae bacterium
TGCAGGTGTTCACCATCGCGTTTGAGGTCACGTCAAACCCGGTCAAGAATTTGCTTCGCGCCTGCGCCACGTCTGCCGACAAATATTTCGATGCGACGAACGCGATGCAATTGTCTTCCGCTTTCGACGCCATCGCCCAGCAGATGACCGTATTGCGCATCGCGCGCTGAGATCAACCAAAAGCCAGGCCGACGCAGGAGGGGGGAGTCCTGCGTCGGCCCGCTCATTACGCGGTGGGGCGCCGCGTTGCTTTCTTGTCGCAGGATGCGGACCTTGACGGGGTGCGCCAGCACACATCGAGTAGCCCTATTTGCGGATCGCCTCACGCGCACGCTCTACAATGTTAGCGGGCGCAGCGTAGATCTTGCGCACGCCTTCCTGCACGCGTTCGCCGCCCGCGGGCGCCAGATCTATCTGGGAACGCTCTGCGTCGGCGATGAGAGCGGGATCATTCAAGGCTCCGATAAAGCCTGCGCGCAGGCGCGCCACAGCCTCGGGCGCCGTGCCGGGCGGCGCGATGTAGGGCCGCCCGAACAATTGCTGGCCAATGACAAGCTCAGCAACGGCCTTGTCTTCGGCGTTTTCAAAGAACTGCCAGATTTGCGGCACGCCCATTTTTGTAAGCTCGTCGTTGGGCTCGAGCCCAGTCTGCACGAGGATGTTGAGCTTGCCGTCACGAATGTAGTCGCCCTTCTGCGCGCGCAGGCTCGACCAGTCGAGTCCGCAGATGCCATCCACCTCGCCGCGCTCCATGGCGAGCAACACATCGGGCGTGCCCTTGTAGCCGGCGATGATGCGGAATTTCGCCTTCGACGTGTTCCTGTGCAGGTAGGCGTAGTCGCGCGTCGACCCGCCTTCGGCCACTGAACCGATGATCGTTTCCTGCTTCAGCGCATCGGCGAATGTCTTTGTCTTCGATGTACCAAACGTTGCGCACACGCGCGCGGAATTATTGGCGGTGGCGAGGAAATGAAACTTTGTCGGATCGTAAAGCGCGTCGGCCTTGCCTTCGAGAAGCGGGCCGACGACGGCGCCGGGCGAGATCGCGCCGATCACCGTGCCGTCCTTTGGCGCGATGTTGTAGATGAAGCCTGCGGCGCGCATGGAACTGGCGCCGTTCATGTTCTGCACGATGATGACCGGCGCGCCGGGAATGTGCCTGGGCAAATGCCGCGCCACCGTGCGCCCGTAGATGTCGTACCCGCCGCCGGGCGAGGTGCCAATGATGAAGGTGATCTGCTTTCCAGCGTAGTAATCGGCGGCGTGCGCCTTTATTGGCGTGAGCGCTGCAACAGCCAAAGCAAGCATAGACGCGATGCGCATGTGTGCGATTTTCACGGGCGGCCTCCCCTTGATTATCCCGTTGGCGGGAATTCTCATTGGGGAGGAGACTACCGCGAGACGCGCACAGACGTCGACCTGAATTTATGGCGCGCTGAACGTCAGGCGCCGGTTGATCGCGTGCAGGCTAATTCTTCTTCTGATCGGGCAGCGCGATAATCGCCGCGAGCCTGTCGGTCACCTCCTTGGGCGTCTTCACGATTTCGTTGACGATGCGTTGCAATTCAAGGCCGGACACCGGCTCGATATCGAGCCCCGTCTTGGCCGCCGCGTCAAGAAAAGTGCGGTCCTGCACGGTCAAATCGAAAGCGCGACGCAGCGCTTCAATTCTCTCGGGCGGCGTGTCGGGCGTTGAAAACAGCGGCCGGCCAATCGTCGCGGCAGCGGAGAACAGGCGCAACGCGGCGCGGTCGAGATCGTTCTGCGCGTAATCCATGAACAGCGGCACGTCCGGAAGTTCACGCGAGCGCGTCAGGCCCACCTGGAAGATGATGTTGATTTTCTTGTCGCTAACCCAGTCGGGCCGGTTCGCCTTCCACGCAGCCCAGGGCGCCGTGTGGGACATAACTTCTCCGCGCTCCATCGCCAGCCCCATTTCGGCGGCGCCGGGATAGCCAAGCACGATCTTGAATCGCGCGCCGGCTATCGAGTTAAGCGCCTGCGCATATTGCGACGAGGTGTTGACGCCGGTCGAGGCGATGACGACTTCCTTTTTCTTGATGTCGTCCAGCGTGCGCACGCCCGAAGTGTGCCAAACGACGAGAAGATTATTGTCGGCCGTCGGGTTGCCAATCCAGTTGAGCCGGCTGGTGTCGAACTTGATATCGGGATCGCCCACCGCCTGTTGCACAGGCATCGCCTGATCGGCGGTGGCCATAACGGTGCCGTCGCGCGGGGCGATGTTGAACACATGGTTTGCGGCAATGCGGCTGCCCCCGCCCGCCATCTGCCGCATCACGACGCGCGGCTGGCCGGGAATGTGATTACCTATAAAGCGGCCAACGATGCGCGCGTACGCGTCATAACTGCCACCAGCGGAATAGCCGATGTAGATATCGATATTTTTGTTGCGGTAGAAAGCGGCCAGCGCCTCATTGTCCTGCGCGGCGGCCCAAGTGGGGACCCAAGTGAGGGGCCCTGCAGCGAGGAGCGCAAGAGACAGGCTTCGCACAATGGAATTCGAACGTTTGTTCATCGTTTGAAATCTCCCCTCCAGGCCCGCTTTACGATTGCGAGCGACCCGCGCGCCATGATGACATGCAGCGATCGGGCCAACGACAAGAAAATGCGCCGCTTGGCGGGCGCTCGGCCCGCAACGGGCCCGTGAGTGAGCGGCTCCCGGCGCCGAGCTTGGCAAACTTCACAATGCCTGCCAAACTTCGTTTGGGTCGGCGTTTAACGGCAAAATGTCGGCGGGAGATGTACCATGATGCTATTTCGCGCTGTCCTGATAACCGGAAGCCTCGCTGTCACTGTCTGCGGCGCTGCGGCGCAACAGGCGCCCGGCGCCGCCGCGCCCATGCAGAGCGTGCAGATGCCAGCGACGCCAAACCCAGCGCGCGTGACGCTCGATCCCAAGACGACCGCGCTCATCGTGCTCGATTTCGTGGAGGACATTTGCAACGCGCAGGCCAGTTGCAAAGGCCGGATGCTGCAGGCCATGACGCCTTTTCTGGCGCAGGCGCGCAAGGCCGGTCTCACTGTTGCTTACGGCACGCGTGAGCGGAACATGACCAAATAGCTCAAGGAGGTCGCGCCCGCTGCTGATGATCTCAAGATCATGAGCATGGCGCAGGATCGGTTTTTCAAAACCGATCTCGACAAGGCGCTGAAGGCCAAGGGGATCAAGACGCTCATCATCGCGGGCTGGAAGATCAGCGGTTCAGTGACGTACACATCGGTGGGCGCGATGGCGCACGACTACACAGTGGTCATTCCGATGGATGCGACCTCAGCCGGCAGCGATTTTGAAACAATGATCGGGTTCTATAACGTGCTGAATTCGGGCAATGCGAATCTAGCCAACCAGCCGCTGAAGGCGGGCTCAGTAACGCTGAGCCGCACGGATATGATTTCGTTTCAGTAAAGCCGTTTGTCGCCGAAGTCGCTCGGTACGAACCGTCACGAAACTGCCGGCGAGGCGATTGAGCCCACCGGCAGTCGCATTATTTCAAAACCGCGATTGGCTGAATTTCCAAGAGCGATTCAGGCCGCGCGAGATGGACCACTTCAACAAAGGTGGTCGCGGGGTAGCCGTTCTTGAACAGCTCTTTGGCCAGTTTGGTGAATTGCGGAACATAGCGCAGATCCGTCACGTAGACGGAGAGGCTGACGATATCGTCGAATGACCCCCCGGCCTTTTCGAGCGTCGCCTTGATCTTGTTCATCGTGTTCTTGGCTTGCGCATCGAAATTACCGAGGTCGGCGTTGCGATCCGGCAGGCTCGCCGTGTGGCCAGCCAGGAACAGCAGGCTGCCGCCCTTCACCTTGACGATGGTCGACGACGCGGTGGCTTCGACAGGATCGATATAGTCCTTCTTCAGGTCTTGCTTCATCTCTTGGGCGGCCAGGCTGCTGGCGAAGAGGAGCGGAAGAATCGAAAGATGAATTGCACGCATGAAAGTGTCTCCTTCGCTCATTGCTTGACCATCGCGATGGCGCGAATTTCGATGAAGGCGCCGGGCGTAAGCAACTTGGCGGCTTCCATGAAGGCGCTCGACGGATAGCCCTTCTTGAAGACGTCCTTGCGCATGTGTGTGAAGGTCTCGCCCCATCGCCGTTCAGTCGTGAATACGGTCATGGTGACGATATCCTCCAGCGTGCCGCCGGCCTTGGCCATGGCCTGATCGATATTCTTCCAGGTTTGCTTGATTTGGCCGGCGAAATCTCCGGGCGCCACCAAATTTCCCTGCTCGTCGGTCGGCCCGATGCCGGCGAGAAACACCAGCACGCCTCCCGTTGTCTTCACTGCCTGGGAATAGGCGGAGGCCGGCACCGGCATGATCATCTCGCGTTCCTGCGCCAGCGCCGGAGGCGACAGCATTGCGATGCTGCAAAGAAGAAGTGTCAGTAGAGGTTTCATCATGTGTGGACTCCCGTGATCGCCGGAGGAGGAGATCGTCTGCTGTCGTTGTCATTAGACTTGCTTGCGGGACGGGTCTTAAATGATTGGATCAACCGAGCCATGTCTCGAATCAAACAAATTCAGCTGAATACTGGAGCGGGTGAAGGGAATCGAACCCTCGTATGCAGCTTGGGAAGCTGCCGTTCTACCATTGAACTACACCCGCGATGGCGTGGACCATAGCCGCAAGAGCGGTTGCGGGGCAAGCGGGGCGGGCCAGCGGTTCGTGGATAAGGCTGCGTCATGGTCGGCGAAGGCGAGGATCCACGACAGGCCACGAGCGAAAGGGTTTGCCGGTCGTGGATGGCGATGAGCGCTTCTTGCTGCGCCGACCGTGACATGGAGAGCGTGGCGCGCCCACTTCACCGCTTGCTTCTGGATACGCGGGTCAAGCCCGCGTATGACGGCGCGCGGCGTGTTTGCGCCCTCGGCCGCAGGCTGCCCGCTGCCTTTACTTGAAATGCTTCGACAGCTTCAGGCCCTGCGCCTGATAGTTTGATGAAATGCCCGCGCCGTACAGCGTGCGGGGCGTTTCCGCCATGCGCTCGTAGACGAGGCGGCCTACCACCTGCCCGTCTTCGAGAATGAACGGCACATCATGCGAGCGCACCTCGAGCACGGCGCGCGAGCCTGCGCCGCCCGCCTCCGCCGCGCCAAAGCCGGGATCGAAAAAGCCCGCGTAATGGACGCGGAACTCGCCCACCAGCGGATCGAACGGCGTCATCTCGGCGGCGTGGTCGGGGGGCACGCGCACGGCCTCCTTGGAGGCCAGAATGTAGAACTCGCCGGGATCGAGAATAAGATCGCGGCGGCCGCGATCGTGGATCGGCTCCCAGAAATCCAGCGTCGAATGGGCGCCGGGGCGGTCAACGTCGATCAGGCCAGTGTGCCGCTTGGCGCGATAGCCGACGAGGCCAGAGGCGTCGAAGCCAGCCAGATCAATCGACACCGCCACGCCGCCCGCGATGTTGGGCTCCGCCGAAGTGACCAGCTTTTCGCGAGCGTGCAGGGCGTGGTGGCCCGCATCGTCGAGCCGCGCGTGGCCCTGCCGGAAGCGCACTTGCGAGAGGCGCGAACCGGCGCGAACCAGCACGGGGAACGTGCGCGGCGAAATCTCGGCGTAGAGCGGGCCTTGATAGCCCTGTTCGATCATGTCGAACTCACGGGCGCGGTCGGTGATGACGCGGGTGAACACGTCTATACGGCCCGTCGAGCTTTTGGGGTTGGCGGCGGCGGCCACAGATGGCGGCAGCGCAAGGCTTTCCTGCAGCTCGGCCACATAGACGCAGCCGGTCTCCAGCACGGCGCCGACTTCGAGGTTAATCTCGTGCAGCGCGAGATTTTCGATGCAGGCTGACACGGGCCTGCCGGGGCCGGGCAAGAAACTGGCCCGCATTCGCCAGGCCCGCACGCCCAGGCGCAGGTCTAGGCTGGCCGGCTGCACCTGCCCTTCCGCAAAAGGCGCCGCCAGTTTCAGCGCGCCGGCCTCGGCAAGCGCGGTGATGCGATGGGCGGGCAAGATGCCGACGAGGTCCGCGGGGAGTGTGATCATGGTACAGGACTAGCCAATCGACGGGCGGGGGCCAAGGGCGCGGCGCGCGAATCGTCGCGATCGCCTCGCCTTTTCGGTGAATAGCGCGCCTGCGCTTGCCCCGCAGGGAGGCGGCGGACTAAATGGAGCCTCAACCGCCAGCGCCGAGCCGTCGCGCCGAGGACCAGAATGACCGAGCCCAAGAAACCCGTGAAAGACTTGCCGAAGAAAGCCATGAAAGACCTGCCGAAGAAAGCCATGAAAGACCTGCGCCCCGCCACCCGCCTCGTGCATGGAGGCACGATGCGCTCCCAATTTGGCGAAATGTCCGAGGCGCTCTACCTGACGCAGGGCTTCGCGTACGAGAGCATGGAGCAGGCCGAAGGGCGCTTCACCGGCGCCTCGCCCGGCTTCCAGTATTCGCGCTTCGGCAACCCAACCGTCGCCATGTTCGAGCAGCGCATGGCCCTGCTGGAAGGCGCGGAGGCCGCGCGCGCCACCGCCACCGGCATGGCGGCCGTCACGGCGTCGATGCTGGGCCAGGTGAAGGCGGGCGACCACGTCGTCGCCGCCAAGGCGCTGTTCGGCTCCTGCCGCTTCATTGTGGAAGATTTGCTGCCGACCTATGGCGTGGAGTGCACGCTTGTGGACGGCACGGATCTGGCCCAGTGGAAGGCCGCCGCGCGGCCCAACACGCGTACTTTCTTCCTTGAAAGCCCGACCAACCCGCAGCTGGAAATCATCGACATTCGCGCCGTCGCCGACATCGCCCACGCGGCGGGCGCGACGCTTGTGGTGGACAACGTGTTCGCCACGCCGATGCTGCAAAGCCCGCTGACGCTGGGCGCTGATTGCGTCGTCTATTCCGCGACAAAGCATGTGGACGGACAGGGCCGCGTGCTGGGCGGCTGCATCCTGGGCTCGGAAGAGTTCATCATGAAGAACATCCACAATTTCCTGCGCCAGACGGGCCCAGCCATGTCGCCCTTCAATGCGTGGGTGATGCTGAAATCACTGGAGACGCTGCCGCTGCGCGTCGCCCAGCAGATGCGCAATGCAGAACGGGTCGCCGACTTTCTGGCCGAACAGGGCGCCGTCACGCGCGTGCTTTACCCCTGGCGCAAGGACCATCCGCAGCACGAACTCGCCAAACGCCAGATGACCGGCGGCGGCACGGTCGTCGTGCTGGATGTGGCAGACGGAAAGGCCGGCTGTTTCCGCTTTGGCAACGCGCTGCAGATCATCAAGATTTCGAACAATCTGGGCGACGCCAAGAGCATCCTCACCCATCCCGCCACCACGACGCACCAGCGCATCCCCCAGCCGGCGCGCGAGGCCATGGGCATTACCGAAGGCATGCTGCGCCTCTCGGTCGGCCTTGAGGACATCGACGACCTGCTGGACGACCTGAAGGGCGCCTGCGCCGCCGTGTGAGGCTTTGCGGGGCGGCTGCAAGCCGTTACACCTTGAGCCCATGACCGCCCCGCTCCGCCTTGCGATTCTCCACGACGACGGCCTCGCCCGCTGCCCATGGCCGGGCGTGGACCCGCTTTATGTCGCCTATCACGACGAGGATTGGGGCGTGCCCGAATGGGACTCGCGCGCACTGTTCGAGAAACTGCTGCTCGACGGTTTTCAGGCCGGGCTGTCGTGGATCACGATCCTGCGCAAGCGCGAGGCCTTTCGCAAAGCCTTCGACGGATTTGATCCGCAAAAAATCGCCCGCTACACGCCCAAAAAGGTCGAACGCCTGATGGGGGACGCAGGCATTGTGCGCAACCGCTCCAAGATCGAAAGCTCGATCAGGTCGGCGCATGTCTATCTTGAGATTGAAGCCAAGCAGGGCTTTTCAAATTACATCTGGGATTTCGTGGATGGGCGGCCTGTGCAGAACAAGCTGAAACACATGGGGCAAATGCTCACCGAGTCCGACATGTCGCGCAAACTTTCAAAGGACCTGAAGGCGCGAGGATTCAACTTCTGCGGGCCCACCATCGTCTACGCGTTCGCGCAAGCGGTGGGCATGATCAACGATCACCTTGTTGATTGTCATCGCCACGCCGAATGCGCGGCGCTTGGCCTCAAGGGGCCTGCGTGATGGCGCGCGCAGCAAAACCGCCGCGCGCGTTTCAGCGCATGCTGTCTGGCCGCAGGCTTGATCTGCTCGACCCCTCCCCCCTCGATGTCGAGATTGAAGACATCGCGCACGGGCTTGCCCGCGTGGCGCGCTGGAATGGGCAGACGCGCGGGCCGCACATCTTTTCGGTTGCGCAGCACTCTGTGCTGGTTGAGCGCGTTGCGGCGTCCATTGATCCGGGCGCGCCGGCGCGCTGGCGGCTTGCCGCGTTGCTGCATGACGCGCCCGAATATGTGATCGGCGACATGATCTCGCCGTTCAAGGCGGTGATCGGCGAAAGCTACAAGAGCGTTGAACTGCGCATCCTGGCCGCCATTCATCTGCGCTTCGCCCTGCCCGCGAACATTCCCGCAGCGTTGCTGCGCATTATCAAACAGGCCGACAGCGTCGCCGCCTTCATAGAGGCGACCCGCATTGCTGGTTTCACCGTGGCCGAGGCCGAGCAATTTTTCGGACGGCCCAAAATCGCCATGCGCAATATCGAACCGCTGATGACGCCGATGGATTCTGCCCATGCGGAAACGCTTTTTCTTGCGCGCTTCCGCGAGCTGGAAGACGACATGACCGAAGGCGGGAACTGATATGCCGCGCATCCATGTCTGCTCGCTGACACAGATTGCAAACGCCGTGCGTGACACAGGCGCGCGCAGCATGGTGACGCTGATCAACCCGCTCTATCCAGTTGCGCGGCCTGCCGAAATTGAGGCCGCGCGACATCTGCACATCAGCGTGTCCGATATCGTCGAGCCGCTCGACGGGCATGTGGCTCCCGGCATCGTACATGTGCAGCGCCTGCTCGACTTTGCGCGCGCATGGGATCGCGCGCATCCGCTGCTGATCCATTGCTATGCGGGCGTCAGCCGCTCAACCGCTGCGGCCTATGTCGCCGCCTGCGCGTTGCGGCCGGATTTTTGCGAACGCGAAACGGCCCACACATTGCGCGCGCTGTCTCCAACAGCTACGCCCAATGCGCGCATCATTGCGATTGCGGACAAACTGCTGCAGCGCAACGGGCGCATGGTCGCCGCCATCAACGACATCGGGCGCGGCGCCGATTGTTTTGAGGGCGTGCCCTTTGCGCTACAAGTTGGCCCACTGGATGTGGGCCCATGAGCGAACGCCCGCACGCGCAAGCGCCGCCGCCTGTCGAGGTCAATCTCACAGCGGCCATTGTCGCACTGGCGAAAGATGAACCGCTCATCATCGCCACGCAGGGGCGCGGCGCGCACGATACCGCGCTGCCTTCAGGAGCGTTCAATCCCCTCGCCCATCGCACGTTTGAAATCGGTCTGCGCGAATGGGTCGGCGAGCAGGCGGGCGCGCATCTGGGTTATGTCGAACAGCTCTACACGTTTGGCGATCGGGGACGCAACGCACAGGCAGGCGACCGCGATCCCCATGTCGTGTCCGTCGGCTACCTTGCGCTCACACGCATTGGCGGGCCGGAGGAAGTTGCCCGCGCGCGCTTTCGCCACTGGTACGCCTTCTTCCCGTGGGAGGACTGGCGCGAGAGCAAGCCTTCGATCATCGACGAAAAGATCGTGCCCGCGCTGACGAAATGGGCGGCGCGCGACACTGTGAAGCCCAACGCCTATGGACTGACGCGGCCCGAGCGCGTACGGCTGCTATTTACAGATAGTTTCAACGACGAAAACGCGCTGGATCGCTACCAGCTTCTTTACGAGGCGGGCCTCGTGGAGGAGGCGAGGCGCGATGGACGCGCAAGCCCGCTCATCGGCGAGGCCGGGCCGCTGGGCGAGGCCATGCAGCACGATCATCGCCGCATCCTTGCGACCGCAATGGCGCGGCTGCGCAGCAAGATTAAATACCGTCCGGTGATCTTCGAATTGATGCCGCCAACATTCACGCTCACCGCGCTGCAACGCGCGGCCGAGGCGATCAGTGGACGCAGACTGCACAAGCAGAATTTTCGCAGGTTCGTGGAGACGTCAGCAGTGGTGGAGCCCACCGGCGAGTTTACGCACCGCACGGGCGGACGGCCAGCCGCGCTGTTTCGATTTAGACGCGAAGTGCTGCAGGAGAGGCCTGCGGCGGGATTGAGGGTTGGCGTGAGGGGTTAGCATGATAGATTTACGCCTTGATTGATTTATATCTAAGAACCTATTTAGATATAAAGAATCAGGGAGGACGCCAACAGGGCGTTAAAAAAACGATGCGGCTTCATGTGTTCTTGATTGCCTTGGCGACCGTAACTACGCCCCTTCACGGGGCGAACGCATCGGGCGAAGATCTTTATGCGGAGCATTGCGCAGCCTGTCATGGAGAACGCCTCGTTTCTGCCGGGGCTGTTCCCGACCTTAGATCGTATGGCGCGGATGAAAGAAAAAAATTCGACCAGATGATAATCGAGGGAAAAGGACAAATGCCTTCCTGGGATGGCGTATTGTCAGAATCGGAACAAAACGACATCTGGAGTTATATTCGCTCGCGCGCTCAATAAAAAAGGTCGGAGTAAATACCCCGACCTTTCTTCTCGATGGCTTGTTAATCCGCCTTACTTACGGAAGCGCGAATACGTAGGCTGCGTTATGGCCCCTTACCGCCTTCGGGAAGTGACTTTGTGTCAACCCAATTGGGCCGGCGGTTACAGACTGGCCATCGCCTGTAAAGACCATGACATATTGTTTCCCGTTCACGGCATAGGTTATCGTGCTGTTCATAACCATGCCGCCGACGAGCGTCTCCCATACAATCTCGCCCGAATCCGCGTCGAAGGCGCGCAAGCGACGATTTTGATCACCCCAGAAGAACAAGTTTCCGGCCGTCAGGAGTGCTGATCCTGCACTCGGCGCGGCCTGGGAGTAGATGATTTTCATCTCCCCGGTGGTCACGTCGATCTTGGCGATGTTCATGTACTTGTTCGGATCTATACCGGGTCGCATGACGCCGCGGCGTGGACCCCAGCCTGACTTCGCCTTTTCATTCGCCGTCATCGTCAGGCACTGATCCTGAAAGGGAACATAGAGCGAGTTGTTGCCTGGATTGTAAGCGATAGACCACAAGCTCCGAACATTGTGGAAGCACGTGAGTATCGCGTCTCCGTCCTTCTTCATGAGGTTGGCGTTGTTGATCCGGGTCGCTCCAGTCTTGGTGTCGATGCTGCTTATGTTGAACTGGGGAACGTCGAATGGGAAGGGATGGCCCCAAAGGAATTGGCCGTTGTCAGCGTCGACAACAAACATTCCGCCACCCTCAGCCACCGTGATCACAACATCCCGTTCCTGACCACGCGGAAGACTGTCGCTGATCCACTTCACATGCTTGGGATCAGGATTGAGCCTGACGCGCGCCAGAATGCGCTCCTGATTGTGGTCAGCGTCCCAATCGTCACCCGGAAGCTGCTGATAGTGCCACTTCAACTTGCCGGTGGCGACATCGAGCGCGATCGTCGAATTGCTATAGAGGTCAACGGGAGCAGTAAACGGCATTGCATCGTGCGCGCCATGTCGCCTGAGACGAGTGTACGGTTCGGGATTCGCCACGCCCCAGTAGGTCGTCTTCCGTCGCGGGTCGTAGGAGCCCGGCAATCCCCAGGGGCTGGCCAGACGCTGTTGAGTCTCGAGGCGACCCCAGGAATCGCCGCCGGGCTCACCCTGGCCCGCGGCGGTATTGAAGCGCCACAGTTCTTTACCTGTCTTTGCGTCATGGGCCGCAAGGAAACATTGATCTCGCGTTCCCTGGATGCAGGTACGGTTTGTCAGGACCTTCCCGTCAGCAATAAGAATGCCGCCGGCGGCCTGCCCGCCATTGTCGACCTTGGTTGCCCAGCGCTCTTTTCCGGTCTTCGCGTCAATGGCGACCAGAAAGCCATCGGGAGCGCCGAAGTAAATCATGTCATCGAAAATGCCGAGGCTCTTGTTTCTGCCCGCCTGCGCTCTCACCTCCTTTGGATATTCCCGAGCGTATTCCCAGATCAAATCGCCGGTCGTCGCATCAACGGCCTGTACCGTAGCGCCCGGCGCGTAAAGATACATAACGCCCATATAAACAATCGGCACAGATTCCTGCGTGCCTACAGGAAAGCCACGCGCCCACGCCATCCGCAATTGCTTGACGTTCGACTTATCGATCTGCTTGAGAGGACTGAAGCGGTTCTGATCCATCGTGCGATTGAGATGAAGCCAGTCCGCAGGATCCGGGTTGACCAGCATCTCCTCGGTTACCGGTTTGAAACTAGAGACCTGCGCATTGGCAGTCGCTGTCAGAACGCACGCAGCCGCAATCAGGGCGGCGCAGGAAACACCTGCTCTCATGACCGTCTCCTCCAAGCTTATATTGCTGATCTAAACGTCAGCTCGGGAATTCAATCAGAGGTAACTAAGGTGGGCAAGGCATATTCGCCGCAATTGGGCGGCAGTCGTAGCTTTCAACATTTCGGTGTATAGTTATGTAAATAACAACAGTATTTCTACTATGGAAATATCACGGTATCTGACAGGCTGATCGGTGGTGGGCAAAGTCAAAAGCCGCATAACGCGCCGGGAGAGCCGCTGGTCCTTATGTTATCGAAGATAAAAGGCTGGCGCGGAGACCGCCGCGATCAGCTCTCCCCCTCATCCAGCGGCTCTACATAAATCACCAATCGATGGTCGTGGATCTTGTAGCCGTGGCGGCGGGCGATCACTGCTTGCAGCTCTTCGATTTCGGGCGCGTGGAATTCGATCACCTCGCCGGTTCGCACGTTCACGAAATGATCGTGATGTTCATCGCCCGGCTGTTCATAGCGGGCGCGGCCGGCGCTGAAGGCGTGGCGCTCGACGATGCCCAATTGCTCGAACAGGCGCACCGTGCGGTAGACTGTGGCCAGCGAAATGCCGGGGTCGATCTGTTGCGCGCGGCGGTGCAGCTCCTCGACATCGGGGTGATCGGTGGCCGAGCCGAGCACGCGGGAGAGCACGCGGCGGGGCGCTGTCATGCGCACACCGGTGCGCGAGAGCTTGTCTTCAAGAGTAAATGTCTTGGCGTCCGTCATGTGGGGTCCCGCCTTTGCTGGTTGGCCCATCTAGACACAACCTGCGCCCGCGTCGATTGAAGCAGGTCAATGTTGAGTTGCGATTTCTGGCGGGGTCAGCTCAAGCCCCAGCGCCAGCGCGACGGGGGCGCAGGTGATTTTCCCGGCGTGGACATTAATCCCCGCCCGCAGATGCGGATCGGCCCGCATCGCCTCTCGCCAGCCCTTGTCAGCCAGCGCCAGCACAAAGGGCAGGGTGGCGTTGTTGAGCGCGAATGTGGAGGTGCGCGGCACGGCGCCCGGCATGTTGGTGACGCAATAATGCAGCACGCCTTCATCAATGTAGGTTGGTTGCGCATGGGTGGTGGGCCGCGAGGTTTCGCAGCAGCCGCCCTGATCGATGCAGACATCGACGATCACCGCGCCCTGTTTCATAGAGCGCACCATCTCGCGCGAAACAAGTTTGGGCGCCTGCGCTCCGGGCACAAGCACCGTGCCGATCAGCACGTCGGCGCGGCGCACCACGGCTTCAATGGCCGAGCGGGTGGAAAAAATCGTGCGCACGCTGGTGCCGAAGCGAAAATCGAGCCTGCGTAACGCCTCCGGGTTGCGGTCCACCACGGTCACGTTGGCGCCCATGCCGATGGCGATGGTGGCGGCATGCGCGCCCGCTACGCCCCCGCCCAGCACCACGACCTCGCCGGGGGGAACGCCTGGCACGCCGCCCAGCAGCACGCCGCGCCCGCCCGCCCATTTCTGCAGATAATTGGCGCCAATTTGCGTCGCCAGCCGCCCCGCAACCTCCGACATGGGGGTGAGCAGCGGCAGCCCGCCGGTGGGCGACGTCACCGTTTCATAGGCGATGCAGGTGGCGCCCGAGGCCATGAGATCGCGCGCCTGCTGAAGATCTGGCGCCAGATGCAGGTAGGTGAACAACACCTGCCCCGGGCGCAGCACGGCGCGCTCGGCAGGCTGGGGCTCCTTCACCTTCACGATCATCTCTGCGGTTTCAAACACTTGGGCGGCTGAGGCGACGATATGCGCGCCAGCAGCTTCGTATTCGGAATCGGCAAGGCCACTGCCAGCGCCTGCGCCCGTCTCCACGATCACCTCATGACCGTGGGTGACAAGCTCCAGCACGGAGGACGGCGTGAGGCCGACGCGAAATTCGCTTTCCTTGATTTCCTTCGGCACGCCGACGCGCATGAGACTCTCCCTTGTTCCCCCCAATGTGGGCTCTTGGAGGGAGCGCGCCAAGGTCGCCGTTGGGATTGCAGGCGACGAACGCGTGTAACCGGGTTACATTGGGCGCGACCACATCCGGCGGGGGCGCCATGGAAATGCTTTTAGTTTTGCTGGGCCTCATCGCGCTAGGCGCGCTCGTGCTCGGCCCCCTCGCCTTCTTCATTGCGCTTCGCGCGCGAGACCGGGCGGCCAACGCCGAAACGCGCATCGCTTTCATGGAAGCCCGCATCGCGGTGCTGGAGGCTCGGTCACCCAACGCGCCGCCGCTGGAGGCCGAGGCCCCCGCGCCGGAAGTTGCGCCGCAACCTTTGGCCGAACCTGTGATGGAGGCGGCGCGCGAAACGCAGAGCGACAATTCCTTCGAAGCAGCGCCCGCATTGCCTGAGCCCCCTCCTGCGCCGCGCCGCAGTTGGGAGGAGGCGCTCGGCGCGCGCTGGTCGGTGATTGTTGGCGGCGTTGCGCTGGCGCTCGGCGCGCTGTTGCTCGTGCGTTACTCCATCGAGCAGGGCTTCTTTGGGCCCGGCATGCGTGTTGCGATGGGCGTCGCGCTGGCTGTCGCGCTTATCGGCGCGGGCGAGTTCATGCGGCGGCGCGAGCGTGCGGCAGGCGCTTCAGCTCCCGAATCAGGGCGGCCCGATATTCCCGCGATTCTCACGGCCGCAGGCACCGTCGCCGCGTTCGGGGCGATTTACGCCGCCCATGCGCTGTATGGGTTCATTGGTCCCGCAACCGCTTTCGTCTTGCTGGCCGTCACTGGCGTGGCGTGCATGTTCGCGTCCGGGTTGCATGGGCCTGCGCTCGCCGCGCTCGGTCTTGTGGGCGCGCTTGGGGCCCCGCTGCTTGTCAGCTCGGGTAATCCCAACCCCTGGCCCGTCGCCGGGCTCGCCGCTGTGGTCGCCGCATGCGCCTATTGGCTGGCGCTCATGCGACGTTGGCTGTGGCTGGCGGTGTCGGCAGCGTTCGGCGGCGGCCTGTGGAGCCTCGCCTTTCTTGATGGAATCGCCAACTCGCCGGATGTATTTTTCGCAGGCGCGCTGACGCACCTCATTCTGCAAACCGCGCTGGCGGCGGGCGCGTTCGCCTGGTCACTGCTTCATATGCTGGAAGAGGACGCCCGGCCTGAGGCAAACTCGAGCTATGCGAGCGCCGGATTTGCGGCGCTGGGCGTCGCCACGCTCATCGCGGCGCTGGATGGCAATTTCTATGGATCGCTCTGGCTGATTGGCGCGCTGGCGGCGTTCGCGATTCCGGCAGCCACGGGCTTCATGATAGCGCCTGCTGCAGCCGCGCTCGCCATTGCTGGCGCATTTGCCGTTCTCGTCCTGCGCATATGGCCCGACCCCGCCTATGTTGCAGAAAGCCAGCATTGGTCGCCGTCGTTTGCTTACGATCATTGGCCGCGAGCGATTGATCCGAACTTCTTCGCAATGTTTGGCGCGGTTTCGGCGATTGCTGTCGCGAGTGCCGGGGCATGGCGCATTTCGATCGCGCGCGCGCTGCCATTTTCGACGCTGGCGCTGTATGCGGGCGCCGCTGCGCTGACGCCGCTGGCTATTTTGTCGATTGCGTTCGTGCGGCTGACGGACCGCTCACCCAGCGTGATGTTTGCGATCATCGGCGCCGTGCTGGCGCTGGCGTTTGCGCTGGCCGCGGCGCTGTTCCGCAATGCTGAAGCGAATGATGATGAAGATGCACGCATGCCGAACGCGCGCTTTGGCGCTGGCGTTTTTGCATCCGCCGCTATCAGCGCGCTGGCGCTGGCGTTCGTGTTCTTTATGCAGGGCGCGACGCTCACTGTCGCTCTGGCGCTTGCGGCGTTGGGCGCCGCCTATGTCAGCGCGCAATTGCGCATAAGCGCGCTGCGCTGGTGCGTGGCGGGGCTTGGCGTCGTGGTCGCAGCGCGCCTTGCGCTGGAGCCGCGCCTGCTGGCGGACGCGGGCCCGTGGCCGGTTCTGAACTGGCTGCTGTTTGCGTATGGAATTCCCGCGCTCGCCTTTGGCGCTGCGGCGTGGATCATGCGGCGCACCGAGGGCGAAGATACGCCAGTGCGCGTGGCGCAATCGCTGTGCATCCTGTTCAGCGCCTTTCTGGTGTTCTTTGAAATTCGCCACTTCATCAACGATGGCGACGCCTTCGCGCGCCGCACCGGCCTTGTTGAACAGGGGCTGTTCGCCGTCTCAGCCCTGACCTTCGCCATCGTGCTGACACGGCTGGACGCGCAGCGCGCTTCCATCGTGTTCCGCTGGGCCTCGCTGATTGCAGGCGCGTTGTCGTTTGCGGCCATCGCGATCGGGCTGGGGTTTGCGGGCAATCCGCTGTTCTCATTCAGAGGCGTTGAAGGCGGGCGCTTCATCAACGGGCTGCTGATCGGCTACGCGTTGCCCGCCGTTCTCGCGTTGATCCTTGCGCGGGTCAGCGAGGGCGTGCGGCCGTACTGGTACGGACTGATGGCGAAAGCCAGCGCCATTGCACTCACTTTTGGTTATGTCACGCTGCAGACGCGCCGCCTGTTCCACAATGAGTGGATTGGTATTATGCGCATCACCAGCGAGGGGGAATGGTACGCCTATTCCGCCGTGTGGCTGGCGCTGGGTATCGCACTACTGACGTGGGGAATCGTGCGCGGATCGAAGGAGGCGCGCATCGGCTCGGCGATCTTCGTCAGCGCCAGCGTGCTGAAGGTTTTCCTGTTCGATCTCGCCGGGCTTGAGGGCGCCCTGCGGGCGCTGTCGTTCATCGGGCTGGGCGCGACGCTCATCGCCATCGGGCTCGTGTACCAGAAACTCGTGTTCGCCCGCCCCGCCCCGGCGCAGACGCCGCGGGACAACAGCCCGGGGGGCGTCACGCCTGCCGCCTGACATGCTATAATTGGTCAAGAAACTGGAGAATCGACCTTGGCCGACGCGAAGTCAGACCCCGCGAAGCTGTCTTTTGAAGACGCGCTGAAAGAGCTTGAAGACATCGTCTCCAAGCTTGAAGGCGGACAGGTGTCGCTTGAGCAATCGATCTCGTTCTACGAGCGCGGCGAAAAGCTGAAGCAGCGCTGCGAATCGCTGCTCAAGGACGCCGAAATGCGGATCGAGAAGATCACACTGTCGGCTGACGGAAAGCCGAAGGGGACCGAGCCGCTGGATGTGGAGAAGTAACCCCTCATCCGACCAGCCTTCGGCGGGCCACCTTCTCCCGCAAGGGGAGAAGGGAAGCTAGCGATTTATACTAGAGCTAAATATGTGCCCGCGCATCCTTCTCCCCTTGCGGGAGAAGGTGGCCCTTGCGGAGCAAGGGACGGATGAGGGGTTACCTTAGCTCTTTCCGCATCGCGCAGCCGTCGTCGTCCGAATCAAAAATATCCGTCGCCTGCTCCTCGATCTGGTAGCCGCGGGCGAGATAGAACGAACGCGCCGTGACGCTCGACGTCAGCACGAGGCGGGGCACTTTCATTTGCTTCGCGCGTGTCTCGATGTCGGTGAGCAACGCCTTGCTGACCCCCTGAAAGCGATCTTCCGGGTTCACGTAGAGCAGGGTCAGGTCGCCGGCGGCTGTGAACGCGCCAACGCCGGCGAGATGGCCGTCCCGTTCCGCGACTATGACAACGGAGCCGGGCAACGTAATCCAGGTCCGCATGTTCTTCAGCAACTTGTTGGCGAGCCATCCCTCAAGGGTCATGGGGTCGCCTTCATGGTCGGCCGTGCAGAGTTCGGTGATCGAGCGGCGCACCAGCGCGAGCGCCGCCTCTGCGTCTTCCAGCTTCGCCAAACGAATATCCATATCGGCTCCATATTGTCGCGATTGCGCGTTCGCACTCGACGCGCGGGCGCTGATTGGGCATGCTGTTTCCCATGTACTCTGAAACAACCCTTGGAATCGAGATCAGCGTGGCCCCGCAATTCATGGCGGACCGGTCAGAACCGGATTCCGGCCGCTGGTTCTGGGGCTATACAATCAATATCCGTAACCGCAGCGCGCGGACGGTGCAGCTGATGCACCGCCATTGGCGCATTACGGACGGCAACGGCCGCGTTGATGAGGTGAAGGGGCCGGGCGTGGTGGGCGAACAGCCGATCATTCCGCCCGGCGAATCCTTCAGTTACACGTCTGGCTGTCCGCTGCCGACGCCATCGGGCATCATGACCGGGTCCTACCGGTTCGTGGACGAGGGCGGTGAAGGTTTTGACGTGGCGATCCCCGCCTTTTCGCTCGACTCGCCGCAAGCGCGGCGGGTCCTCAACTGAGGGAATGCGACGGCCGTGTCGCAGGACTCTGATTCCCGTCTGAACGCCGCCATCGAGGTTCTCGACCGGTTGATCGCGTTCGACACCGAAAGCTCGAAGAGCAATCTGGAACTGGTGGCGTTCGTGGAGGGCCTTCTGCAAGCCCATGACGTGCCGTTCGTCGTCGTGCCCAACGCCACCGGCGACAAGGCCGCGATCTTCGTCACAATCGGCCCGATGATAGACGGCGGCGTCGTCTTGTCGGGCCACACGGACGTTGTGCCGGTGACGGGGCAGTCGTGGACGGGCGACCCGTTCAAGCTGCGGCGCGAGGGCTCGCGCCTCTATGGGCGCGGAACGACCGATATGAAGGGCTTTGACGCGGTGTGTCTCGCCATGATCGACGAGTTCAAGCGCGCGCCGCTGAAGAAGCCGATCCACATCCTGCTGAGCTACGATGAGGAAACGACGTGCGCTGGACCGCTGGACACGATTGCGCGATTCGGGCTCGATTTGCCGCGCCCTGCCTCCGTCATCGTTGGCGAGCCAACGCTGATGGAGGTCGCCGACGCCCACAAGAGCATCGCCACCTTCTACACCACGGTGCGCGGACTTGAGGCGCATTCCTCAAAGCCCAATCTGGGCGCCAACGCGATTGAAGGCGCTGCAGCTCTGGTGGCGGATCTTTATCGGTTTGCAGATGAGATGGCGGCGGGCGAAGGGGATGATCGCTTTGATCCGCCCACATCGACGCTCAGCGTGGGCACAATCAACGGCGGCACGGCGCGCAACATTCTGGCTAAGGAATGCTCCTTCCACTGGGAGTTTCGCGGCCTCCCCGGCCTGCCGCAAGATGTGGCGTTGCGTCGGCTGGAGCAGCACGCGCGCGAAATCGTTCTGCCGCGCCTGCGCCGTTTTGCGCCGGACGCGAGCGTGGAGACGATTGTCGAGGTCGAAGTGCCGGGCCTGTGTGCACAAAATGGCTCCGCAGCTGAAACGCTGGCGCTCAAGCTGACGCGCTCAAACCGCACCATCGCCGTGCCCTACGCCACGGAGGCGGGGCGTTTCCAGAGCGCGGGCGTGCCCACAATTGTATGTGGACCGGGCTCCATAAATCAGGCCCATCAGCCGGATGAGTTCATCGAAAGCGCCGAGCTTTCGCGCTGCATCAGCTTCATGCGCGCGCTTGCGGCTGACCTGAGCTAAGCCCGCGATGAGCAGCCGCAGGCTGGAGGGGTGCGCTGGCGCCGCGCAGAGACTATATTAAGCCTATGACCCATCCGGGTCGGACCGGGACATGACCGACACACCGCAGCAAGATCGGGCTATCGCCGAGGCGCAGAAAGACGCGTCGATGACGCGGCTGGCCGTGCGCATCGCGCTGGGCGGCTTCGCGCTCATGTTCGTGGCCGGCGTTTTCATGTGGCTGAAAGTTGGCCCCAGTATTTTTGTCGATCTCGCGACGGCCGTCGTGAACTGCTTCTGATCGAGCCACTGCTTCTCGCCCCGCATCTTGATCGAACCTTGCCGGAGATTGTTTCTTGAACCGCCGAATGATCGTTCCGCTTGTCGCTCTCCTGCTTGGCGTCGCGATGCTGGCGACCGCAGCCTTTGTGACCCTGCGACAGCCGGGCGTGGGCGCGCCTGCGCCTTCGGCCATTGGCGGCGCGTTTGCGCTGATTGACAGGGATGGCAAGGCGATTACGCAGCGCGACATGCTGGGCAAGCCGTATCTTGTGTTCTTCGGCTTCACCCATTGCCCTGACATCTGCCCGACGACGGCGATGGAAATATCGCAGATGTTCGAAGCGCTGGGCAAGGACGCGAAGGTGAATGCGCTCTTCATCACGGTCGATCCAGAACGCGACACGGCGCCTATTCTGAAAGATTATCTCTCCAGCTTCGACCCGCGCATTGTCGGCGTCACCGGCTCGCGCGACAGCATTGACGCCGCTATGAAGAGTTTCCGCGCCTATGCGCGCAAGGCGCCAAGCGATCGACCTGACACGTATGCGATGGACCACACCGCGCTTGTCTACCTGATGGACAAGCAGGGGCGATTCGTCACCGGCTTCAATCTGAAACGTGCGCCCGATGAGGCCGCGCGTGATCTGCGGCGTTATCTGTGAAGCGCTAGAAAAAGCCAACGGGAAAATATTTCAAATATAATTCCGTATAGACGCCCTGCTCTGCGATGCGGCTGAACGCGAAATCCAGCGCCCGGCGCAGGGCTGTATTTTCCTTACGCACAGCAACGCCGACGCCATCGCCAAAGAAGAGCGGATCGAGAAAAGGTCCGCCGCGAAAGGCGCAACAGGCGGCGCCCTCTTCGCTGTTCAGCCAGATCGCCAGCGTCACGCCATCGGCGAACGCGAGCGGCGTATCGCCGGCGCGCAACGCCTTGAGGAGCGCGGCAAGGTCAGCGAATTCCTGGCGTTCGACGCGCGGAAAGCGCGCTTCAAGAAACGCAGCATGGGCTGTGCCTTCCACAACGCCGACGCGCTGACCCACAAGCGTTTCCGGCCGCACGTCATCGAGCGTCATATCCTTGAGCGCGATGAAGCGGCCGGGCGTTTTATAATAAGGCGCCGTGAAATCGACGCGCGCGCGAGTTGTCGACGTGGCGGCCAGCGACGCGATAGCGGCGTCCGCCTGCCCCTGCTCGACCGCGTCGATGATCGTGTCGAACCGGCGCGCCTGGATTGTGCAGGGAATTTTCAATTCCTCGCACAGCGCGCGGGCGAGATCGACATTGAACCCCGTCAGCGCGCCGTCCGGGCCGGGGAACGCGAAGGGCGGATATTCGTCGTCGGTGACGAAGCGGACGGTGCGCAGGGCCGTGAGATCGGGGCGCTCGAGGCGGCGTTGCGGGTCCCAGAAATGCGGGACAAACACCGCGCCTTGCGAGGTCTGCTGGGACGACGCGGGCGCAAGACAGGCGACGCTCATCACGCCGATGGCGGCAAGGCCCGACAAAATAACAGCCGCCCGCCGCACGATTCCGCTTGCTATATATAAGCTCAAGCTCAAGTATTCCCGTTAATGTTGCGTTAAGTTGTAAAGTCATCGAATTGAGCAGCGGCCTCGTTCACCTACTTCCCCAGACGACCCCGCGCAGGATGCACGACGGGGCGGGCGAAGCAAATGACCGCCTCGCGGAGCGGGGGTTGCGCCGTAGCGGCGCGCCTGTTCCCGTCTCCCTGATTTGCCTGCATCAGGCCGGGGCGCCGCCCGACCGCCTGCTCGCCGCCACCCGCATCGGTGCGGCGCTCAACATCCCGCCCGAGCAGGTGATGCTACGCGAGGGCTGGATCAGTGAACGCGATTATTACCGATCTTTGGCGCGCTGGCTGGGGCTGCCCTTCGTCGAGGAACCATTTGCGCTTGGCAAGGGAGCGCATTATCCGCAGAGCATCGTCGCCGGCATTGCGCAGCACGCGGATGGCGCCTGGGTCTGCGCCCCGGAAGCGCGACGGATTAAAACCCTCGCATTTTTTCGGCGGCGACCTGCGCCCATCCGCGTCAGCATCACCACGCCAACCAATTTGCGCCTCGCGGTCGAGCGCGCTTTCGCGCCTGTCGCCGCAAGACATGCAAGCCGCGAACTTGCCCGTCGTGATGTGGAATCGTGCGCCCTGGGAAAGCCAACCGCCGGGCAGATCGCCGCGAGCGCCACGCTCGCCCTTGTTATTCTGGCCAGCCTTTTCGGTCATGGCGCGCTCCACCTTGTGTTGTCTGGTCTGGTGTGCGCGCTGCTGGGGGCGGCGATCCTGCTGCGGCTGATGGCGGCGGCCAAGAGCCCTAACGAAGCGCCTCGCCACGCGCCTCTGCGCGACGTCGATCTCCCCGTCTACACGGTCATCGTCGCGTTGCATCGCGAAGCCGCCATCGTGTGCAAGCTCGTGAACGCGCTTGATGCGCTGGATTATCCGCGCGCGAAGCTCGACATCAAACTGGTGATCGAAGTCGATGACCACGAGACGCGGCGCATGCTTGAAGCGCTTGATCTTCCGCCGCGCTACCAGATCGTGATTGCGCCGGACGGGCGCCCGCGCACCAAGCCCTGCGCGCTGAATGTGGCTCTTGTGCAGGCGCGCGGCGAACTCATCACCGTGTATGATGCGGAGGACGAGCCCGAACCCGATCAATTACGCAAGTCCGCCGCCGCCTTCGCAAGCCTGCCCGCTCATATTGGCTGCGTGCAGGGGCGCCTCGCCATCGACAATTTTCGCGACGGCTGGATTTCATCGTTCTTCGCCATCGAATACGCGGCGTTGTTCGAGGTGATCAATCCCGGCCTGTCCGCTCTGAACGCGCCCGTTGGGCTAGGCGGAACATCGAACCATTTTCGCGCCACAGCATTGCGGGACGTCGGCGGCTGGGACGCGTGGAACGTCACGGAAGACATCGATCTGGGCTTTCGTCTGGCGCGTCACGGCTACAGCGTGGGGGCGCTTGATTCATCCACCTTTGAAGAGGCCCCCTCGCACGTTCGCGCCTGGATCAACCAGCGGCGGCGCTGGTTCAAGGGCTGGATGCAAACTCTCGTCACGCATACGCGCGAACCGGGGCGCCTTGTGCGCGAAGCAGGCCCGATGCGCGCGGGCGCGGCGATGCTGCTGATTGCGGGCTCGCTGATCGGGCCGATGTTTGGCCCCGCCTTTGCGCTTGCACTTCTGGTGTCGGCGCTCTCGGGCAACCTCTTCGCGCTGCAGGACGTGGGGGGCGTGATCGCATCGGTGATGTGGGGCGCCGTGTGTGTTGGTGGCCTGTGGAGCGCTATCTGGCCGGCGCTGCTTGGGCTCAGGCGCAGGGGCTTGCTGCAATTGGCGGTCTGGCTGCCGCTGCTGCCGGTCTACTGGGCGCTGCTTTCGATCGCGGCGTGGTGGGCGCTTTACGATTTCATCCGCAACCCGTTCTATTGGGCCAAAACTGACCACGGTCATGCGAAAACATCGTGGCGCAAGGACAAGCCGCCAGCGCCGGTGCGCGTAATGCCAAAGCCTGCGATGATTGACGCGGGTTAGACGCAAACCTAGTGTGCGCGCCAATCGACCCGCCGCTTGTCGCCGGGGCCTATCCAGGGTTCGCCAATGTCCTCCCCAGCAGGGCCGTCCACACCGGCCGCCGCACCGCTTTCGCTTGAAGACGCGTTCGCCACATCCGCAGCCTGGCCTTTCGAGGAGGCGCGCAAGCTTGTCGCGCGCGTTGAGCGCACTGGTCAGACAGAAGTGCTCTTCGAGACAGGCTACGGCCCCTCGGGCCTGCCGCATATAGGCACGTTTGGCGAAGTGGCGCGCACGACCATGGTGCGCCATGCTTTTGAAACCCTCACGGGCGGCAAGATAAAGACGCGGCTGCTCGCCTTCTCCGACGATATGGACGGGCTGCGCAAGGCGCCCGACAACGTGCCCAACAAAGAGATGCTGACGAAGCATCTGGGTATGCCGCTGACCAAGATCCCTGATCCGTTCAACAAGTTCGAGAGCTTCGCGCACCACAACAACGCGATGCTGCGCGACTTTCTGGATCGCTTTGGCTTCGAATACGAATTCGCGTCTTCAACGGACTATTACACGTCGGGGCGTTTCGACACGGCGTTGCTGCACATGCTGGCGCGGTTCGACGCCGTGCAGAAAATCATGCTGCCGTCGCTGCGCGAAGAGCGCGCGTCAACCTATTCGCCGTTCCTGCCCATTCATCCCAAGACTGGCGTGGTGATGCAGGTTCGCGCTGACGAGATGAATGTCGACGCCGGCACAATCGTGTGGCGCGATCCCGAGACGGGCGAGCGTTTCGAGACGCCGGTGACGGGAGGGCATTGCAAGCTGCAATGGAAGCCGGACTGGGCAATGCGCTGGTATGCGCTGAACGTCGATTACGAGATGGCGGGCAAGGATCTCATCGATTCGGTGAAGCTCTCCGCAGGCATCGTGCGTGCGCTGGGTGGGACAGCGCCGGAAGGCTTCAACTACGAATTGTTTCTGGACGACAAGGGCCAGAAGATTTCAAAGTCGAAGGGTAATGGCCTGACAATTGAAGACTGGCTCACCTACGCGAGCCCGGAATCGCTGTCGCTGTTCATGTTCCAGAAGCCGCGCGAGGCCAAGCGTCTGTTCTTTGACGTGATCCCGCGCGCGGTGGACGAATATCTGCAATTTCTCAGCGTATATCAGCGGCAGGACTGGAAGCAGCGGCTTGGCAATCCCGCGTGGCACATCCACCGTGGGGAACCGCCAGCGGTTGAAGAATTGAAGACAGGCGCGGACGGCGCGGGAACTGCTGTGTCGTTCGTCATGCTGCTCAATCTGGCGGCTGTCGCCAACAGCGAAGATCCGCAAGTGCTGTGGGGCTTTCTGCGCCGCTATGCCCCATCAGCCTCGCCGCAAACGCATCCGCGCCTCGACAATATGGTGGGCTACGCCGTCGCCTATTTTCGCGATTTCGTGCGGCCGGCCAAGACCTATCGCATTCCCGACGATGTGGAGGCCGATGCGCTGGGCAAGCTCGACGCCATGCTCGCCAGCTTGCCGGCGGGCGCTAGCGGCGAGGACATCCAGACCTTGCTCTACGATGTCGCGCGACCGATCCCTCGCTATCAGGACCTCAAGGGGAAGGGCGCGTCGCCTGAGCGGCCCGGCGTTTCGAACGACTGGTTCAACATGCTCTATCAGGTGCTGCTGGGCGAAAATCGCGGGCCGCGCTTTGGCTCGTTTGCGGCGCTCTATGGCGTTGCAGAGACGCGCGCGCTGATCGCCAAAGCCCTTGTGGGCGATCTTGTGGCGGAGCATGCGGCGTTTTTGAAAGCGCGCGAGAAGTAGTCGCGAATTGGCCTGCTTTTCGCACGCGCGATGCAGGAATACGATTGGAATTTATACCTGAATGTTGTCGCTGTTCGCCAGTATAAGCATCGCAAGTGCGGCCTTCACGGGCGCGTTTCTGTCGGGCATTTTCGGCATGGCGGGCGGGCAGATCGTGCTTGCCGTGCTGCTTTACTTTTTGCCGGTCAGCGCGGCGATGACGATGTTTTCGGCGCTCATGTTTTCGGGCGGCGCCTGGCGCGCGATCCTGTGGCGCAAGCACATCGACTGGAGCATCGCAGTTCGCTACATCGCGGGCTCGGTGCTGGGCATGGGGCTGATGCTCCTCATCCTGTTCGTGCCGTCCAAGCCCGTCGTCTATCTTGGTCTGGGGCTCACGCCATTCCTCGGCGACATGCTGCCGAAAAAGTGGCGGCCCGACATCACCAAGCGCGGCATGGGCTTCCTGTGCGGCTTCATCGCGATGATCCTCCAGATCGCAGTTGGCGGCGCGGGCAACGTGCTCGACATGTTCTTCCAGAACTCGCCGTTGACGCGCTACGCCATCGTGGCGACCAAAGCGTTCACGCTTCTGTTCTCGCAATTGATGCGATTTCTCTACTTCGGCGTGGCTGCGCTGGAGGGCGGTGAAAACCTGCCGGTCGAACTCCTCTTCATCTGCGTGCTGCTGACGTTTGCGGGCGGAACGGCGGCTGTCGGGTTGCTGAAGCGACTGACGGACGATTCATTCCGCAAGTGGACCAAATGGCTCATCTACGGAATGAGCCTCATCTACGTCGCGCGCGGATTGTGGCTGCTGTGGACCGGCGAATATTGAGGCGCCTATTGCGCCGCCCAGACAATGCGCGCAATCCACTGCACGTCCTTGACGTCGAATGCGCGGTCGGGATGGTCCGGATTGATTGAGCGCAGTTCGATTGTCTTTGCCGTGCGGCGCTTCAGTTCCTTGGCGAGCACTTCACCCTCGCGAGTCTTCATCACCACGCGGTCGCCGCGGCGCACGGGCGAGTTTGGCGATACAATCACCACATCACCGTCGCGATAGGCGGGCAGCATCGATTCACCAGAAATTTCGAGCGCGTAGGCGTTTTCATCGGCGATCTGGGGAAAGACGATCTCATCCCAGCCTGCGCCAGCGGGAAAGCCCGCATCGTCAAAGAAGCCGCCGTCGCCCGCTTGCGCCATGCCAATGAGCGGAATGCGCCGCGAAGCCTCCGGGCGGGACGTCAGGAGGCCCATGAACTCATCCAGCGTCGCGCCGGTGGCGTGCAGGATTTTGGCGAGCGATTCTGTTGAGGGCCAGCGCAGGCGCTTGTCGGGCCCTTGCCGCTTGGAGCGGTTGAAGGTGGTTGGATCGAGACCTGCCTTGCGGGCGAGCCCGGACGCCGTCATGCCGTGACGGGACGCCAGCGTATCAATTGCAGCCCAGATCTGTGAATGCGTGAGCATGAAAGGCCCCTCCGCCGCCGACGAGGCTTGCCAAGTTCAGAGATAAAGTTCCTGAGAATGGGTATTTATACCTTTTCCCGACGGTCCGCAAGTCCGGCGTTTGCTGTTCACGGCCCAGGGCGAGGACTGAAATAGCCGTAGGCGAGCCATGCGCACAGCGCGAGGGACACTATCCAGACGACGATGACCACGCCTGCCGCCACCAGGCTCACGGGGCGATCCTGCGCAGCCAGGGCGAGCGCGCGGTGCTCGGCCATGACGGCGGGCGGGATCATGCGGACGACGATCAGCACGCCAAGCGGGACGAGAATCACGTCATCCAGATAGCCGAGAATGGGGATGAAATCCGGGATCAGGTCTATGGGCGACAGCGCGTAGCCGACGATGATGATTCCCAGCGCCTTCGCGTACCAGGGAACACGGGGGGCACGGATGGCCGAATACAACGCGCGCACGTCACGCTTGATCGTCCGCGCCCAGTTTTTCAGCCTGTCAACCATCGGGCACGCTCACGGGTAGACTCAAAGAGTCGCCAGCCAAACGGCGCTGTCAGCGCCCGATCGGCAAGATTTCCATCATGCCCCAGAGGATGAGGCCGCAGAGGATGGGGAGGATTGCAGAAGCAATCAGACGGATGATGACAAAGCGGCTGCCCATCAGCGGGATCTCGTAGATCATGACCCGGTGGAAGGCGAATACCGACCAGGCGGTAAGGTAGGCCATGACTTGTGGGAAACCGCCGCCCGCCGCCATCAGCACAAGGACGATGGGGAACGCGACGATCGGGCCCGCTGGCGTCAATCCCCCCACAAGCGCGCCAATGAGAATGCCGCGCAGACCGCTTTCGTAGCCGATGAGGTGGCCAATGACTTCAGCAGGCACGATCTGCGAAATGAAGCCCGCCGTCAGCAGCGCAAAGCCGATGCGCGGCAGAATTTCAAGGAACCGCAAACCGGCGTTGCGAAAGGCGCCGCGCACGAGTGTGGGCGACCGACGCCACGCGATGACGCAGAGAATGAGCGAAGCGACGCCGAAAAACGCAAGCGACCCCATCAGCTCGCCTTTTTCTCGGCTTCAGTTTTCGGCAGACGTTCGGACAGGAGCGCTGCGACGAAGGGCAACGGCAATGACGCGATGAAGCGCATGGCCGTCAGTTCGGGCCCAAGCAACGGAATTTCCCACACCATGATGCGCTGGAAGCCCAGCGTCTCCCACGACGTGAGATAAGCGATGATAGACGCGCGGCCGGCGCCCGCCTTGGCGAGCGAGGCGACAAGCGGAAAGGACATCATCGGTCCGCCGGGCGTGACTGCGCCAACGGCTGTCGCCAGCGCCACGCCCTTGACGCCTGATTTTTCGCCGAGCCATTTGGCTATCGTCGCGCGCGAAATGAGCGCCGTGACGAGCGCGGCGAGGAGAAACGCCATCGCCATCTTCGGAACGAGTTCGAAGAACGTCTTGACGTCTGTGTGAAGGCTTTCGACGACGGCGTCGAAGCCTTTCAACTGCCAGCACAAGACGCCTGAAAAAAGCGCAAGTCCGGCAAGCACCATCACCGACTTATCGAAAAACGCCGCCTTAATATCGAAGTGATCGCGGCGGAACGTTTTTGTCTCGACAGGCATGACGCCATTTTCCAATCAGGCGCGAAGCGCTGTCAGCATTGCAGTGATGTAATCGGCGTCATGCGCGATGACGAGCATGCGCGCGTATGGCCGGAGATGCCCCATGGAGGCGGAGACGTCGGCGTCGCTCGCGCCTTCGCCCGGCACGACAATAGCGAGAAGAGTCTTGTGATGAGCTGTGCACGCGTCTGCGATGACAGAGACAGAACGGGCGTCTTCGCCTGCCGCCGAGACGACCACAATAAAGTCTGAAGAGGCAACTTCGCTTACCAGATCGAGCGCACGGCCGGCGAGATCATTGAGCCATGCGCTGAGGCCCGCATCGGTCTTGCCGGGCTCGGCGTCCGACGCGAAGGACAACGCGCGGAAAAACGTCGCGCCTTTCCATTCCTTCTTCGCCAGTTCATCGATCATCTCGGCGCTTGGAGGATCAAGCGCGATCACCTTCACGGCGCGCTGCCTGGAGTTGGGATATTGCACCCGGAAGCGAGATTCCTGCGCCGTGGTGACTCGAGCGGATTCGCTTTGCATCTCATCGCCTCCAGAAGCTGCTGGCGGCCGACCTACGCGGGCGCCAAACTACAAAGCAAGCGGCGGGCCGTTAAGCCCGCCGCATGTCGACATCAGACCGAGGTCTGGCGCACGCCCTGCTTGGCTTTCAGGGCTTCCTTCGCGCCGTCCTTGTATTGTACGTCGCGCTTCAGCAGCAGCGCCGCCTGGCGCACCTTGTGATGCTCGGGGTCCACGCCGGGCGGAATTACGCCCTTCTCGACAAGCGCCTTGGCGGAGCGCATCAGGCGGTGACGCGCCATGATGATGCCGTTGTCGGTGCTGACGAGGTTTTCCTTCGAGCGATCGCAGATCGGACCCATGCTTTCCTGAAGCGAAGCGTCCTGCATGCCGATGCCCTCGACGCCAGAGAAGGTTCTGCCAGCCTTTTGGGCCTCGCGATCCATCAAGTAGTCGTTGTCCTTGTTGGCGAGCGGGCGATAGGTGCCCGGCACGTAGCGAACATGGATGCCCTTGCCGGCCTTCATCGAATCCACTTCGTGGTCGGTGAGCGCGCGGGTGGGGTGATAATCATAGCTCCACGCCCAGCAGGAATGGTCGTCGATCGGCACCCAGAAGTGACCGTGCATCGGGTGATCGCCACGCGGCGGCACGCCCGTGTAGCAGGGCATGACCCACGGTGTGATGCGCCAGTAATACTGGTCATCTTCCGCGTTGCGTCGCGCGCCAATGAGCAGGCCGCCTTCGCTCTCGATAACCTCGAACACAGGCGAGAGATCCTGCATGTTGTACTTGTTGCCGGCCGCGCCCTTGAAGAGCGGATCGGTGGAGAGGTCGCCGCGATGCAGGAAGGACACGTGGCTCGAATCGATGCCGCCTTCCATCGCCTGCAGCCAGTTGGTCTCCTGCAGACGCTTGGACATGAACGTCTGGTTGAGCGGCACGGTGCAGAACTCGTATTCGGGCTCCGGCGGCTGCTTTTCCGGCGGGCCCATGTAAGTCCACAAGACGCCGCCCTTTTCGATGAGCGGATAGGACTTCAGCTTGACCTTCTTGGCGTAGCCAGACTCGGCGGGCTCAGAAGGCACATCCATGCACTGGCCGTTCACGTCGAACTTCCAGCCATGATAAGGGCAGCGCAGACCGCATTCCTCGTTGCGGCCGAACCACAACGAGACGCCGCGATGGGCGCAGAATTCGTCGATAAGACCAAGCTTGCCTTCCGAATCGCGGAACGCCACGAGCCGCTCGCCCATCAGCTTCAGGCGCACCGGCGGGCAATCAGCTTCCGGCAGCTCTTCGCTGAGCAAAGCCGGCATCCAGTAGCAGCGGAACAGGTCGCCCATGGGCGTGCCCGGGTCCGTCTGCGTCAAATAGTCATTCTGTTCCTTGCGCAGCATGAACATTCTCCCCTTGCGCCAGTCCCCTGCTCTCTAGCGCAGAGTGAGTGGCAATTCACTTCCGGGCGCTTGAGCCCGGACCATTTGTCTTGATCATTGACCGGAAGCCTGCGTCTTGCTATCCACCGCCCGGTTCCTGTATGCGGAACGCCGTTCCGCATAAGATCATACCTAGCGTTTATCACCGGTCCGCAAAGGGCGTCAATTAGAAGAGGGAGAATGTCGGTGTCCGCGCAGAAGATTGAGTTGTGCAAGACCTCTGACGTGGCGGAAGGATCCGCCATCAAGGTAGAAACCGGAGACCTCAGCCTCGCCGTGTTTAATCTCAATGGCGCCTTCTACGTCATGGACGACACGTGCAGTCACGGTCCGGGCTCTTTGTCGGAAGGCCCCATCTGCGGCGATGTCGTGGAATGCGATTTTCACAACGGCGCCTTCAACATCAAGACAGGCGAAATCGTCGAGCCGCCCTGCATGATTCCGCAAAAAACCTACAAGGTGGCGGTTGAGAGCGAGACGGTGTTCATAGAGGTCTGACAACGGTGGCGACGCGCGCAGGTACCCATTCTGACGCCCAAAGGGCCGCGCCCATGCGCGATAACGAGCGAGAATGCGCGTCATCAGCCAGCGTCGCTCCAGCCAAGTGATCAGATGCAGGGAGGGGGCGCATGCGTCGAGAGATGAAGACCGCCAAGGCGATAGGTGGCGGCCCCGCGCGCGCCGCTGCGTCTGCGCCTGTCGCATCTGCACCCGGAGCCTCAAAATCAAAGTCGCAACGGCTGTCATCGGTTACGACATCCGTGCGGCTTTTGAAATCCTTCAGCGAGGGCGAAGCGGAGATTGGCGTCACCACGCTGTCTAAGCGCCTGGGCGTCGCAAAAAGCACCGTGTATCGGCTGGCGTCCACACTTGTGTCCGAAGGCATGCTCGAACAGAACCGCGAGAACGACAAATATCGCCTCGGGCTAGCGCTGTTTGGCCTCGGCGCTCTTGTGCGCCAGCGCATGAACGTGTCGACGGAGGCGCGTCCGCACATCTTCGCCCTGCGCGAAGCGACCAACGAAACGGTGCATCTGGCGGTGCCTGAAGGTGGCCAGATCATCTATGTTTACGATCTGGAAAGCACGCAGGCGATCCGCCAGCGCGCCAACCTTGGCGAGCGCAAGCCTGCGTTCTGCTCGGCGGAAGGGCGCGCGATGCTCGCCTTTGCGGCGCCCGGCGCAGTCGACGCCATCATCGCCGCCGGATTGCAGCCGCGCACGCCTTTTACCGACATCAATCCAAAACATCTGAAAGCTGCTCTGGAGGACGTGCGCCAAAAAGGCTATGCACGCGAGGACGAGCAATGTGAAATCGGCATGCGTTCGCTTGCCGCTCCCATCCGCGACGCCGAAGGGCGCGTGGTGGCGGCGGTGGGAGTTGCAGGTCCGACGCAGAGGCTGTCGGAAGACGTCCTTGCGCGCTTTGCGCCACTTGTCGTGAACACGGCGCATCTCATCTCCGCGCGGCTGGGCTATCGCTCGGTCGCCGGGTTCTGAAACGAACAACAACGGCTGGACACATGGCGAAGATCACCATCCCTGCGGCGAACATTGAATTCGATTGCACGAACGACACCATCATGCGCGCAGCCACGCGCATCGGGCTCGGCTTTCCCTATGAGTGCAACGTCGGCGAATGCGGCAATTGCCGCTTCGAGCTGATTGAGGGCGAAGTGTCATACCTGCGCGCAAATCCGCCGGGCGTGACCGAGCGCGATGTGCAGCGCAAACGCTATCTGGGTTGCCAAGCCCTGCCCCAGGGCGATTGCACGATAAAGGTGTCGCTGCGCGATCACTACAAAAGCAAGTTTCTGCCGAAGAAAACAACCGGCGAACTGATCGAGGCGTTCGATGTGACGCACGACATTCGCGAATTCCGTTTCCGCCTGTCGGAGAACGCGAAGTTCATCGCCGGTCAGTACGGCCTGATCACCGCGCCCCGCGTTGAAGGCGCGCGCGCCTATTCGATGTGCAACACGGGTGAAGACGGCGCCGAGTGGCATTTCCAGATTCGCCGCGTGCCCAACGGCGCCGCGACGACATCGCTGTTCGACAATCTGAAAGTTGGCGACAAGGTCGGCCTCGACGGCGCCTACGGCATGGCGTATCTGCGCGAAGACGCGCCGCGCGACATCCTGTGTCTTGCGGGCGGCTCGGGCCTTTCGCCGATGGTCGCGATTTCGCGCGCGGCTGCAAAAAGCCCGGCGCTGAAAGATCGCAACATCCACTTCATCTACGGCGGGCGCACGCCGCGTGATGTGTGCGGCGAGCAATTTCTGAAAGAGCTCGAAGGATACGGCACGCGCATCCACTATATCGGCGCCATTTCGATGCCCGACGATCCTTCTTCAGCGGGCTGGACCGGCAAGGTCGGTTTCGTGCACGACATCGCCGAGCAGGTCTTTGGCGAGAAGCTGGGCGGGATGGAAGTTTACTTCGCCGGCCCGCCGCTGATGTCGCAAGCTGTGATGAAGACGCTCATCAAGTCGAAAGTACCTGCTGCGCAGATGCATTTCGACCAGTTCTATTGAGAGGAGGCGCGCGCTCGCGCGTCTTTTTCCTTCGACAAACATTTCAGAAAACGCCCAGGGAAGAACCATGTCCAAATTGAAGCTCACGTTCGGCTGCTGGAACTACGATCGCACGCGCGCCATCCAGGACGGCTCCGTGCAGCCGGATGGCATCGACATCAATTATCTCGACATGCCGGTGGAAGAGACGTTCTTCCGCATGGCGCGCCATCGCGAATTCGATGTGTGCGAAATGTCGTTCTCGTCCTATTGCGTATCGCTGCACAAGGACCCCAAGCCCTTCGTCGCGATCCCGGTGTTTCCGTCCAAGTTCTTTCGCCACTCCTGCGTTTACGTGAACGCAAAGTCCGGCATCAAGGAGCCAAAGGATCTCATCGGCAAGAAGATCGGCGTTCCTGAGTTTCAGATGACCTCGCCAGTGTGGATTCGCGGCATCCTGTCCGACTTCTACGGCGTGCCGGTGGACTCCTGCCAATACCTGACGGGCGGCGAGGAAGAGGCTGGCCGGCCTGAGAAAATCAAGCTCGACCTGCCCCCCAACATCAACGTCAAGGCGATCCCGGACGACAAGACGCTCTCGCAAATGCTGGCAGACGGCGAGATCGACGCGCTGCACACCGCGCGCAAGCCCTCGACCTATGACGGCGTGAACGTGACGCGCCTGTTCCCCAACTACCGCGAGATCGAACTCGACTATTATCGCAAGACGAAGATCTTCCCGATCATGCACACGGTGGCGATCCGCCGCGAGGTGTATGAGGCCAATCGCTGGATCGCGATGGCGCTGTTCAAGGCGTTCCAGCAGGCCCAGCACAAGACCTATGAAGACCTGAAAGAAACCGCGGCTCTCAAGGCCATGGTGCCGTGGCTGATGCACGACGTGGAAGAAGCGCGCGCCGAAATGGGCGAGGATTACTGGGCGTACGGCTACGAGCAGAACATGGAGACCTTCAAGGTCTTCCTGCGCTACCATCAGGAATGCGGCCTCTCAAAGCGCCTCCTGAAGCCCGAAGAGCTTTTCGCGCCCGAGACGATGGAAGCGTTCAAGATTTGATGGCGAAGATTTTCTTCACCTTGACGCTGTCATGCGTGGGCTTGACCCGCGCATCCAGGAACATGCTTGCGGTTTGAGCTGGAAGGCCGGATCAAGTCCGGCCATGACGCAAAGCTGATTGCGCGACGCGACAGAGCAACATCAGTGCGAATGCCCGAAGTGGCCCGTTGACTCATCATGGTCATGCCCGTGATCGGGCTCCATCGAATCCGCTTCCGCATAGCCGTGCATCATGGCTTCCATGACGCGGCGCAGCGGATCGTCGCCCAGCGACAGATGACCCGCCATCAGCCCCGCCAATCGCGCGAAGACCAGCGGTTGCATGGACAGCATGTCGTAGCTGCGGGAGGGATCGACGCCCTCGCAATCGCGCGTTGCGCGGGCGAGCGCGTCAGCGAACAATTGATCGATGACGTTGACGACCGCGTCATCGGAAGACGCTGCGGTCTTTTCGCGTTTGCGGAGGATCATCTGGGCATGATGCAGAAAGCGGCTGTAATGAGCTTCCTGCAGGCCTGTCGGGCCTTCGTCATCCAGTTCGCCGCACATGTGTCCTGCTCCTGTAAAAGCAGCGCACGGCAAAGCCCAAGGCGCCGCTCTTGAAACGAATGAGCGCGTCGGAGGGAACCGACGCGCCATTATTCAGATCAATTGAACGACAAAGGCGATCAAAAGCCTTCGGCGTTTTCCAGTTGCTCGAACCAGTCGAAGCCCATGGACTTCACGATGCGGCTTGTGCACGAAATGATGCGGGCCTGCTTGTTGGGGTCCGCGTTGAAGTGCTTATGGGCGCAATAGGGCGGAATGTAGATGAAATCGCCTGCGGACCACTCGTACTTCTTGGGCTCGCTCTCCCACTCGAACTCCATCACGTCCTTGCAGTCGAACTTCACGTCCCAGTGCAGGTCGTAGCCGGAGCCTTCGACAACATAGACCACTTCTTCCGAGAGATGGCGGTGCTTGCCTGAGGCTTTGCCGGGCGCAAGGAACTGCATGTAGATGTCGAGGCAGTATTCCTTGGTGTCCATCTCCTCGTGGATGATGTGCTTGATGAGGCCGTGGGGCGAACGCTCCAGCGGCATCTCGTTCCACTTCACCACGCCGATCTTGCCGTCATAATCCTTGCGGAACTTCTCCGACGCTTTCAGAGCCTCGGTGTAGAAGTTGACTTCCGGCGCGTGGCCCTCTGCGCGTTCGCGCTCGCGGGGGTCGACAATGGCCATAACACTCTCCTGTAGCGGACAGGCGCGCACCTCGCGGCGCGCGCCGTTGTATCCTTACGTTAACGCGCCTTACGCGACCTTGGGGGGCAGCGACTCGAGTTCCTGCTTGTAGGCCTCGTCCATCTTCGGCTCGACGCCGTTCTTGGCGAGCTCGTCGGAGAAGAGATCGCGCACGAGCTTGGACTCGTCAGCGTAATCGATCTGGTCGCCGCCGATGCGACGGCTGATCCACGCCTTGGGCACGCCCTGCCCGTTACGGATCGAGACAGCCTCATGCTTGAACGCGAGGTAGCGGGCCGGTGTGGTGCCGGTGTTAAAATGCTGATGGAACCACATGTTCGGCGGCACGATCATGGTGCCGACTTCCCATTCGTAGCGCTTGGGCTCATCGCCTTCCGGCCACATCAGGGAATAGCCTTCGCCCGACAGGATGATGACGTGCGCGCCCGGACCATGGCAATGGCCCTTCTTGTAGGTGCCGATCGGGAACTGCGAGATGTGCGAGTTCATCGAGCCCTTGGCCATGTTGAAGCGGATGTGACCGCCGCCAGCGCCGCGCTCTTTGGCGGAAATCAGCGGCAGGTTGACCGCGTCCGGCACGAAGTTGGTTTCGAGCAAGAGGCCCTTCTGCTCACCCTTATTGGAGAAGTAGTCGGGCTCGCCGGCAAAGCGGCTCTTGAAGTCGTGCGGCGTGTTGAAGATGAAGTCGATGTCTTCGTAGAGGTTGATCACCGGGGGAGCGTTCGTCACCGAGCAGAAACGCGCGGGCTCGGAGCCCGAACCGTTGAAGTGCTGGTGCCAGGCGTTCAGCGGAATCGCGAACAGCGCGCCGGCCTTCCACTCGAAGGTGATCTTCTGGCCAGCGTCGTTCCACACTGCGGTGGAGCCGCGGCCGTCGAGGACGAGGATCATTTCCTCGAAGAGCTGGCGCTGGGGCTCAAGCTTCTTGCCCGGAGCGATTTCGCAGACGTAGCAGTCGTTCGACGTGCGCGAGGCTTCGTGGTTGATATAGATGCCCTTGCCGCCGCGGCGGGCCCAGGGCTTCAGCTCAACAGTGCGCAGGTTCTGGATGTAGTGAGCCGAGATGATGTCGAGGCCTTCGTCGCGCACCCAGCGCAGGTAGGGCGTGTCCTTCTCGGTGGCAAACTTCTTTGCAAGGTCGTCCGAAACAATTGCGTCTTTCGCCATATTTTCCTCCTTGGACATCGGGAGACGGAGCACGCAATAACGGCACCGTCCGATCAGATTTAGTCCTATAGATCAGATTGCAACGCCCTGATCAATGCGGCGCTCAGCTTGTGGTTCAGGCTGTCTTGCCTGCGGGCGCTGCATGGCTGTGGCCATGGGCGTGATCATGTCCATCATGATGGTGATGATGGCCATGCGTATGTGCGCCGGGACCGTCTTCCTGCTCGCGATGGTGAATAATCTCCTTCGAGCGCGGGCCGCGGGGATCTTCGTTGAACACCAGCGACTTGATGGTGACAGGCACAGTGTACGAAGGAATTCGCACTTTGCCGAGATCGATGTAGTCAAAATCCATCAGCATCACGCCGTCGATCACCAAAATCTCGCTCTCGATGCCGCAATCCTCACGGATGACGGCGCCAAGCGTCTGGGCGACGTCGCCGTCGAGCATGACGTAGATCGGGTTTCCAGCCGCGATCTTGTCGGCGAGCCCTTCCACGATGCCCTTCGCGAAGGCGAAGATGCGCTCATAGGCGGGCGGGCCGGTCCAGCGCAGGGCCAGGGCGATCTCGGTGTCGGCGCTCTCCAGCTCAAAGGCCTTGCGATGGCTGATGATGGCTTTCGCCAGCGCCGCCGGATCGACATCCTCGCCAGCCTCGAAGGGCGGGGAGAGGACCTGGAGATTGCGCTTGGGCAGCAGGATGCCGGGGTTGGAGATGTAGCTCGTGTTGCCCGACAGCTGGACTGAATATTCCGAGGCGCCGAGCGCGGTGGCGCGGATGCATTCACGCGCCGGCAGCAGCGGCCAAGCGAACTTGCCAGCATCAACCTTGCGGCGGATTGCAGCGCCCAGTCGCTTGCCCATGTCGTTGAAATCGCGCTGCTCACGATCGTAGACGTATTCGGCGACGCCGCCTGAGAACATCATCCCGCCGAGATCGCCGAAATCGAGAATCGGATCGGTCAGATAGAGATGCGCGACGTCGTGGGGAATCGGCCGCTCGGTCAGCGCGGCGACAAGCGTGTCCGCCATCACGTCCGCGACTTTATCGAGATCGTCGGGATTGATTGTGTCGCCCAGATTCCAGTCGAAACCCGCGCGGCGGGCGTGGGTGCGCCCGGCAGGGTCAAGACGCGCGATCTTGCCGCCTTCGGTCACCTGCAAGCGGCCGCCGATGTGCACGGCGGCTGTCACCAGCACCTTGCCGCCTTCGATCAGGCCCAGTTTTGTCGTGCCGCCGCCGATGTCGACGTTGAGGACGCGCTTGCCAAGATCGAGGGAAGCCTGCGCTGCGCCCGAACCGTAGGCGGCGAGCATGGATTCCATGTGGTGGCCAGCGGTGGCGCAGACGAATTCGCCGCCCGCTTCCGACAGCATGGCGGAGATCGCCTGCGCGTTTTCACGCCGCAAAGCCTCGCCGGTGAGAATCACGGCGCCAGTGTCGACGTCGTCCTTCTTGAGGCCCGCGCCCTCATAGGCTTCGAGCACGATGTCGCGCAGCTTGTCCTCGTCAATGCGGGTGACGCTGGCGTAGGGCGTGAGCGAAACGGGGGAAAGATAAAGCTGCTCGCGCGAGACGACGTAATAACGGCTCGTCAGGTCTTCGGAGAGGCGGCGCAGGTGAATGCGCGAAAAGATGACCTGCGTACCGGAGGAGCCGATGTCGATACCGACGCTGGTCAGATGCACATTGTCCTGCATCCACAGCGGGTTTTCCTCAATGGGCCCGTCGTACTGGAACTGGTCGTGCTCGTGGTCGGCCTCTTCGTCATGTTCATGGTGGAAGTATTGGCCGACGTTGTGTTCCTGCAACGTGTGGTCTGCGGCTGCCTTGATCGCATCCTCGACGGTCCTGCCGGATTTCTCGTCCTCGTTCGCCATCTATCTCCCCGCGCGCAAGGGTCTTCCGCTTCCTCCAAACGCATGAGGCGCGTCTCGCGGTCTTGTCGCTATAGGGGTCTGAGTCGCGCGAACGCGTCCGGCTGTCAACCCCGGGACGGACCCTTCAAGAGCGCCGGCGCAGCCAGTCTGCGATGTAATCAAGTGCGCGGCCGGACGTGTCGCCGAAGCGGCGGCCAGACCCGCCTGAGCAGCTCTGGCATGGATTGAGCCAGTGCATGGCCCCTTCCACGCCCACCAGGTCTTTATCCTGCGACGCGGCGGCGTCGAGGATCATTTCCGCAGGCCGGACGCCGAAGTGGGCGGTGTTGGCGACGACCAGCAGTGGGTCGGTCACACCGGCGAGGTTGGAGATCGCGCTTGTCGTGGAGGACGCCCAGATCACCCCGGTTACGTCGTCTGCGGTCACGTCGTAGTCCGCCGTCGTGTTGATGGCGTGGCCTGCAAGAAAACCGCGAGCCGAGAAGGCGACGGCGGTGCGGTAGCTGTTGGACTCGCGTGGGTTGCCGGTGGGAAGGGAAATGGATTCCAGCACGCGGGTCGGCTTCGATCCATCGGCGGCCAGCATCTTGTGCGCGCGTTTAGTGCGCATAAGCAAACCGGCATCGACCTGCCAGATGGGTGTGGTGAGTACGCCGGCCACAAACAGGGGCATGTCATCGTTGAAAGCGTCGCGCTCGCGTGTCGCCACGGCGGAGACGAGCTTGCGCGCCTCGCCACTCAGTCTGGCGCCGCGCTCGGCCTGCGCGGTGAAAAACGCCTTGCGGAAAGCCGCGGGATATCGCCCCGCGTTCTGGCCCGGATCGAACCCGTTGCGCGGGTCATACATATCGAGTCCCGGATATCGCTGGGTCGGCGCGCTTTCGACTGCGATGGCCGGGTCCAGCCCGGAGAGGGTCGCAAAAGCCTGCCCGAGATCGGGATCGACCAACACGAGTGCGGCGGCGGGCACGAGACCCGAAAGGCGAGCCCCGTCACAAGGGGCGATCTTCTCGGCCCCCTGACAGGTGGCGGCGCCGTTCCTGGCGACGCTCTGGTAAAAGGCCGCAAGCGCTCCGCCCTCACCGTGGCCAGCCAGGATGACGGTTTGCACACCGCGTTCCTGACGGACCCGTGCGAGGGCCGCGCTGATGGTCTGAGCCTGGGAATCGTAGCCGCCAAATCGAAATGGCCGGTTGGTGGTCGGCGGGTCTGCGCAGAGGACGACAAATCCACGCTCCGCCAGGCCGCTGCACAGCGGATTGCCGAGGGAACTGGCGAACGGATGGACGAGAACGACCGCCGTTTTCGCCGCGCCGTTTCTGTCCTGACCCCGGTCCTGCGGCGCCCACAACAAGCCCTGCCCGAGATGGCCCAGCGAAACGTAGAGCGAGGGGGCAGACACGCGGGCCGGCGCGGCCGGAGCTGCGGGCGCGACGGGAGCTGCGGGCGTCGAGGCGTCAGGTTGCCCCTGCGCCATCGCGGCGGCGCTCGCAAAGCCGAGCAGCAAGGCTGCCAGTTGTCCCGCAAGGATCAAGCGATCATTCCTCCGCCATCCTTCGCCACCTGCGGCGAACATGGCCATCCTCTCGACGCGGGAGCGCGGGCGCAAGGGTTCACGCACAGACCTTGCCGCGCGAACATGGCGGCGGTTTGGCAAGTGTGACAGAAATCGCCAGTCCAAGTTGACACGCTCCGGCGTTTGCCTGATTTACCAAGAGGAGAGCGCCCCGATGCGGCGCGACGCGATGGCGCCGCAGGCGTCCGCCAACACGGAGGATTACCATGCCACATGATGCGAAGGACGGCACCCACTGGCACGAGCCGGCCGGAACGAAGAAAGCGGGCTTTGGCGAATTCAAGAAACAGCCGACCCCCTATGACGCCTTCATGGAGTCCGAAGGCGTGCCGGTTTTCCGTGACATTGGCATTTCCTGCGTCGCGAACCTGCCGCTCCACGATTGGAAGCGCAAGGGCGGCAGAGGCCATTACATCCAGCTCTACGGAACGGAAACGAAGTGGGGCTGCTACGTGGTCGAAGTGCCGCCGGGCGGCGCGCTTCATCCCGAAAAGCACATGTTCGAGGAAATCTACCTCGTCGTCGAAGGCCGCGGCACGACTGAAGTCTGGCAGGAAGGCGACACCAAGAAGCACGTCTTCGAATGGCAGAAGGGCTCGATGTTCTCGATCCCGATGAACGCCTGGTTCCGCATCGTCAACGCCACGTCGGGCGGCGCGCTCCTGCTCGCCGGCAACACGGCGCCGAACGTGATGAACATGATCAACAACGTTGAAGGCGTGTTCAACAACCCGTTCGTGTTCCGCGACCGCTTCTCGGGCGCCGACGATTTCTTCAAGCCCAAGGACGACATCGAGCCAGATCCGGTGCGCGGTCTGGCCATGCGCAAGACGAACTTCATTCCTGACGTCGTCGATTGCGAACTTCCGCTCGATAACCGCCGCTCGGTCGGCTATCGCCGCGTCGAGCCGTTCATGACCAATAACCAGTTCTATTACTGGATCGCGCAGCATGAGAACGGCCGCTATTCCAAGGCTCACGCGCACACGTCCGCAGCCGTGCTCGTTTGCCTCAAGGGCAAGGGCTACACCTATTCGTGGCCGGAGCGTTGCGGCCCGACGCCGTGGAAAGACGGCTTCGGCCATGAGGTTCGCCGCGTTGATTACGGCCAGTTCGGGCTCGTGACGGCGGCGCCGGGCGGCGCGCGTTGGTATCATCAGCACTTCTCGGTCTCCAAGGACGACTTCCGCCTGTCCGCGTGGTTCGGACCGCATAATCCGGGCCGCGATCCGGGCGCGCCGGGCGAGAAGCACACCGACTACACCGCCATCGATCTCGACAAGGGTGGCACGGCTATCCCCTACTTCATGGAAGACCCCTATCTTCGCAAGGAGTTCGAGGAAACGCTGAAGCGCAACAACGTGCCGTGCCGCATGGATGGCGCATGGTACGTGCCGCCGAACGCGAACGACGAAAAGCGCGACACGGTGGTCTGATCAATCCGATAGCAACGCCCTCCCCGCGCAACGGGGAGGGCCCTTTCTTTTTTCAGGGATGAAGCCGACAAGGATGAAGTCGAGATGAGCGACGACGAAGAATTTCAGGGTGGACGCGTTTTCTTTTCAAACGTGCGGCGCAGCCTCGAGGAAGAAGACGAAATCCGTCTCGTCAGCGTCGGCGTCGACATCGGCTCGTCGACATCGCATCTCGTGTTCTCACGCCTGCTGCTTGAGCGTCTCGACAATCGCTATATCGTTACGGAACGTGAAGTGTTTCACGAATCCGACGTGCTGCTGACGCCCTACGCCGACGACATGACTATCGACGCCAAGAAGCTTGGCGCGTTCATCGACCTTCAATATGAGGCCGCGGGCGTTGATCCCTCTGCGATCGACACTGGAGCGCTGATTCTCACGGGCGTCGCCGTGCGCCGCGCCAACGCGCGCTCGATTGGCGAACTCTTCGCCGCGCAGGCGGGCAAGTTCGTGTCCGTTTCGGCCGGTGACGGCCTTGAGACGACGCTAGCCGCCTTTGGCTCGGGCGCCGCAGCCCGCTCCATTCGCGACAACAAGCGCGTGATGAATATCGACATCGGCGGCGGCACATCGAAGATCGCGGTCTGCGAAGCGGGCGAAGTCATCGACATGACTGCCGTGGACGTGGGCGCGCGAATCGTTTCGTTCGACGCCGACGGCACCGTGACGCGCGTTGAGGAAGCGGGCCGTCGCTTCGCCAAGGAAGTTGGCTTTGAACTCGTGCTCGGCGGCAAGATCAGCGAAGACCAGCGCACCGCGATGGTCGAGTGCATGGCTGATCGATTGTTCGAGGCCATGACGCAGTCGGCGCTGAAGCCCGAAACCGCCAGCCTGCTCCGCCTCAATCCGTTGAAGAACGACCGCAAGCCTGAAGTCATTCAATTCTCGGGCGGCGTGTCGGAATACGTCTACTCCCTGCAATCAAAGGGCTTTGGCGATCTTGGTCCGCGGCTCGCGAAGGCCATGCTGAAGCGCGTGCAGGAATGGGGCGTCACGCTCGAACAGCCCGACCAGAGCATCCGGGCCACCGTTGTCGGCGCCTCGCAATACACCGTGCAGGTCAGCGGCTCGACCATTTTCGTGGCGCCGATGGAAACATTGCCGCTGCGCAATATGCCTGTCGTCGTGCCGGATTTGCCATTGGGCAACGAAGAGCTAGACCAGAACGCCATCGCTGACGCGGTGCGGCAGGCGCTGCGCCGGCTGGATTTGCACGAAGGCGAGCAGGCGGTTGCACTCTGCTATCGCTGGGAAGGCTCAGCCATGTTCCGGCGGCTCGACGACTTCTGCAAGGGTGTGCATGCGGGTCTGTCGAAGCAGATGGAAAATGGCCATCCGCTTGTTCTCGTCGGCGACGGGGACATTGGCGGCCTGATCGGCATTCACGTTCGCGAGGAAGCAAAGTTCTCGAACGCGGTGGTGTCAATCGACGGCATCGAACTCAAGGAGTTTGATTTCATCGACATTGGCGCGCTGCTTGAGACCTCCGGCGCCGTGCCTGTCGTGATCAAGTCGCTCGTCTTCCCAACCACCTCGGCCCTCGGTAAGGTCGAAGCGACGGTCACGTAACGGGGACGTGCATGGGACTTGACGATCACGAGCGGCATCTTCCTGCACTGTTTGCGCCGATTGAGCCGTTCGCGTCCGGCTATCTCGACGTCGGCGATCATCACCGCATCTGGTGGGAGACCGCGGGCAACCCGGAAGGGAAGCCCGCGTTATTCCTGCACGGTGGACCAGGCGGCGGCTTTCATGCCGACCATCGCCGACTGTTCGATCCCGACCATTACATGATCGTCCTGTTCGACCAGCGGGGCTGTGGGCGTTCGTTGCCGCACGGCGAGCTGCAGGCGAACACGACGCAGCATCTTGTCCACGACATAGAGCTTTTGCGCGAAAGGCTCGGGATCAAAAGCTGGCTCCTGCTGGGTGGATCGTGGGGCGCGACGTTGGCGCTCGCTTACGCGCAGGCGCATGTGCAACACGTTACGGGTCTGATCCTGCGCGGCGTCTTCACGGGGCGCCAGTGCGAGGTCGACTGGCTCTATAAGTTCGGCGCCTCGCAAATCTTCCCGGACGCCTGGGCGCGCTTCATCGCGCCTGTAGCTCCACACGAACGAGATGATCTTGTGGGCGCGTATTATCGGCGGCTGACTGGCGCGGACATCGCGCTGCGCATGGACGTGGCGCGCACATGGTGCGCATGGGAGGCCAAACTGCTGACTCTGCGCACACGCGCTCCCGCCACCGGGTCAGCAAGCCCGGGCGAAATTGCGCTCGCGCGACTGGAAACGCATTACTTCGTCAATTACTCGTTCCTTGATGAAGGCCAGATCATCGCCAACATGCACAAGCTTGCGGGGACGCCTGGCATCATCGTGCAGGGTCGCTACGACATGGTGACGCCCGTGCGCAGCGCATTCGATCTGTCCCTCGCATGGCCGGACGGCGATCTGCGCATCATCCCGTCAGCAGGGCATGCGACGAGCGAACCGGGCATCCTCGCCGCGCTCATTTCAGCAACCAACGACATGCGAACGCTGGGCTGATCGGCCGTCAGTTCACGAGCTTGTCGCGCGCTGCAAGTTCCGGGAACAGCTTAGCCCATGCGGCGGCAAAAAATATCGTACAGAGCCCGCCGATGACGATAGCGTTGCCGACGCCGAACAACGCCGCGCTCAATCCGGCGCGGAACTCACCAAGGTCCGCTGAACCTGACACAAAGATCGAACTTACCGCGGCGACCCGCCCGCGCATCTCGTCAGGCGTTTCGATCTGCACCATGGTGTGACGGATAACGACGCTCACCTGATCGGCGGCGCCCATGATAATCAGGCACGCCGACGACACCAGGAACCAGGGCGAGAAGCCAACGACGACCGCTGCGAGACCATAGATTCCAACGGCGATCAGCATCTTGCGGCCGGCCCTGCTCTCCACCGGCATGCGCGCGATCAGAAAGCCCATGAGCACCGCGCCAATGGCCGGGCACGAACGAAGAAAGCCAAGGCCGGCAGGGCCAACTTCAAGCACATCCTTGGCGACAATGGGCAGCAGCGCCGTGACGCCGCCAAACAGGACCGCGACAAGATCAAGCGCGATGGCGCCGAAAATAACCTGCCGGGACCACATGAATCGCAGCCCCGCGCTCAACGTCGCCCAGGAGATCGGGCCGCGCCCGGCCTTGGACGGATCAAGAGGCGTGCGCAACACGCAGGCGCACAAGACGCACAGCACGAACGCGCCACTCGCCGCGTAGAAAATGGCCGTGGGCCCGAAAAAGTAAAGGATACCGCCAATCGCAGGGCCAGACACAACGGCAAACTGCCAGACCGAGGAATACCAGGTGATGGCGTTGGCGAAATGCTCTTTGGGAACGAGGTTTGGCGTGATCGCCTGTGAGGCGGGATTGCCGAATGCGCGTCCCAAACCAATCACTGCGACGGCAAGATAAATGAGCCACAGCGGGGGCGAGCCAGCGACGATGGCCGCTGTCAGCCCCATCATCGCGACAGCGCAGACGCTGAAGGAAATGACGACCACGTTCCGGCGGTTGTATGTGTCGGCGACGTGTCCGGTTATGAGCGCGAAGGCGAGGGAGGGCAGAAAGGTCGCAAGACCCGCGAGGCCCAGCGCAATGGCGCTGCCCGTCACCTCATAGAGATACCAACCGATTGCAACCGCGCGCATCTGAAGCGCAACGCCCGACAGGTACCGGTAAGCGATCCAATAACGGAAGTCCCTGAACGCGAAGGCGGAATATGCGCCTCTTGCAACCGATTTATCTTCAACCGTCATCAGTTCCGACGCGCCTCTCCGGTTTTCTGCACAGGTCTGGCTTAGCGCGCCTGCTTCCACGGCACAAGGAAGCGTTCAACCTCGTTCAGAATCAACGAAAAAAGCACGCCAAGCGCGGCGATGACGATGAGGCCGACGTACATTGTTTCCACGGAGAGAATCTCCCACGCGTTCCACATCATAAACCCGAGGCCGGACTTGGCGCCGATCATCTCGGCGAGCGCGATGAGGATGAGGCCCATGCCGACGCCCAGTTTCACGCCCGTCATGATGAGCGGCATGGCGCCTGGCAGCGCGATCGTCATGAAAGTCTGCAGCCGGCTTGCGCCGAAATTGCGCGCCACGTCGAAGTGGATTTTCGGAATTTCGAGAACGCCCGCCATCGTGTTGATGAGGATGGGGAAGAACAGGCCAATGGCCACCATGACGATTTTGGAGGCCTCCCCAAGACCGAAGATCAGAAGGATCAGCGGCAGGATCGCGCTTTTTGGAATGGGATACGTCGCTGCGACAAGAGGCTCCATGATGGAGCGCAGCGTGCGGCTCAAGCCCATGCTGATCCCCAAAATCAGCGCCGGTGCGCCGCCGAAGATGAAGCCCCAGAACAGGCGATAAAGGCTTGCGACAAGATGCGTCCAGAGCTGGCCATTCTGGATCAGCACCATCATCTCGGCGAAAATTTTCGAGGGCGCCGGAAAGAAGCGCACATCGATCCAGCCGAAGTACGCCGCGATCTCCCACAGCAACAACAGCGCCAGCGGCGAGGCGACATTCATCAGTCGATCAAAATTACTGCGACTGATTGCGAAGCGCGGACCAAGCGAGCGAGCCGCAAAGGCGCGCGTCGAGGCCTTGTCGGAAGCCTTGTCAATCAAATCGGTCATTGAGCGCTCGCCTCATCCTGCGCGCGGGCGCGATGCACCTCATCCCGCAAATAGCCCCAGATGTTGAACACGAACTCGCCGTACGCAGGACGCGCGCGCAATTCGAGAACCTGACGCGGCCGCTCGAAGGGAACAATGAGATCGGCCTTGGCGCGGCCGGGATGCGCGGTCATCACGAGAATCCGGTCGCCGAGCGTCACGGCTTCATCGACGCTGTGCGTGATGAAGAGAACAGTCTTGCGCGTCTCCTCCCAGATTTTGAGCAATTCCTCCTGCAGGAGAACCTTGTTTTGCTCGTCGAGGGCAGAGAACGGTTCGTCCATCAGCAGGACGTCTGGATCGTTAGCGAACGCGCGGGCAATGGACACGCGTTGACGCATACCGCCGGACAATTGATGGGGGTAGAGATCGGTAAAGCGTGAGAGGCCCGTACGATTGAGATAATGGCCGACGCGGTCCTTGATCTGCGCCTTCGGCAGCCGACGCATGGTCAGACCATAGGCTGCGTTGTCCCATACGGTCATCCACGGAAACAAGGAGTCGCCCTGGAAAATCATGGAGTTTGAAGGCCGCCCATCGGCAGAAGCACCGATCTCGATGGTTCCTTCAGTGTGGGTTTCAAGCCCCGCAAGAATGCGCAGCAGCGTGGTCTTGCCGCAGCCCGAGGGGCCGACGATCATAAAGAAGCATCCGGTCGGGATGTCGAGGGTGAGCGAGTCCAACGCGACAAAAGGGCCGCGCTTCGTCTCGAAAATCTTCCGCACGCCGCGCAGCTTGATCTTCACTTCGGGCGCCGCAGCGTTCGCCGTCGCGTCCGTCGCGGGAGGATTGAGAATCATGCAAGCCCTTCCGTCGCGCTTCCTCGAGGGGGCCGTGGTCCGGCCGCTAGTTGTTGAATCCTTCGCGCGGAAAGCGACAGAAATCAAGCTGCAGGACGATGCGGCGGCAAAAGCCTATTCGGCTTCAACCTCGGAGGGATCGAAGTCGCGCTTCACGCCGCAAAATTCGCATGTCACCCCGATGCGCCCGTCCTCGCCCACCATGTCGCGGCGTTCCTGTTGCGTGAATCCCCGCAACATTGTCTGGATGCTGTCACGCGAGCAGCGACAGGCATGGCGCAGCGCGCTGTGCTCAAACACGGTCACGCCGCGCTCGTGGAACAGACGATAAAGCAGCCGGTCGCTGGACAGATTGGGATCGACCAGTTCGTGATCTTCAACCGTGGCGGCCAGAGCGCGCGCTTCGGTCCAGGCGTCGTCCTCACGAAAGGCGTCTTGCGCCACGCCTTCAGGCGCGTCGCCGGGCGGCAGATCGTTCATGCGGCGGCGCTGCGGCGAGTCCGGCAAAAATTGCAAGATCAGGCCACCGGCGCGCCAGCGACCAGAGACGCCGAAGATTTCCGCCACTGCGAGGCGCACAAGCGTCGGGATCTGCTCGGACCGCAGGAAATATTCGTGCGCAGCCGCTTCCAGCCCCTGCCCTTCCAGCCCAACAAGGCCCTGATAGCGCGACATGTCCGCGCCCTGATCGATGGTGAACGCCAGATGCCCCTTGCCAAGCAACGCGGACGGGCCGGCCTCGCCTGCGGCGCGCGCAGCCTCGAGGCGATCCGCGTCAAAGCGGGCGAAGGCGCGCAGGCGGTCTGGCGCGTCAAAATCAACGACAAGCATGTCGATAACGCCATCGCTGCGCGTTTGCAGCTGAAAACGCCCTTCAAATTTCAGCGCCGTGCCGAGCAGCGCGGTGAGCGCCGCCGCTTCGCCAAGGGCCCGGGCGACTTCGTCGGGGTAACCGTGATTGGCGAGCAGCGTGTCGAGTTCAGGCCCCAGCCGCACGAGGCGTCCGCGCACGTCAAGCGGGGTCACGGCAAAGGGAATGACAACGTCGTCAGGGCTCGCGTCGGACACTAAACGCGAAGCGGGCGCAGGGCCGCTCATCAGGCTTCAATCCCCTCGGCGCCCAGCGCCCAGAGCATCACGCCCTTCTGCGCGTGCAAACGGTTCTCGGCTTCGTCGAATACGACGGAGTTGGGACCATCCATGATCTCGTCAGTCACTTCCTCGCCGCGATGAGCCGGCAGGCAATGCATGAACAACGCATCCTTTAGAGCGACGCCCATCAGCTTGGCGTTCACCTGGAAGGGTGACAGCAAGTTATGCCTGCGGCGCGCCTCTTCCTCATCTCCCATGGAGACCCAGCAATCAGTGACGACGCAATCGGCGCCTGCTGCGGCCTCGAAAGGATCGTTGGTCAGCGTCAGGCGAACGTTATTCGCCTTGGCCCAGTCGATCAACGATTTGCCGGGCGCAAGTTCGGCGGGCGTGGCCACGCGAATGGAAAAATCGAAACGCTGCGCAGCATGCACCCAGCTGGCCAGGACATTGTTGGAGTCCCCGGTCCAGGCGATCGTGCGGCCCTTGATGGGACCACGGTGTTCCTCGAACGTCATCACGTCAGCCATGATCTGGCACGGATGCGTGAGCTTGGTCAGGCCGTTGATAACCGGCACACTGGCGGATCTCGCCAGTTCGCGCAGATCTTCGTGATCGAGGATGCGGATCATGATGGCGTCCACATAGCGCGACAGAACGCGCGCCGTGTCCGCGATGGTCTCGCCGCGGCCTAGTTGCATCTCCGCGCCGGTGAGCATGATCGTCTCGCCGCCCAGCTCGCGAAAGCCGATATCGAACGACACCCGGGTGCGCGTAGAGGGGCGGTCGAAAATCATCGCCAGCACCTTGCCCTCAAGCGGACGATAGGCGGCGCGCACGCCCTTGCGCCGCGCGTTCTTCACGTCGCGGGCAATCGTCAGGATACGGCGCAGTTCTTCTGATGACAGCTCCGGCAAATCGAGAAAATGCCTCGGAGACAGGTCATTGCTCATGCAGACGCTCCTGACATGCGCATGCATGTCTTTTCAAGCCGCCCGATCGCCTCGTTCATCTCCGCTTCCTCAATGATGAGGGGAGGAAGGAGGCGCACGACGTTTTCGCCGGCCGGTATCACGATCATCTTCTCGCTGCGCGCAGCGAGTGTAAAATCCGTGTTGGGCACGTTGAGACGAAGACCAAGCAGCAAGCCCTCGCCGCGAATTTCCGCGATTATGTTGGGAAACTGATCCTTCAACGCTGCAAGTTTCTGCTTGAAGACGATGCCCTTGTGAGCCACCGCATCCAGAAAGCCCGGCGCGAGGATGACGTCGAGCACGGCGCTGCCGATGCTGGTGGCCAGCGGGTTGCCGCCATAGGTGGTGCCATGCGTGCCCACGGTCATGCCCTTGCCCGCTTCCTTGGTCGCCATGAATGCGCCAAGCGGAAAGCCGCCGCCGATGCCCTTGGCGACGGCCATGATGTCGGGCGTGACGCCTGACAATTCGTGCGCGAAGAGCTTGCCCGTGCGGCCCATGCCGCTTTGCACTTCATCGAGCACAAGCAAAATGCCGCGCTCGTCGCACAGCTCCCGCAATTGACGCAGAAATCCGTGCGGCGGCACGCGCATGCCGCCTTCGCCCTGAATGGGTTCAACGAGAACGCCCGCCGTCTGCGGGCCGATGGCGGCCTTCACCGCTTCGATGTCGCCAAAGGGGACCGGGTCGAAGCCCTCGACCTTGGGGCCAAAGCCTTCGATGTATTTCGGGTTTCCGCCTGCAGCGATGGTCGCAAGGGTCCGGCCGTGGAAGGCGCCTTCCATCGTAATGAGGTGGAAGCGCTCGGGATGGCCGCTCGCTGCATGATACTTGCGCGCGGTCTTGATCGCGCCTTCGACAGCCTCTGCGCCCGAGTTTGTGAAGAACACGTAGTCGGCGAACGTCGCGTCGGTCAGGCGCTGACCAAGCGCTTCGGCTTCGGGAATCCGAAACAGGTTCGACACATGCCAGAGCTTTTCCCCCTGTCGCGTCAACGCTTCCACGAGTTTTGGATGGGAGTGTCCGAGGGCGCAAACGGCGATGCCGGCGCCAAAATCCAGATATCGCGCGCCGTCGCTGGCCTCCAGCCAGGCGCCTTCGCCACGCACGAATGCGACGTCGGCGCGGGCGTATGTAGGAAGGAGCGACGATGGGACGGCGGTGTGCTGCGGGTCGGGCATGGCGTTCACAATCTTGAACGGGTGGCCAAAATCAAACTGCCGCCCTCAGGGGCGGCAGCAAAGAGTGAGTAATTTACTGATTTTAACACGATGGGTCAAATAAAGGCCCGACTTGGGGATCACCTTGGGGCTCACCTTCCTACGTCATGCAAAGCTAGAGCGCGTTGACATTCAAGATTCCCCAGGACTCTCAAATCTGATTCAAGCTCCTTTTCGGATAGGAGCGTTGAATGTCGGCGGTTCGCCTGTCTCTTCGGGACGATC
>CANMLK010000004.1 GCA_947498445.1 Beijerinckiaceae bacterium
ATTTTTCGCTTGCGGGCGGGTTTGCGTCCAACGGCTATGGCGCGCATTCGCCGGGCAAGTATTCGCTGCTGGCCGCGCTCGTTGCAGAGGTGCTGCTGACGGCGTTCTTCCTTCTGATTATCCTTGGCGCGACAGGCTCGAAAGCGCCGGCGGGCTTCGCGCCCATCGCAATCGGTCTTGCGCTGACGCTGATCCATCTCATTTCTATCCCGGTGACGAATACGTCGGTCAACCCGGCGCGTTCAACTGGGCCTGCGTTGTTCGTGGGAGGGTGGGCCATTCAGCAACTCTGGCTGTTCTGGCTCGCGCCGATCGCGGGCGCTGCTTTGGGCGCGCTGATCCACACCAAAGTTGCTCAGCCATGACGATGAGAAGGCGAAAGCCGCAAGCTAGCGGCTCACATTGCGGCGGACGGGTGCTGTTGCCTGTCCGCCGCCCCCCTGTCATACAGGGCGCAAGCGCGCGTAAGCGTGCATGACATTCGCGCGCGTGCTCGCATTCTCAGGAGATCCGGTCATGGAGACCACAGTCGCTGGCCCCGGCCACAACAGCGTCAACGACGGCAAGGAAGAGGTTGTGTGGGAGCGCTGGACGCGCAAGCGCGTGTTCGTTCGCGCGCTTGAGGGCACCTATGGCGAACTGGTGCGCGACCTGTTCACGCAGCCGCGCGTCTATTCCACCAAGGACCACAAGTGGAAGGGCGGGCCGGGCCATTACGGCAAGAAGATCATCAACCCGCAGGCCGTGAAGGTGGCGCAATCCATCGAGACGCACATCGAAGTGTTCTCGCCGGGCGGCTATGGCCAGAAGCACGGCCACATGAACAGCGCGGTGTTCTTTGTGCTCAAGGGCAAGGGCCATGACGTGCACGACGGCACGCGGCTGGACTGGGACGCGGGCGATGCGCTGATTGTCGAGAACGCGTGCGTTCACCAGCATTTCAGCGACGATGAAGACGACGAGTGCATCACGCTGGTGATGAAGGCCAAGCCGCTTTTCCTGTTCATGCACATGCTGTTTCAGAAAGTGGCTGAGTTTCCGCCCAAGGACGGCACCGCAAAACAGCTCGCCTATTCGCCGCCGGCGGATTTTTGAGTCTGTAGTTGGTGCAAAGAAAAGGCGGCCATCGGCCGCCTTTTTTCATTTTCGCGCATAAAGGGTCCGCTAAAGGGCCGCGTGTATCTTGTGCGCGACGCGCTCAAAACCCTTCCGGTTTGGGTGCAACTCGTCGTGCCAATCGTTTCGAACTGTGCCGCGCAGATTGACGTAGGTGACGCGCTTGCGCCCGTTGGCGAGCGCCTTCAACGCCTTGTTGAATCGATTCATCATCACCTTCGCGATTGACTGTTGCAGGTCGGGATCGTCAATGCCCATGAAACTCATGGGTTCGCCAAGCCAGCCGAGGTTCATCGGTTTTGCATAGTCGTAACCGTGCACGATGACCTTGGGCTTCAGTTTGTGAATGTCGAGCGCGTCAAAGCAGATCTCGTAGAACTTCATTACGCGGTTCAGGACTTCGTCAAAGCTTGGTTTGAGATAATCCTCCGGCTTGCGGTCATCGAGGTACAGCATGAGATGCTTGACCAGTTTTCCCTCGGACAAGAGATCGTTGCCGCCGCCGCCGAGAATGAGATGGGATGCGCCCGTTTTTTTCAATGCGCCGATGAAATCGAGGCGCCCGGCGATGTCCTCAATCGTATCACCCCAGTAGGCTAGATTGCGGACGTCGTGTCCGAGCGCGGTGAGCGCGCGCTCAAGATCGTAATTGGAGCCGCCGACGATTGGCAGCTTCTTGAGGCCCCAGTCGGGGAGGCGCTCCCACGAATCCCCCTCCATCACGATGAGGGCGCCATCGCTTACGCCCTGCGTTGATATCTTCGAACTCTTTTTGCCCGCTTTCTTCGCCATTGCGTCCTCCCAACTCTGAAAGTTGTCGGAGAGATAATTTCACAATCATCTAAAGTGCAGGTCAAGATTCGTGTTCTTGCCTGGTGGCCAGTTGCGACAGCACCTCGCGCGCGCGCGCCGCAAGCTGCCGGGTGAGTTCGCCCGCCGGAAGTTCGTGCGCAAGCGCCGCCGCCTGACCGGACCATAACGGCGAGAAATCGCCGGAGCCCGCGCTTTCGGCTTTTGCGCGCAGCGGCGCCAACGCGCCGGACGCAAGCGGAAACGCGGGCGCCGACGTCGAGATTGGGCCAGTCTCTCTCATGAACCTGTTGATGAGCCCGCGCGCTGGCCGGCCGCTGAAGACGTTCGTCAGCGCGGTGGAGTTTGCCCCCGCGCCTTTCAGCGCCGCGCGGTGAGCCTGACTGATGGTTGATTCAGGGCAGAACAGATAGGCCGTGCCGATTTGAACCGCCGAGGCGCCAAGCGCGAAGGCGGCGGCGATGCCCCTTCCGTCCGCAATCGCGCCCGATGCGATGACAGGCGCGCGGACCGCGTCGGCAATTTGCGGCGTCAGGGCGAAGACGCCCGCCTGCGTCGCGATGTCGGCAGACTGGAACATGCCGCGATGTCCGCCAGCCTCAACGCCCTGGGCGATGATGGCGTCGCAGCCTCGCTCTTCCAGCCAGCGCGCTTCCGCGACGCTGGTGGCGCTGGAAATGATCTTTGCGCCAGTTGCGCGCACGCGTTCCAGCAGGGGCTGCGCGGGCAGGCCAAAATGGAAGCTCACCACCTGCGGTTTGGTGTCCTCCACGATGGCGCACATCGTTTCGTCAAATGGCGCGCGGGTTGGGGCCGGCGCTGTGGCGTCCATGTCGATCCCAAGCTCGGCGTAATATCCCGCAAGGCGCTCGCGCCATGCCGCTTCACGCGCAGGATCGGGCGCCGGGGCGTCGTGGCAGAAGAAATTGAGGTTGATCGGGGCCGAGGTGCTGGCCCGGATGGTTTCGATCTCGCTGCGCATCTGGGCTGGCGACAGCATTGCGCAGGGGAGCGACCCAAGCCCGCCAGCCTGCGCAACGGCAATGGCCAGCGCAGATCCGTTGGCGCCCGCCATGGGCGCCTGGATGATCGGAAGCTCTATGCCAAACAGGTCCTGTATCCGGCTTGAGGGCCACATGATTGGGCTTTCCTAAAATACGAGGGTGAGTTGAGCTGTCCCCACGCCGCCCAGCGACAGGTCGATCACGACAGGCGTGCCGATGGGGATGGGCGTGTTCAGCGTGCCGGTTGACAGAAACTGCCCGGCCTTCATGCCGCCAAGGTAGTCGATCTGTTCGCTCGCCCACGCGACCAGCGGTATCAGCGGGTCGCCGTTCGCGTGGCCGCCTGTAGCCTCATGCCGGGGCACGCCGTTGAAGGCGATCTTGCAAGGCAAAGCCGAAAAATCGAGTCCGCGAAAATCCCGCAGCCCAGCCCCCGGGCAGTAGGCGAGGTTGGAGAAACTGTCGCCGATGCGGGCGAGGAAGGGCGTGTTGGCGCTGTCTGCGAACCGGCTGGCCACTAGTTCGATCCCCGCGAAAACTTCGCCGATGGCGGCGAGCACTTCGTCGCGCGTGTAGGGCTTGTCCGGACGCACTGGCAGGTCGCGTGCGAAGCGAACGCCAAGCTCGCCTTCCACCTTCACAACCTCGCCGGGGGCCAGTTGGTATGTCTCCAGCCTGATGTCGCCTGCAAAGATCGGCGCGGCCCATGCGGCGCCGTCGGGCGTGAAGCCGACCTTCCATCCCGCCGGGGTCTCTCCCAGTTCCGCCGCCACCTCGGCCTGAACGCCCAGCGCCGCGTGCAGACTGGGCGGCGCGAGCGCCGGATCAACGGGCAGGGCGGTGCGGGCGCGCCGCGCCTTGACGATGAGGGCGGCGAGGGGGCTGACAGGCATGTAACAATCTCCGAAAAAGGCGCGCCACGCTCGTCTGCGGTACACAACGTGTCAACTGGCTGGAAAACGCCCGGCGGCCATTGATCTGCGAACTGAAATGGGGCATACGACACCCACGTTCGGGCGCGCCTAGCCCCGATGATCCTTTTCAAAACCTTCGGGGACGAGAGATGAAAGTCCGCAACTCTTTGAAGTCACTTCGCACGCGCCATCGGGACAACCAGCTCGTGCGCCGTCGTGGCCGTGTTTACATCATCAACAAGACCCAGAAGCGCTACAAGGCGCGTCAGGGCTAGTCATTCGCCTTAACTGGCGGACTGAGACCCCGGCCTCGCAGCCGGGGTTTTCGTTTTGCGAATTTGTGATCGCGCAAGGCCGTTTTTGATCGCGCAAAGCTTTGACGCACGGCGGCGGCGGGCCTAGATTTGTCTCATGACGCGCGCGCACCTTCGTCTCGCTCTCCTTCCGCTTCTCGTCGCAGCAATCGTTGCGCCAGCTCTTGCGCAGGTTCCGCCTGTCTCCGGGCAGGGTGAAATCGTGCAGGCGCAGGCCCGTTCTCCCGCGCGTGGCGCTCAGGCGCAAAAGCCGGTTGAGAGCGCGCCTGAAGAGAGCGTGCGCAAGCCCGTCTTGAATGAATTGTTTGAGCGTCTCGCCGCTTCGAAAGATCAGGAAGAGGCCGACGGCATCGCTGGCGCCATCGAGCGCGTCTTCCAGCGCTCGGGTTCAGACACTGCCGACCTGCTCCTGAATCGCGCCCTTACTGCTTTGCATCGCAAGGAAAGCAAGGCCGCTTTCGACGTTCTCGACAAGCTGGTCGTCGTGGAGCCCGAATGGGCGGAAGCGTGGATGCAGCGCGCCACAGCGCGGTTCATGGATGGCGACAGATACGGCGCGGTGGATGATCTGGGTCAGGCGTTGTCGCGCGAGCCGCGCCATTTCGGCGCCCTTTCGGGGCTGGGCTCTGTTCTCTACAGCCTTGGCTTTGAGAAGCGCGCGCTGGAGGTTTACCGCCGCGCGCTCGCCGTGCGTCCGCACCAGACCGACGTCAAACAGATGATCGACAAGCTCGCGCCGGATGTAGACGGACGGGATATTTAGTTTCTGCCGTCATGCGCTCTCTTGACCCGCGCATCCAGACGCTCTTGAGAAACACCGTATTGCGAAAAACCTTGCGCGCTTGGATACGCGGGTGATCCCCGGATCAAGTCCGGGGACGCGTATGACGGGCCGAATGGCCGCGATTAGCTCTCGTTCCCCGTGAAAGAAATGCGCAGCATGTTGGTTGCGCCCGGCGTGCCGAACGGCAGTCCCGCCACGACGACGATGCGATCGCCTTCCTTTGAAAACGTCACGCGGTTCGAGAATTTGCCGGCTCGTTTGGCCATGTCCTCAATATCGCTGGCGTCGTTCGTCACCATCGGCTGAACGCCCCACACAAGCGTGAGGCGCCGCGCCGTGTCGCGTCTTGGCGTCAGCGCCAGCACGGGGGGGCGCGGGCGCTCGCGGGCGATGCGCAGCGCTGTGGAGCCCGAGGACGTCCACGCGCAGATGGCTTTCAAATCCAGCGTTTCAGCGACATGGCGCGCAGCTTCCGCGATGGCGTCGGCGCCGGTGGGCTCGGGTTCGCTGCGCTGCGAGTTGATGATCGAGCGGTAATTCACATCGCTCTCTGTTTCAACGGCGATGCGATTCATCGTCTCCACTGCCTCGACGGGGAATTGGCCTGACGCGCTTTCCGCCGACAGCATGATGGCGTCCGCGCCTTCGTAGACGGCGGTGGCGACGTCGGAGACTTCCGCGCGCGTGGGCACGGGCGAGGTGATCATCGATTCCAGCATTTGCGTGGCGACCACGACGGGCTTGCCGAAACGGCGGGCGAGACGCGTGATTCGCTTTTGCAGGCCGGGCACTTTTTCAACCGGCATCTCGACGCCAAGATCGCCGCGCGCCACCATCAGCGCATCGGAAATCTCGATAATCTCATCAAGCCGCGCGATGGCCTGGGGCTTTTCGATCTTCGCCAGAACACCCGCGCGGCCGCGCACGATCTTGCGCACTTCCGCCATGTCTTCGGGCCGCTGTACGAAGGACACCGCGATCCAGTCGACGCCGACATCAAGCGCGGCTTCCAGATCGGAGCGATCCTTCTCCGTCATGGCGGAAACGGGGATGATCGTGTCGGGCAGGCTCACGCCCTTGCGGTTCATGATACGGCCGGGCACGTCGACCTCGGCGATGGCGCGATCGGGATGCGCCTCCACGATGTGCAGGCGAATCTTGCCATCGTCGATCAGCACGGCGTGGCCGGGCTCAAGCGCCCGCAGGATTTCGGGATGGGGCATGCGAACGCGCGTGGCGTCGCCGGGCGTCTTGTCGCTGTCGAGCGTGAAGCGGTCGCCCTTTTTCAGGTCTGCGCCGCCGTCCACGAATTCTCCAACGCGCAGTTTAGGGCCCTGCAGATCGACGAGCACGCCGACGGCGCGATTATGCTTGTGCTCGATATCGCGGATCATCTTTATTCGCTGGCGCATCCCATCGTGGGTCGAATGACTCATGTTGATGCGGAAGACGTCAACGCCCGCCAGATACAGCCTCTCGATCATCTCGGGCGTCTCTGACGCGGGACCGAGCGTGGCGAGAATTTTTACTTTGCGGTGCCGTCTCATTTCGCCTCAATCGTAAGTGTTTGCAGGCCAGATCAGCGCGCGGCTTGCGGCTGGTTGGCGTCGGTCAATTGAACAGTCCAGTTCTTTGCGTCGCGCCCGGTGTCCACTTCAAAGAAGCCGGTGCGTTCAAAGCCGCGCACGAGACAATTCTCGCGCCCCTCGATGCGGAATTCGCGGTCGCGCGTGCACATGAAGGACTTGCCCTTCCACTCGCCGCCGCGCTCATCCATCGCGTAGACATAATAAAACTGAGCTGCGAGGGGCCCGCGCAGCAGGACTTCGCAGGCGCCAGCCGTGAGGTTCCACCAGCCCTCGGTCACCCAGGCGCGCCCGTCCGTGTAGGACACGGAGACGCTCACGCGGGTCGACGCGTTGTTGCAGAGGCGGAAGTCGGCCATCGCGGTCGCCGACCAGAGGCAACCCAGCGCGGCAAGCGCGAGAGATGCGGTGCGGATCGTTCGGTTTGGCATCGTCGATACAGGTCTCTCGTGCGAATCAGCGCCCGTCGGCGCTTCGAGTGATTGATCGGAGCGTGGCGCCCGGGTGTCAACGCGCGCGCCGGTCGAGTTTGACGTCGTCATCACCCCTTCCTGAACGCGGAAGCTGGCGACAGCATGACATTGTGCGTCGCTTTGGTTAATTTGCATCCCGTGAACAGCTCTCCCGATACAAATTTGCACGATTCTGCCGCCTTCGAGCCCGTGGAGATCATCCCCGGCGCGCTGGATGGCGGGCTTATCCTGTTGTGCGACCACGCCTCCAATGCGCTGCCGCCCGAATATGGCTCGCTGGGCCTGCCGCCCGAACAGTTCGCCCGGCATATCGCGTGGGACATTGGCGCCGCGATGGTGACGCGGGCGCTCGCCGCCCGGTTTGGGGCGCCCGCGGTGCTGACGCGCTATTCCCGGCTGCTGATTGATCCCAATCGCGGGGCGGATGATCCCACGCTCGTGATGAAAATCTCCGATGGGGCCATTATTCCGGGCAATGTCGGCGCGGACGCCGCTGAAATCGAGAACCGGCGGGCGCGCTTCTGGCGACCCTATCGGGAGGCGGCGGCCGGGCTGATCGACGCCATGACCGCCCGCCAGCCGCCCGCAATCCTTTCGATTCATTCGTTCACGCCCGTCTGGAAGGGCGCCGTGCGGCCGTGGGAAGTCGGCCTGTTGTGGGACGCCGATCCCCGTCTGGCGCAGGGCCTCCTGGCGGGCTTTGAGGGCGCTCTCACGTCGCCCGTGGGCGATAACGAGCCCTACGACGGCGCGCTGATTGGCGACACGCTGTATGATCTTGGCACCGCGCGAGGCCTTGCCCATGTAATCGTGGAGCTTCGTCAGGATCTGATCGGGACAGAGCAGGGCGCCGCCCATTGGGCGGGCGTTGTCGGCGATGCGCTGGCCCCTGTATTGATGCAGCCCGATCTCCATATCATCCAGCATCACCCCAGCCGCGCCGGCGCGCGGGTGGCCATTCCCAAGCTCAGGAGGATTTCATGAACATCGACGACGCCACCCGCACGGAGCTGGAAGCCGCCGCATTTCGCCGCCTGCTCAACCATTTGCGCGACCGGCCCGGCGTGCAGAACATCGACATGATGAATCTGGCCGGCTTCTGCCGCAATTGCCTGTCGAACTGGCTGAAGGACGCCTCCGACGAGCGCAATCTGGGGCTGGGCAAGGAAGACCTGCGCACCTTCGTCTACGGCATGCCCTACGACGAGTGGAAGGCGAAGCACCAGACCGAAGCAACGCCCGAACAGGCCGCGAAATTCGCCCAGACGCCCGTCGGCCAGGGCAAGCCCGGCTGATTACCGGCCAAAGAAACTTCAAATTGCGCTGAATAGTGGGGACAGCGGGTCAGGTTTCCTTGATCCGCCGCCCGGCTTGACGCAAGCCTGCGTTAGAAGCGGGCCACGCCCGCGCATTTTTTTGAACCGGACCGACGCTCATGGATTCCGCCGCCGTCAACGCCAGCCATTTGCGCGCTTTCATCGAGCGCATCGAAAAGCTTGAAGAAGAAAAGCGCGCCATCGCCGACGACATCAAGGATGTCTACGCCGAGGCGAAGGGCACCGGCTTCGACGCCAAGATTTTGCGCAAGATCGTCTCCATGCGCCGCATGGACCGCGAGAAGCGCCGCGAAGAGGAAGAGATTCTCGATCTCTACCTCACCGCGCTGGGCATGGTGGATTAAGGCGGCCAGTCCTCACGCCGTCATGCGCGGGCTTGACCCGCGCATCCAGAAGTGAATTTGCAGACGGAACTTGCGGGTAAAAACCCGCTCGCCTGGATACGCGGGTCAAGCCCGCGTATGACGTGCGTGCGTGTTACCGCCTTGGCGTAACCGGCGGGATGGTGAGCATTCCGGCTTCGCCATCCTGCAACCAATAGAGCAGGCGGCGGCCGTTTTCATGGGTTTAAACAAACTGAGATTCGGAGCTGTCCGAGATGAAAACGTTCGCGCACGTTCGAAAATCTATTCTATCTCGTAATGCGGAAGAAGTTTGGAAGTTATGCGCCAATGAAGATGTCTACCAAAAAGCGCTTACCTCACCGAGAGAAATGATCGAAGAGATAATATCTATAGTCCATCAGTGCGATGAAGATATGTTGACGGCTATTGGAACATGCCTCCTTGAGCATATGCTGGAGGTCGATTTTTTATATATCTTTGATAAAATAGAGACTTCTATAGACTCGGGATGCTTGGCTATGGCGTCATGCTTTTCGGTATGCTCCAAGTTTGGCCAATCGAACGAGCCACAAAATTCTATAAATTTTGACAAACTAAAAGAAAAAATCCAACGCGCTTGAGCGCTTAAGGTCGCCGGAAAACTAAATATCTTGAGGGATCAGGTTTATCGGACCTCTCCGCGCGAGAGTGAGGCTAACGGACCCAAACGGGCGCAGTCATGCGCGGGCTTGACCCGCGCATCCAAAAGTAAACCCTCTCGCTTGGATACGCGGGTCATCCCCGGATCAAGTCCGGGGATGCGTATGACGTGTGGTGGTTTGACGAGCCCTTACCGCTTTGGCGGAACCGGCGGCAGGGTGAGCATTCCCGCTTCGCCGTCCTGCATCCCGTACATCAGGCGGCGGCCGTGTTCGTCCCACGACAGCGCCGACACTATGGGCTTGTCGCGGGGTGGCGTCTCGCCTTCGTCCAGCCCCTTCCGCACCAACAATTCTGCGCCGTCGTCGAGGCGGATCATCAAAATCCAGCCGTCCTCGTAGCCGACAGCCAGCACCAGCGCGCGCGGGTGAAAAGCGACCTGCGAAACCTTGGCGGGCCGCACGCCACATTCGCGGGGCGGTTTGCCCATGGGGCCGTCCTTGGACTGGAAGGGCCACACCACGCAGGCTTCCGCGCCCGATGTCGCCATCCATTGCCCATCGTGGGAAAATGAAAAAGACCGCGTCTTGGCGGGATAACCCGTCATGCGCATGTCTTTCTTGTCGGCGATGCGCCAGCCGTGCAGCGCGTTTTCCTGCATGGCGGTGATGCAGAAATTGCCGTCCGGCGACAGCGTGAGATCAAGATGCGAGCCGGGCCATTTGAGAAGGTCGGGCTCTGCGTCGAGATTGGGAAACCACAGGCTCACGCCATTGTAGTGCGAGGCGGCGAGGCGATAGCCTTTGGGCAAAAACGCCAATCCCCGAGCGCTTGATGGGGCGGCCCAGCCTCGCAAGGCGCCCTTGGTGTCGCGGGCGCGCACTTGTTTGCCAGCCGACCATGCGGTTGCGCCATCTTCGCGAATGGCGATCGCGTCGATCCATTTGCCGGGCTCTTCGCCCAGTGTGGCCGTGCGCCCGTCCGGCGTCATCTCCACGATCTTGCCGTTGTCGCCGCCTGCGACGATGCGCCTGGCGTCCGCGCGGGCGCAGAGGATCGCAGCGTCGGGGAAGGCCTGCACGCGTTCGCCCGTTTCAACGAACAGGAACGAGCCGTCGCTGAGCGCGAGGATCGGCTTGTCAGCGAGGAAGGCCGGGAGAATGGTTTCGCTGCCCGCTGCAACAGTCTTCACGAATGGAGTCAGCGACTCGTCATACTCTTCCATCATGGCGCCCGCTTACGACTGCGGCTGGTTGACTGCGCAGGCCATGAAGCCCGATCGCAGGTCAGCTTCGTTCAGTTCGCGGCCGATGAAGACGAGTTTGCATCCGCGCTTTTCGTCTTCGCGCCACTCGCGCTGAAGATCGCCGTCGAGAATCATGTGGACGCCCTGGAAAACGAAGCGCTTGGGCTCATCCTTGAAAGCCAGGATACCCTTGGAGCGCAGGATCTTTGGCCCCTCGCGCTGGGCGATGAGATTGATCCACGGCATGAAGCGAACGGGATCTACATCACCGTCGATCTGGATGGCGACGGACTGCATCTCCTCGTCGTGGAAATGCTTGAGGCCGTGGTCAATGCCGTGATCATGGCCGTGATGATCGTGTCCATGATCGTGATGGTCATGGTCGTCCACCTCAAGGAAGGCGGGCTCGATTTCGAGAATGCGGTCGAGATCGAACGCGTTCTTGCCGAGCACGGCGTCGAGCGGCACCTGACACTTGGTCGTCTTGTGCAGCGTCGCGTAAGGATTGATGGCGCGGATGCGGGCTTCGACCTCGCGCAGCTCTTCGGGCGTCACGAGATCCTGCTTGTTGAGGATGATGACGTCGGCGAAGGCGATCTGGTTTTTTGCTTCGGGGGCATCCTTGAGGCGGGCCGACAGCCATTTGGCGTCCGCCACTGTCACCACAGCGTCGAGGCGCGCTGTATCCTGCACTTCCTGATCGACGAAAAACGTCTGCGCCACAGGCGCTGGGTCAGCAAGGCCCGTCGTCTCGACGATGATTGCGTCAAACTTGCCCTTGCGCTTCATCAAGCCTTCGATGATGCGAATGAGATCGCCGCGGACGGTGCAGCAGATGCAGCCGTTGTTCATCTCAAAGACTTCTTCGTCAGCGCCGACGACAAGATCGTTGTCGATGCCGATCTCGCCGAACTCGTTCACGATCACCGCGAACTTGTAGCCGTGTTCTTCGGAAAGAATGCGGTTGAGCAATGTCGTCTTGCCCGCGCCCAGATAGCCGGTGAGCACGGTGACGGGAATCTTGTCTGACATATCTACCTCTGCGAATTCGGACCGGTGGGCGCGCTGAAGCGCCCACCGTGGCGCGCCGGACCTTAACCGCCCAGCGCCGCCGTCAGCTCCCTTATATTGTGACGGACCATGTCGATGTAAGTCCCCGCAGGGCCGCCAGCTGGGGAAAGCTGATCGGAAAAGAGCGTGCCGCCGAGCTTGGCGCCGCTTTCCTTGGCTATCCGTTCCGCCAGCCGGGTGTCCGCGACGTTTTCCACGAAGACGGCGGGAATCTTCTCCTGCCGGATTTGGCGAATGATGCGGGCGACCGATTGCGCCGAGGGGGCGGCGTCGGTCGAAATGCCCTGCGGCGCGATGAAGCGCAGACCATATGCGGCGCCCATATAGGCGAACGCCTCGTGATTGGTGATCACCTTACGATTCGCTTGCGGGATTTTGGCGATTGCGTCGCGCACGTCCTTCTCCAGCGCGTCGAGCTTGCCGAGGTAGGCCGCTGCGTTTGCTGAATAGGCCTCCTTGCCAGCGGGATCGACAGCGATCAGGCCGTCGCGGATATTGGTGATGTAGACTTTGGCGTTGGCGACGTTCTGCCAGGCGTGGGGGTCGTTTTCGTCGTGATGATGGCCGTGGTCAGCGCCATGGGGCGCCTTGATCGGCTTTACGCCGCGGGTCGCCACAACGATGCGCGCCTTGGTGTTGGACGCCTTGATGAGGCGCCCAATCCAGCCCTCAAAACCCAGTCCGTTCTGGACGACGAGTTTTGCGGCTGCGAGCTTTTTGGCGTCGCCGGGCGCGGGGGCATAAACGTGCGCGTCCGAGCCCGGGCCAACAAGAAGCGACAGGTCGATGCGGTCACCGCCTACTTCGCGGACGAAATCGCCGAGGATCGAGAAGGTCGCCACCACGGGGATTTTGCTGTCTTGCGCGTTGGCCGGGACCGCGAGGCAGAGCGCGGCAGCTGCGGTTGATGTTATAAAGTTACGACGATTGAGCATGATTGATTCTCCTTGGAAGGTGCGAAACGTCAGGCTTCGAGGTGAATCCGGCGGTGGATGCGGCGCAGCCAGCCACCCGCGCGGCCAAACAGCATCGACACGATGTGGAACATGCCGGCCATAAGAATAATCACAGGGCCGGGCGGCAGATTGTGGCTGAAGCTGATGAGCAGTCCGAACCAGCTCGACACGAGGCCGACAACAATCGCAATGATGGTCATGCGTGTGATGTCAGCGGTCCACAACCGCGCGGAGGCGGCGGGCAGGATCATCAGGCCCACCGCCAGCAATGTGCCCAGCGCATGAAAGCCCGCCACGAGGTTGAGCACGATAAGGCCCATGAACAGCGCCTGCGCATAGCCGCCCGCGCGGCTCACCGACGAGACAAAGCTTGGATCGAGCGTCTCCAATGCAAGCGCGCGATAGAAGATCGCCAGCGCGACCAGCGTCAGGCTCGCAACCGAGGCGATCAGCGTGAGGCCGTTGTCCTCCAGCGCAAGCACATTGCCAAAGAGCACATGCAGAAGATCCACACTGGACCCGCGCAGCGAGACGATGGTGACGCCCAGAGCCAGCGACATCAGATAGAAGCCCGCCAGCGATGCGTCTTCGCGCAAGGCCGTGACACGCGCGACAAGACCGGCCAGCAGCGCAACGGAAAGTCCTGCGACGAGGCCGCCAATGGTCATGGCCGGAAGCGACAAGCCAGCGACGAGATAGCCGAGCGCTGCGCCGGGCAAAATGGCGTGCGCCATGGCGTCGCCGGTCAGGCTCATGCGGCGCAGCAAGAGAAAAACGCCAAGCGGCGCACCGGCGATGGCGAGCGCGCAGGCGCCGACAAGCGCACGGCGCATGAATTCAAATTCGCTGAACGGCGCGATGAAGAACTCGTAAAACATCACGCCACCCTGTCGCATTCGTGCGCTTCGCGATCAAACGCTTCCACCATGCGCCGCGCCGAGAGAAGGTTTTCCGGCTTCAGCACAGCGTCCGTATCGCCCCACGCAATCGTCTCACGCGCCAGCAGAAGCGTTTGCGGAAAGGTGCGCCGAACGACGTCGAGATCGTGGAGAACCGCTATCACCGTGCGTTTCTCATCGCTCCAGCGTTTCACAAGCGCGAGCAACTCGCTGGTTGTGCGCTGGTCGATGCCGTTGAACGGCTCGTCGAGAAGGATGACGGGCGCGTCCTGCAGCAACACCCGCGCGAAGAGGATGCGTTGCATCTGGCCACCCGACAACGTGCCAATGTGGCGATCCTCAAAACCCGTGAGCCCCACAGATGCGATGGCGTCGAACGTCTTCTCGCGATCTTGCTTGATCAACCCGCCGAACCATCCGGTGGCGCGGAAATTGCCCATCGCCACCATGTCAAACACGTTCACGGGAAACGTGCGATCGATCTCGTGGGCCTGCGGCAGGTACGCAATGCGATTGGTGGGGCAGGTAATACGTTCGACGGCCCCGCCGATGGGCGGCAGCACGCCCATAATGCCCTTGAGGAGCGTCGACTTGCCGCCCCCGTTAGGGCCGCACACAGCCAGCAGCGCGCCTTGCGCAATCTCGCCATCGAGATGATGCACGGCGGGATGTCGGTCATAGCCGAGGGTCAGATTGTGAAAACGCAACGCGGTGGTCATGGCTTCACCCTCGCTCAGGCCCATGCCCAGAAAACACTGAGCCAGATCGCCGCGACAAGGGTGAGCGCCAGCGCGAGGCGTTGAAGCGAAGACATGCGCAGCAGGGAAAAGCCGGGGTGTGCGCGGCGTGGCGCGTGGGCATGGCCGTCCGGCGCGTGGGCGTGTATGGCATGGCCCCGGTGCGAATGCGTTTGTTCGTGGTCGTGACTGAGTGACATCGATACCCATCCGTTACGTAATACTATAACATGGGATGTCTCTAACGCCAATTCGTTGGTTCTTGTTTCTCAGAGGGCACATGAAGTGGGCTGCAGAATAGACTTAGTGGTCTGCCCGGATGCCATGCTCAGGCCATGCTTCGGTATTCAAATTGTCTGGCGGGTCGCCAGATTCCACCGCTAAATTATTGAGGCCGTTCATGCTGATCGTCTCACACGCCCTTTCCTTGAAAACCGGCGACACGGTCTCCGTCGTCGCAATCCGTATCTATCAGCCAGAACGCAGCGAGACGTTTTGGGTTTGTCGTTACGAAATCGATTGGCCGGAGGGGCTCCGAGCGTTCAAATCGAGCGGCATTGATGCCCTTCAGTCCCTGGTTTTGGCGCTTCAGATGATCGGGGCGGAGATTTATTCGAGCGCTTATCATCGCGAGGGTCGTTTGCGCGCATACGGCGCTGAAGCGGGTTATGGTTTTCCGGTGGCGAATTCCCTGCGCGACCTTCTTGTGGGCGCCGACAAGGTTGCAATGTAACTGTAATGAAAAAGGGAGCCCGCAGGCTCCCTTCCGCAACGATCTCTAGCCTGGGCTCAGGAGTAAGGCGAAACGCACGCCTGACGCGGGCCCTGGTAAGGCTGGAAGGAATTGTTCTGCGGGCTATAGGAAACATAGCTCTGCTGGCACCAGGAATAATGCTGGGCGCTCAGTCCGCCGCCGCCGCCATAAACCGTCTGGGGCGCATCGTAATAAGACTGGTTCGCAATGACGCCGCCAAGGATAGCTCCAGTCGCGAGCGCCGCTGCGGGGAACCACCAGCCGTTAGAGTATCGGTAGCCGGGACGCGCGTAGGAATAGCCACGGTAACCGCCCCTGTAGGCGTAGCCGCCACGGTTTAGGGACCGTTGCTGACGTATGCCGGGCCTTCCGCCTAAGCCTCCACGATTGACCCCGGCTATGCCGCTGCGATTGACGCCGCCGCGGTTGAACGCGCGTCCGCCATTAACCGCGCGCCCGCCGCGAAAGACGCGCTGCTGCACTTCAATCAGGTTTGAATTTTCGGCGCCCAGCTGGCCAACCGCCGGTGCGGCGACGCCAAGCGGAACGGCTTGCGCGGCCAGCGGCAAAGCCAGAGCGGCGCCTAACGCGCCGAGTGCTGCAATATATTACTTTTTCATACAAGAACTCCCAGTGAACTTGTTCACTCGGAAGTAGAACGCGGGGGGCAGCCCCGCGTTCCAGAATCAACGCTGAAGCTCAGCCGGTCGGGTCAGTCTTGGAGAATCCCGGTCCCATTTCCCATGCGGCCGGGAAGTAGGGGCGATCCACCAGGCGGCACCAGTTTTCCCAGCCACGCTCATAGGTGAAGCCGGCGCGGCCCTTGGTGTTGGCTGCGACCTCGCCGTCGCTCAATGGCGTAATGTCGTTTCCGCCAAGCGCGTAGGCCTTGATGAGCATGTCGGCGTTGATCTCCATGTAGATGGAGGTGAACACCACATCGCGCAGCGACTTGCCAACCACAACCGAGCCGTGGCCGCGCATGAGCGACACTGTGCGGGACGCCAGCGTCTTGGCGAGATCGCGGCCCATGTCCATGGAGGTCACGAGCAGGTTAGTCTCGCCGAATTTGTGCGCGATGTCCCATGTCGGGATGTCCGTGCCGATTGGCGCGCACATGTGCATGATCGGGCGAAATTTCCTTTTGCCCTGCACGGTGAAGGGCACGACGTTCGGGCTGTGGTTGTGCACCACCGCCATGACATCGGGGCGGGCTTCATAGATGGCGCCGTGAATGAAGCGTTCCGAATATGGCTTGCCGGGGTTGTGTCCGACAATGTCGCCTTCTTGCGTGAATTCGGTGATGTCGATCACTTCCACGCAATTGGGTGCGCGGGCGCGCGACATGAGGAAGTGGTTCGGGTTGCTCGGATGACGGATCGACACATGGCCGAAGGAATCCACCACATGATGATAGGCGAGCACCTTGTTCGCCGTGACGAGGTCTTCCTTGATTTGTTCGAGTTCGGTCATGCGCATCCTCCCGGATATTGATAAGCGTTCTCTACCATGTTTCAGCACGCGGGGAAGAGGGGCCAATGCGCCCGCGCATGACGGAGCTTTTGTTACCTCTCGCCGTGCCCCGTTGCGATGGCGGCGACTTCAGCGGGATATTCGGGCGGCGTGTTGCCGCGCCAGACGATGTGCAGATCGGGCCGCAGCAGGATGAGGTCGAAACCGTATACTTCGCGCGCCACACGGTCGGGAATTTCCAGCGTTGATATGGGAGCGCCGCGTGCGGCGAAGGCCTTGGCGAGGCCGGATGAATCCGCCTTCGTGTTGCCCAGCCGCAAGATCGTGTAGCCCTCGGGAATACGATCCTGAATGGGCGAGCCGTCGCCCACCCACACGTTGGGCAGGCGCGAACCCGGCCATGTGTTGGGAATGTATTCGCGGAAGAGATGCTCCGGCCCGCCGGGAATATCCATGATGATTGGCGAGTCGACGTAGCGATAGCCCAGTTCCGCGCCAATCATTTCGTTGGTCTTGCGCTGTTCAATGTCGGCGATCATCGTCAGCACTTCGCGCGTCTGCTGTCCCGCAGGCGTATCCTCGTCGATGTTGGGCTTCCACATGGAGCGCCACTTGCGCCGGCCCTGCGATGCGTAGCGCGAGGCGCCGACGTTGCGGTCGCCTATCTGGCGGCGCTCAAATTCATAGGATGGCAACAGTTTTGGCCCGCCCCAGCCCTTGATGACGGCTTCAAGCTTCCACGACAAATCTATCGCGTCGCCGCAGCCCGAATTCATGCCAAGCCCGCCCGTGGGGATGACGAGATGCACGGCGTCGCCCGCAAGGAACACGCGGTCCTGTTGGTATTTGTCCGCGACAAGCAGGTTCTGGCGCCACGGATTGCAGGACAGCATTTCGTATTTCACGGGGATACCGACGGTCTTCTCAAACTGGCGCTTCATTTCCTCGTCTGAATCGACAGTGGCGTGCAGGGTCCAATGCTTTGTCGAGTCCTGCATGATGAGGAACGTCGCCTTGTCGTCGGCCACATGATAGTGGCGGCCGCGCGTGGGGCCGTTGCCAATCGGCAGCCTGTCGAACAATTCGTCGCAGCGATAAAGCGCTTGCCGCAGGCCCAGAAGTCCCGCCTCGCCGCGCAGTTTGATGTTGATGGCGTGACGCACCGGGCTGACGCCGCCGTCGCAACCCACAACATAGCGGGCGCGGATGCTGGACGTCGCGCCGTCCTTGGCGCGCACCTGCACACTGACGCCTTCTGGGTCTTGCGCGAGCGACACAAATTCGGTGGACCAGTGCAGGGTCACGTCGCTCTGCCGTTCGCAAAACTTCGCGAGCAGCGGCTCCAGCGAATATTGCGAAATAAGTTGATAGGGCTCGCAGGGCGCCGTGCCATCGTTGGTGGCGCGCGCATCGAGTTTGGCTTCCTTCACGGACGGATAGGGCAGGCGCAGCAGCGGTGGCCGGTCGAGCGAAAGCACGACGAACACGTCCATCGGCACGTCTTCGCGCAGACCCGCCTTGCGCACGTCATCGACGATGCCGAGGCGGCGGAAAATCTCCATCGTGCGCGCGTTGCAACGCTCCATTTTCGGCAGGAAGGCGGGCTCCGCCCTCTGCTCGATGATGGTCGTCTTCACGCCGCGGCGGCCAAGATCGAACGCCAGCGTGAGGCCAACGGGCCCCGCGCCCACGATGAGGACGTCGGTGTTCAGATGAGCGTCCATGTGCATGTCCTCCGCAAGGCGGCGCCCACATTTTTGGACGGCCGCTCATACAGAGATAATATCTCAATCCCGTATTACAGGATTTAATATCAAACAAATATGCCCGGAAATTCCAGAAATAGCCGTGCTGACGCCGGGTAACGTGGGCGAACGTATCGCGAAGTTTCTATGAAAACAGAGGTTTTAGACGGGCTCTTCTTCCCGGCGCATTGTCGCGCGGGTCAGGATTCGCGCGCAAAAAACCACGCGGCTGGCGATCTGCGCTTGCCGTTCAGGCGGCAGCCTGGGTTGGCCGACGGTTACGCTGAGGCTGCCGAGAACTACCCCGTTCTGGTCAAAAACGGGGGCTGCGACACCGGTGACGCCGGGCGTGACGTTGCCCATGGTGCAATCCCAACCACGATGCCGGATCTGGCGGAGGATGAGACGGGCGGCGTCAATGTCTTTGCCCAGGCCCGCCGCTTCCAGATCGTTTCTGCGCGTCTCCAGCGTCGTCTTGATGATGGCGCGGGACAGGTTCGCTAGGATGACTCGGGAGGCCGCGCCGCGCAGCAACGGGCGGGCGAGGCCCCTCTCATAATTTGAGACAAAGCCTGGTGAATTCTGCTCCTGATGGACGCAGAGCACCGTGTCGCGATAGCGACGGCAGAGCAGGGCGACGCCGGGTAATTCGGCGGCGAGTTCCGCCATCATCGGCTTGCCCGCGACGATGAGGGGATCGCGGCTGCGCATGAGATAATCGAGTTCGGCGACGCGCGGGCCCAGCGTATAGCCAAACCCCGGCAACGAGGTGAGAAGCCCCGCTTCCACCAGCGCTTTCAGGTAGCGATAAAGGGTCGAGCGGCTGTAACCCAGATTGGCGGCCATGGCGTCGCCGGACCATTCCATCGTGCGGCCGTCGAACAGGTCGAGAATGGCGAGCATGCGCTCGGGCGAATTCACCGCAGCGTCTCCCGATTGGTTTACCGCTTAGTTATAGCGCAGTCCCGCTATTCAGGAAATATCCCAAGGTACGACAGCGCGCCGCGTCCTGCAGTCCGTCCCGTCGCGAAACAGGCCTGCAGGAGATAGCCGCCCGTGGGGGCTTCCCAATCGAGCATTTCTCCGGCGGCGAAAACGCCGGGAAGGCGCTTCACCATGAGATTTTCATCCAGTTCGCCAAACGTGACGCCGCCTGCTGTCGAGATGGCGCGGGCGATGGGGCGCACGCCGGTGAGCTGGACGGGCACGCCTTTGATGCGCTTGGCCAGATCGTCGGCGGTTTTGGGCAAGGGGCCCGGCTCGCGCACCAATCCGGCGCCGGCCGGCGTCAGCCCCGCCGCCTTGCGAAGGACATTCGCAGTCGATTGCCCGGTCTTGGCTTCCAGAAGGCGCAAGGCGAGTTCGCGCTGGGTCATGTCGGGCCGCAGATCGAACCAAAGCGTCGCGAAGCCTTGCGATTCAATCGCGTCGCGGATGGGGCCGGAGAGCGCGTAAACCCCGCTGCCTTCCAGGCCCGTGGTGGAGATCATCGCCTCGCCACGGATGCGGGTTCGTCCAAACGTGAGCGCGACGTTTTTCAGCGGCTGGCCGGCGCATTTCTCGCGCATGAAGGGCGACCACGTGACGTCAAAGCCGCAATTGGCGGCGCGCAAGGGGGCCACGGTCACGCCCTTGCCCTGCAGCGTGTCCACCCATGAACCGTCCGAGCCAAGACGCGGCCACGACGCGCCGCCGAGCGCAAGAATCGTCGCGTCGGCGTCCACGCTTGCGGGCGAGCCTTCGGGCCCCTGAAAAATCGGCTTGTTGTGCGCGTCAAAGCCCACAAGGGCGTGGCGCAGCCGCACCTCGACGCCCTGGCTCTCAAGCCGTCGCAGCCAGCGCCGCAACAGTGGCGAGGCCTTGAAGCTTTTTGGGAACACGCGTCCGCTTGTGCCCACGAACGTCTCTTCGCCCAGCGCCTCGCACCATTTGATCAGCGCGCTGGGCGGGAAGGCCTCGAGCATGGGCAGCAGCGGCCCTTGCGCGGAGCCATACTTCTCGGTGAAAAGCTCGAAGGGGTCTGAATGGGTGAGGTTGAGCCCGCCGCGCCCGGCCAGCAGAAACTTGCGCGCCAGCGAAGGCATCCGGTCGTAGATGATGACCTTCACGCCGGCCTGAGCCAGCGTTTCGGCGGCCATTAGGCCTGCGGGGCCTCCACCGACGATGGCGACAGTTTTTCTGGTTGATGCGGGTGTGGTCATGGCGCCGCGTATAGCACAGCGGGGCCGAACCGAAGCTCAAAGCTGCAAAATCCCGTGGTGTGCTCTTCGCGGATGGTCTGCCTTCGCAGACCATGACGCGCGGCGGGGCTTGTAACCATCAACGACAGGCAGCACCAAATTTTGCGAAAGGTGCTATACGCCCGCCATGAACAGACGCGCCAAAGACCGACACCAGCGGGGCTGGACCGAAGAAGAGATCGAGGCCGAAGCCAAGGAGCTCGCCATCGCGAGCCTTCGTCCGGCCGCTCGGCTCGCCACGCCCGAATCAGGGTTTCGCTCCCACACGGTAAGCGAGGAGGAGGGCGGCTCGCGGCTCGACCGCTTTCTTGCTTTGCAGGCGGACGCTGCGGCCGAAGCGCTTTCGCGCACGCGCATCCGCGCCCTGATTGATGACGGCAAGGTCACCGTCGATGGCCGCAAGGCCGATGACGCAGGCCGCAAGGTGCGCGCCGGTCAGGTCGTCATTATTGAGGTGCCCGAGGCAGCGGCCGCCGAGCCCATTGGCGAGGATATTCCGCTCACGGTGGCCTATGAGGACGAGCATCTCATCGTCATCGACAAGCCCGCCGGGCTCGTCGTGCATCCAGCCGCCGGCCATGAGAACGGCACGCTCGTCAATGCGCTCATCGGCCATTGCGGCGACTCGCTGTCGGGCATTGGCGGTGTGAAGCGGCCGGGCATCGTGCATCGGCTCGACAAGGATACGTCCGGCCTGCTGGTCGTCGCCAAGACGGACACGGCCCATCAAGGGCTGGCGGCGCTGTTCGCCGATCATGGCCGCACGCTGCCGCTGATCCGCGAATATCGCGCCCTCGTCTGGGGCGTGCCGCAGCGCATGAAGGGCACAGTGGACGCGCCGATTGGCCGTCACGCCACCCATCGTGAGCGACAGGCGGTGGTGCGCGGCGAACGCGGCCGGGAGGCCATCACCCATTGGCAGGTTGAGGCGACGTTCAAAGGCAAGGAAGGCGAGCCCGTGGCCTCGCTGGTCGCCTGCCAGCTGGAGACAGGCCGCACGCACCAGATCCGCGTGCACATGGCCCATACCGGCCATCCGGTGATGGGCGATCCGGTTTACGCAGGCGGGTTTCGCACCAAGGCCGCGCGGTTGTCAGACGAGGCCCGCGCGGCGCTGGATGCGCTTGGGCGGCAGGCGTTGCACGCGGCGCGGCTCGGGTTCGAGCATCCGGCGAGCGGCGAAGAACTTGAGTTCGAAAGCGCGCTGCCAGCGGACATGCAGGCGCTGCTGGACGCATTGCGGAAGGGGTGAGGTCTTTGAATTTTGATCGTTCCTTGACGCGCACGCGGCGTCCAGGCACGCTCGTCTCATGGCGAACGCCGTATTCACGACCAAACTCTCGCCCTCCTACGATGATGTGCCGGAGGAGCGCTATCATTTCCCGAAGCGTTATTTGGCGACAGCGCAGACGACGGTGGGTGACTGGATCGTCTACTATGAGCCACGGCGAGCCAACGCCGTGGATAATCGCACAGGCGGCCGGCAACGGTACTTTGCTATGGCGCGCGTCGCTGCCGTCGTTCCCGATTTCATAAAAACTGATCACTTCCACGCACTGATCGAACCGGGCTCCTACATCAACTTTGTTTCGCCCGTCCCATTTCAGATCGGCGGTGATTACTTCGAAAGCCGCGCGCGCCGTGAGGATGGCGGTACAAGCAAAGGCTGGTTTGGCTGGTCCGTTCGTCCCATTCCTTCCAAGGAATTCGAACGAATCGTTCAATCTGGGATGGCGATGCAATTGCGGCCATATGAGAGGCCGGATGTTCCTGCTTACGGGTTTGCCGAAGACGCCGCGCCCTATGAAGCCGAACGACAAATCATCGAGCAAACGATTTCACGTCCCTACCGCGATCAGGCGTTTCGGCGGGTCGTGCGTGATGCTTATGACAACCGTTGTGCGATCTCGGGATTACGCTTACTCAACGGAGGCGGGCGTCCCGAGGTTCAGGCGGCGCATATAAAGGCCGTTGAAGATCGAGGGCCAGATTCCGTTCGGAATGGACTAGCTCTTTCGGGAACCTTCCACTGGCTTTTCGACAGGGGTCTTATCTCGGTCGACAAGGACTTCAAAATACTGCGAGCGAAGGGGCAAATTCCGGAGGAGTTGCTTCCGTTGTTCCCGCGTGACGGAATGCTGCGATTGCCGGACGATCAGCGATTGTGGCCACACGACCAGTTTATGAGTCATCATCGCGAGAATCGCTTCAAAGGTTAGCCCTCTGCGGTGTCGCGAATCCCTCTCCCGCGCGCGGGAGAGGGTGGCAGGCGGAGCCTGACGGGTGAGGGGCTCTCCGCAGCCTTTCCCTCATCCGACCCCCGCTGCGCGGAGGCCACCTTTTCCCGCCTGCGGGAGAAGGGGTCGCCACCAATCAAAGCAGCGTCAAAACAAAAAAACGCCCGGCGTTTCCACCGTGCGTTCTGATCTTTAATCGCAAACCCGCTTACTTGATCTTGAGCAGCTGCTGCGCGTTCTTGTAGCAGATCTTCTCGCGGTCTTCCTGGCTCATCTCGAGGGATTCGAGAATCGCGATCGTCTCGCGGATGTAGGCGGGGCCCTTTTCCGGGTCGAACGGGCAGTCGGACGCGAAGAGCACGCGGTCGGCGCCGTAGAACGCGAGGCCGCACTCGGTCGCGGGCTTGGAGCCGAAGACGGCGCTGTCGGCGTAGAAGTCCTTGAAGTAGTCGAGCGGGCGCTTCTTCATGTTCTTGAGAAGCGTCTTGTAGTCCTCGTCCGTCGTGCGGTTGCCAAGCTGATCCCAGCCCGGGCCGACGCGGCCTTCAAAGAACGGCACCATGGCGCCAAGGTGATGGGCCAGAACCTTCAGGTTCGGGAACTGGTCCATGACGCCGCCGAACACGAGGCGGGCCATCGCGGCCGACGTCTCGTAGGGCCAGCCGAACGTCCACCAGATTTCGTACTTCGACTTGTTCTCGGTCTTGTAGTCCGGCAGGTCGAAAGCGCCGCGCGAGGGATGCAGAAACACCGGGTTCTGGGTCTGCTCCGAGATCTGGAAGATCGGGCGGAACTGCTCATCGTCCAGCGGGATGCCGTTGATGTTGGTGTGGAGCTGCAGGCCGTTTGCGCCGATCGAGATCGCGCGCTCGTATTCCTTCTCGCGGTTGGTCGAATTCATCGGCAAGGAGGCCAGGAATCCGCAGAAGTAATCGGGGTTCTTGGCGACGAGTTCGGCCATGCCATCGTTGGCGAGCTTGGCGAAGTCATCGACCTGTTCGGGCGTGCCCAGCGCTTCGAGCGGGGGCATGCCGAGCGAGATGACCTGCGTGTAATTGTGCTTGGTGCGGAACATGTCCACGACGCGCTTGCGCTCATCGAGATCGTAAATGCACGGAATGCCGCGCATGCGCGCGCCGATGTCGGCGGACGCGCCCGGCGTCGCCAGCATCTTATCCCAGAGAGCCTTGGGGAAAAAGTGATTGAAACAATCGATATAGCGCACGGGTTTCCTCCTGCGGGGAGCCTGGCGCTGTGGCCCGGGCCCTGTCTAAGATGGGGCTCACATAGCCTTACCCGCCTGTTCTGGCCAAGCGTTTTTTGCATCGCGCGCGCTGCGCCACGCTGAAGCCAGGCAGGGGTGACAGGGTAGGGGGGAGGGTGTTATCAAGGCTTCAGGCTCCGCCGCCCAAGAAGCGGCGGCTTCACCTATTTTGCGGAGGACTGCATGAACCTCGATCCGAGAGTCCAGAAGGGCGGCGCTGCGGCGGCCGAGGTCGGACACAATTCGGCGTCGCTTGATGAATTGCGCGCCAATCTCTTTCACAACAAGAAGGACCGCGTTTTCGTGCGCGGCATCCAGGGCGAATACAACGTCACGGCGGAACTCGACCGTCTGCGCGCTGTGCCCCGGGTTCGCAAGGCCAAGGAAACCGGCTTCATCGACGGGCCGCTGTGCTTCAGCCGCCATTATGTCGAGCCGAAGGATGGCATCACCCAGACCTTCCACATGCATCTGGAAGAATATGCGCCCGGCGCGTTTTCGCAGAAGCATGGCCACGTGAACGAAGCCGCCTTCTACATTCTGGACGGCAAGGGCTACGAGATCCACGACGGCATCCGCTACGATTGGGAAGCGGGCGACATCGCCATCGTGCACAACAATTGCGTGCACCAGCACTTCAACGCGCAGACCGACAAGCCCGCCCGTGCGCTCGTCATCAAGACGAAGCCGATGTACCTCTTCCTCAACATGCTGTTCCAGAAGCAGGTTAAGGAGCGTCCGGTCGAAATGACGCCGGAGGCCGAAGGCTTCACCGCGCGCGAAATCGAAGAAGATTACAACCATCCCAAGGGAGGTTATTGATGGCTTGGGGTGAAGTCGGAGCGTGGCTTGAAGGCAAGAACAATGAGCGGCTCTATCAGCGCCTGCTCGACGAGGCGCAGGATGCGCCCTCGCGTAACGCCCGCCGCAAGAAGGTCGTCAAGCCTGCGGACATGCCGTGGGAAATGTCGCGTCAGGGCTTGCTCAAGCACCTGATGAACGAGGCGATGAACACGCGCATCGAGACGGTTGACGCCTATATGCAGATCATCCCGCCGGGCTCGCGCTCGGGCAAGCACAGCCACCTTGCGGAAGAGTGCGTCTACGTACTCGAAGGCAAGGGCTACGACCTGCATCAGGATTGCGACGCCGAGATCACCGACACGTTCGTTTGGAAGCCGCGCGAAGAGATCAAGCGGCTCGAGTGGGAAGCTGGCGATTACATCTACGTTCCGCCGGCGACGATCCATCAGCATTTCAACGCTGATCCCACCAAGCCGGTTCGCCTGATCTCGTCCACGGCGCGCATCTTCCGCCAGATGGGCCTGAACACGCTGGACCAGTTGGAAGATTGCCCCGAGTTCGATCCCAAGGTCGTGCTCAACGCCGATATCGTGCGCGAATACCTGCGCGGCGAGCGCAAGGGCAAGTAAGCAGCCTTGAACTGATAAACACAAACGCCCTCGCGAAAGCGGGGGCGTTTTGCTTTGCGGGTGGGGATTTCCTACATAAGAGCCATGTCCGCAGATCAGCCCGAGAAGCCCGCCCACTCCCTCTACGATCACGCCTTTGGCGCGTTCTCCACCCATGCGCATGCGCCGGGCGAAGAGGCGGACCATGTGCACGACGCGGATGACAACCTCGTGCTGGATCCGCGCGAGAACACTGATGTGCCGCTGATCAGCATCGGGATCGACATCGGCTCTTCGGGCACGCAGGTCGTCTTCTCACGTCTGTTGATGCGGGGCCCAGGCGAGCCGCTCGCCATGCGCCGACAGACGAAAGCGCGCGAGACGCTGTTCATGTCGCCGGTGTCGATGACGCCGTTCAACGACGACGGGGCGACGATCAACGGCGTGCGCCTGCGAGGCATCGTGGATCGCGCCTACGTCATGGCCGGGATTACGCCCGATGATGTGGAGACAGGCGCCGTCATCATGACGGGCGCTGCTGCGCGGCGCGAAAACGCAGCCGCCATCATGGACGCGCTGGCGGAAGGGGGCGGCGAACTCGTCGCCGCCGCTGCGGGCGATCATCTGGAGGCCATGCTGGCCGCCTATGGTTCGGGCGCGGTCGAGGTTTCGCGGCGCGACATGCGCCGTATTCTCAATGTTGATATCGGCGGCGGCACGACAAAGTTTGCGTTGCTGGACTGCGGGCGCATTGAAGAAACAGCGGCGCTGCGCGTGGGCGGGCGCCTCGTTGCGTTTGATCTGAACAACGCCATCGTGCGGCTGGAAGGCGACGGCGCCGAACATGCCCGGCGTGTGGGTATAAACTGGCAGGGCGGCGCCATCGCCAACAAGGCGGAGATGCAGCAGGTCGCCGAAGCGATGGCCGCGATGGTCATCGCGACGCTGACGCAACACCCTTTGCCGGACGATGTGGCGGGCGCCTTCATCACGCAGCCGCTGGGGCCGCTTGGCGCGCTGGACGGCGTGATGTTCTCGGGCGGCGTCGCTGAATATGTGTATCTGCGTGAGACGCGCGATTTTGGCGATCTAGGCTGGCGGCTTGGCCGCGCCATCCGCCGCGCGTTTGACGACGGGCGCGTTCCCTTCACGCTGTTACCGCCGGGCGAATGCATGCGGGCCACAGCGCTGGGCGCATCGCAATACAGCGTGCAGATGAGCGGCGCCACATCGTGCATCACCTCGCACGCGCTGCTGCTGCCGCGCCGCAATTTGCCTGTGCTGATGCCGACCTATGATTTTTCCGGCGCGCTCGACGCCAAGGCCATTGCGCAGGCCATTCGCCGCCATCGCGTGTTGTTCGACGATGGCGATCCGGCGCGCGAAGTCGCCTTCGCCTTTCGCTGGCGCGGCCTACCCGAGTATGAGCGCGTGCGCGCACTGGCCGAGGGATTGCGCGTCGGCCTTGCCGACCGCGTCGCGGCGGGGACAAATCTCTACGTGATGCTGGAGGGCGACGCCGCGCTGACGCTGGGCGCCATTCTCAAGCAGGAGCTGGGGCTGGCCAATGAGATTTTGGTGCTCGACGGGATCACGCTGCGGGACTTCGACTACGTGGATATCGGCCGCATCCGCATGCCGTCCGCGATGGTGCCGGTGACGGTGAAGAGCCTGGTGTTTGGCGGGGTGTGAGCGCTCTGAGCGCGCCTCGATTTTGCGGCGCTCTCGTGCGACACTAGATGCGTGGAGGGGACGAAAGAAGATATGAGCGCAGACGTTTTCAACGCAGATGACGCCGAGCGGATCATCGCCGCCCAGATGGAGCAGGCGCGGGTTTTCTATGGCGAGGACGCGAAAGGCGCCGCGCCGCTGCTGCCCATTCTTCACGCGTTGCAACATGCCTTTGGCCATGTGCCCCCGCAGGCGCAGCCGATCATCGCCCATGCGCTCAACATTTCGCAGGCCGAAGTGCGCGGCGTCGTTTCATTCTACCATGACTTCAAGACAGAACCTGCCGCGCGGGCGGTGATCAAATTGTGTCGCGCGGAAGCCTGTCAGGCGCGCGGCTGCGAGCGCATCGCCGCGCACCTTGAGTCCGCGTACGGCCTGAAAACGGGCGCGCGTTCGCATGACGGACATATCTCGCTAGAGAGCGTTTATTGCCTCGGCAATTGCGCGCTCGGCCCCACCGCGCTTTTGGGCGACGATCTCATCGGCATGATTGATGAAGCGCGCGCAGATGCGCTTGTGGCGCAGGCGCGCCGATGAGCGTGCGCGTTTACATCCCCGCCGATGCGGCCGCCAAATCTATTGGCGCAGACGCTGTCGCCGCGGCTGTGCGCGATGAGGCAATGCGTCTCGGGCTTGCCATCGAGATTGTTCGAACAGGCTCGCGCGGCTTGCTCTGGCTTGAGCCGATGGTTGAGATTGAGACGGCGCGCGGGCGCGTGGCCTATGGCGTCGTGCGCGTCAGCGATGTCGCGAACCTTTTTGCTGCAGGCTTTCTCGATGGCGCCGAGCATCCGCTGTCGCTGGGGTTAGTGGATGATATCTTGTATCTGCGCGCGCAAACGCGCCTCACCTTCGCGCGCGTTGGCGTCAACGATCCGCTGTCGTTTGAGGCCTATGTCGCAAGCGGCGGCATGATGGGGCTCGCTCGTGCGCAGGCGATCAGCACGGACGCTATCCTTGACGAGATGACCATATCAGGTCTGCGCGGGCGCGGCGGCGCGGGCTTTCCCGCCGCCATCAAATGGCGCACCGTGCGCGATGCGCAATCGGCGCGCAAATACGTCGTCATCAATGCAGACGAAGGCGACAGCGGCACGTTCGCTGACCGGATGTTGATGGAGGGCGATCCCTTTCTCATCATCGAAGGCATGGCGATTGGCGCGCTTGCCGTGGGCGCTGATCGCGGCGTTATTTATATCCGCTCGGAATATCCGCACGCCATCCATGTGATGAATGAGGCGCTGCGCATCGCGCGACGTGAAAAGCTGCTGGGTGCGCATTTCGATGTTGAGGTGCGCGTGGGCGCGGGCGCCTATGTTTGCGGCGAGGAAACCGCGCTGCTGGAAAGCATCGAAGGCAAGCGCGGACAAGTGCGCGCCAAGCCGCCGCTGCCAGCGCATCGCGGCTTGTTTGGCAGGCCTACACTGGTTCACAATGTGCTCACCATCGCTGCTGCGCCAACAATTCTTGCCAACGGCGGCAAGGCTTATGGCGACCTTGGCGTGGGTCGCTCGCGCGGCACAAAGCCGGTGCAACTTGCAGGCAATGTGAAACGCGGCGGGCTTTATGAACTGCCCTTTGGCGTCACCCTGCGCGAACTTGTGTATGACATCGGCGGGGGAACCGCGAGCGGGCGGCCGTTGCGCGCCGTGCAGGTTGGCGGTCCGCTCGGCGCTTATTTTCCTGAACATCTGCTAGATACGCCGCTTGACTACGAAGCAATGGCGAAGGCTGGCGGCCTCCTTGGCCACGGCGGCGTTGTTGTCTTCGATGACGGCGTGGACATGGCGCGCCAAGCGCGGTTCGCGTTTGAGTTTTGCGCAACGGAAAGTTGCGGCAAGTGCACGCCCTGCCGTATCGGCTCCACGCGCGGCGCAGAGACACTCGACAAGATTGTCGCGGGCGTTGAGGTTGAAAAAAACATGGCGCTTGTGGATGATCTGCTAACGCTGATGACGGATGCTTCGCTCTGCGCTCTTGGCGGGCTGACGCCATTGCCGGTGGGTAGCGCACTGAAACATTTCCCTGAAGATTTCATTCGTGCGCCAAAATGCGCTGCGGCAGAATAGGAGAACGATGATGTCGCTCTCTCGTGAAAAAGATTTCGGAACGCCGCTGCGCACTGGCTCCACGATGGTGACATTGAGCATTGATGGCGTGCAAACGCGCGTTCCGGCGGGCACGTCCGTGATGGCGGCTGCCGCAAAAATGGGAACGCAAATACCAAAGCTCTGCGCCACGGATACGCTGGAAGCGTTTGGTTCGTGTCGGCTTTGTCTTGTTGAAATTGAAGGACGTCGTGGAACGCCCGCGTCATGCACGACGCCTGTGGAAGACGGCATGGTCGTGCGCACGCAGACCAAGCGCGTTGCGGATCTGCGCCGTGGCGTGATGGAGCTTTACATTTCCGATCATCCGCTTGACTGTCTGACATGCTCGGCCAATGGCGATTGCGAATTGCAGGATATGGCTGGGGTAGTGGGCTTGCGGGATGTGCGCTATGGTCAGGATGGCGAGCAGCATCGTACGATTGCAGCCGACGACAGCAACCCCTATTTCACGTTCGATTCATCCAAGTGCATCGTGTGTTCGCGCTGCGTGCGCGCGTGCGAAGATGTGCAGGGCACATTCGCATTGACCATTGATGGGCGGGGCCTTGGCTCGCTCGTGGCGACAGGCGGGCCTGATTTTCTCGGTTCAGAATGCGTGTCCTGCGGCGCTTGCGTGCAGGCGTGCCCCACGGCGACGTTGAACGAGAAAAGCATCATCGAGATGGGCGCGCCGACCCGTTCCATCGACACGACATGCGCCTATTGCGGCGTGGGCTGCGGCTTTCGCGCCGAGATGCAGGGCGACAAGGTCGTGCGCATGGTCCCCTCCAAGGCGGGCAAGGCGAATGAAGGCCATTCGTGCGTGAAGGGCCGCTTCGCGTGGGGTTACGCGACGCACAAGGATCGCATTACAAAACCGATGGTCCGCGCGAAGATTACCGATCCATGGCGCGAGGTGACATGGGACGAGGCGTTTGCGCACGCCGCGTCCGAGTTCCGGCGCATTCAAGGCGCGTATGGAGTGGATTCCATCGGCGCGATCACGTCATCGCGTTGCACAAATGAAGAAACGTTTCTCGTGCAGAAGCTGGTGCGCGCGGGCTTTGGCAACAACAACGTCGATACGTGCGCGCGTGTCTGCCATTCGCCCACCGGCTATGGACTGAAGACCACGTTCGGCACGTCGGCCGGTACGCAGGATTTCAAGTCCGTCGCGCTGTCGGATGTGATTTTGGTTATCGGCGCCAATCCCACGGACGCGCATCCTGTCTTTGCGTCGCGCATGAAAAAGCGCCTGCGCAAGAGCGCTAAGCTTATTGTCATCGATCCCCGCCGCATTGATCTTTTTCGCACAGCGCATATCGAGGCTGATCATCATCTCGCATTGAAACCCGGCACGAATGTCGCGATCATCAACGCGCTGGCGCATGTGATCATCACGGAAGGACTTGTGAATGAGGCGTTCGTTCGCGAGCGCTGCGACTTGGGCGATTTTGAAAGTTGGGCGCGCTTTATCGCGCGCGACGAAAACGCGCCTGAGGCGGTGGAGAAGGTTTCTGGCGTCGCTACAAGTGAAATCCGCGCCGCAGCGCGCCTTTTTGCTACGGGCGGGAACGGCGCGATTTATTACGGCCTTGGCGTGACCGAACATTCGCAAGGCTCGACCATGGTCATGGGCATGGCCAACCTCGCCATGGCGACCGGAAACCTCGGGCGCGCTGGCGTGGGCGTCAACCCGCTGCGCGGGCAGAACAACGTGCAGGGGGCGTGCGACATGGGCTCGTTTCCGCACGAGTTCTCTGGCTATCGTCATGTGTCGGACGATGCGACGCGCGACATGTTTGAAGGGCTGTGGGGCGTCAGCCTTTCGCCAGAGCCGGGCCTGCGCATTCCCAACATGCTCGATGAAGCCGTCGAGGGCCGCTTCAAGGGGCTCTACATTCAGGGCGAAGACATTGCGCAATCTGATCCTGATACGCAGCATGTCACGCGCGGGCTGCGCAACATGGAATGCGTCATTGTGCAGGATCTGTTCCTGAACGAAACTGCTAAATACGCGCATGTGTTTTTTCCCGGTTCGTCGTTTCTTGAAAAGGATGGCACGTTTACGAACGCGGAGCGGCGTATCAGCCGCGTGCGCAAGGCGATGGCGCCGCAGGCGGGACTTGCAGACTGGGAAACTACGCTGGGTTTCGCCAAGGCGCTTGGGTGTGTTTTCTCGTATGCTCATCCTTCGCAGATCATGGACGAGATCGCCGCGCTGACGCCGACGTTTGCGGGCGTAAGTTACGCGAAGCTCGATGAGCTTGGCTCAATCCAGTGGCCGTGCAACGACTCTGCTCCACAAGGCACGCCGATCATGCATGTCGAGCGGTTTGTGCGCGGCAAGGGCAAGTTCATGATCACGGATTTTGTGCCGACGGACGAACGCACGACGCAGCGGTTTCCGCTGATCCTCACGACCGGGCGCATCCTCTCGCAATACAATGTCGGCGTGCAGACGCAGCGCACCGCCAACACTATCTGGCATGATGAGGACGTGCTGGAAATCCACGCGTTCGACGCTGAAAACCGCGGCATTCGCGATGGCGATCTCGTCGCGATCCAGAGCCGCTCTGGCGAGGTTGCGCTGCACGCGCGCATTTCAGAGCGCATGCAGCCGGGCGTCGTCTACACGACGTTCCATCACGCAAAGTCTGGCGCCAATGTCATCACCACCGATTACTCGGACTGGGCGACCAATTGCCCTGAGTACAAGGTGACGGCGGTGCAGGTGCAGCGCACGAACCGCTGGTCGGACTGGCAGGAAGAAGATCGCGCAAGCGGTGACTTGTTGCGCATCATTGAACGGAAAGCCGATGCCGCCGAATAAGCCCGCGCCCACCGTCACCGTTGAAGTCGAGCGGATCGGCCTGTCCGACGGCATGCGCGAGGCTGGCCTGCGCGAAGCGCCGACGGAAACGCCGGTCAATATCGTCTATGCGCCTATCCCTTTCGCAGTGATGATGTGCACGCCGCAGGATCTGGAAGACTTTGCAATCGGGTTTTCATTCACGGAAGGCATCATCGATTCCATCGCCGACATTCGCTCTGTCGTTGTTGAGGAGGACGAAGAGCAGCGGGGGTTGCGGCTTGTCGTTTCGCTGGCGTCGGAGAAGATGCAGCGCCACCTGGCGCGCGCGCGCAACATTTCGGGACGCACCGGGTGCGGTGTGTGCGGCATTGAAGACCTTGGCGCCATGCCGTGTGCACGCGCGATTACTGCTGCGCCCTTTGAGTTGACAACGACGTCGATGAGCCGCTCGCTTGACGAAATCGTCGCCGGGCAGAAGCTCAATGAAGCCACAGGAGCGGTTCATGCGGCGGCGTGGTGTACGCCGCAGGGCGAGGTGCTGGCGATCCGCGAGGACGTTGGCCGCCACAACGCGCTCGACAAGTTGATTGGGCATTTGCTCAGGGGCAGCGTTGACCCCGGGTCGGGATATTTTGTCATCACGAGTCGCTGTTCGTTCGAGATGCTGGAGAAGGTGGCGGCGTTTGGCGCGCGGGCTGTCGTTGCTATTTCCGCGCCCACCGCGCTGGCGATTGAGCGCGCGCGTCTGCATGGCGTGACGCTGGTTGCGCAGGCGCGCAACGGGCGTGCGCTTGTGTTTTGCGGCGGCCAGCATGTTCGCGTGGAGGCGTCGTCGTGAGCGCAGTTAAGCTCGTTCGCATGGCGAACCAGATCGCAATCTTCTTTCGCACGCAGCCTGATGAGGCGGGCGCGACCGCTGTCGCCGATCACATCAAGAGCTTCTGGAATCCGGTCATGCGCCGTGAAATCTATGCGCATCTTCGTGCAGGCGGCGAGGGGCTTGAGCCTCTGGCGCGCGCTGGCCTGGAAGCGCTGATGGCGCGCGACCCTGTCGCGCATGAGAGTGTTACAAAGTAACAGTAAATAGCGTTGCGTTTGTCCTCGTGTCCTCGCGCTTTCGTGACCTCTTCGGCCAGAATTTGCGCCCGGACGCGCTTGTCCCACGCACAGCACCGGTTCATTCTGGATGCGCTGAACATCTTCAGCGCGTTTCGGCTTGCCGGATCGAGAAAATCGGAGGGAAGGCATGAGAGCGTCACGAATCGGCTCCGTTGGAGCAGCCCTACTGGGCATGGCGGTACTCGCAACATCAGCGCTCGCGCAGCAGGCGCCGCAACCGCCGCAATTTCCAAACATGACATTTTTCATCTTAGGCGCGCCTGGCCCAGACGGCGCCAATCTCGGCGGGCTTGAGGGCGCGGACAAACATTGCCAGACGCTTGGCGCGCGTGCAGGGGCAGGGGCCAAGACCTGGCGCGCTTATCTCAGCACGCAGGCTGCCGACGGAAGGCCCGCCGTCAACGCGCGCGAGCGCATTGGCAAGGGGCCGTGGGTGAATGCGACCGGCGTCCAGGTCGCGTCCGATGTGGATGCGCTGCACGATCCTGATCGCAACGTCATCAACACCGATACTGGCCTGACTGAGTCCGGCCGCAAGGTGCCGAGCCGTGTGTTCATAGTGAACCAGCACGACGTTCTCACCGGGTCGAACACCGATGGGCGCGCCTTTTCTCCGGGCAAGGATATGACGTGCGGCAATTGGACGAAGGGCGGTGCGGAAGGGGCGGCCATGGTTGGTCATCACGATCGCATGGGTTTGCGGGATGATGCGCCTTCGCGTTCGTGGAACACGGCCCACCCTTCGCGCGGCTGTGACATGCCTTCGTTGCGCAGCTCCGGCGGCGGCGGCCTGATTTACTGCTTCGCTGCGAATTAAGTTTACGCAAATTAGGCCGCGCTCAAGGGCGCGGCCTTGACGCCCTTCCTGCCGTGCGCTTTCCTGCCCCAACAAAGGGGAAGCGTTCATGGAAGCCATTCAGGGGTCGGGCCCTGCGCAAGCGTCGCGCGCAACGATCATTCAGACACGGCCGCTGGCGCCGCGCATTGGCGCTGAAATTCTCGGGCTCGACCTTCGCGACGATCTCAGCGCGCAGGTGCTGGAGGCCATTCGCGACACGTGGCATCGCAATGGCGTCATCCTGATCCGCGGCCAGTCGCTTGATGAAGCCGCGCAGGTAAAATTCGCCCAGCGGTTCGGCGATCTGGGCAAGGTTTTGCACGCGCACGAGGGCCGTTCCAGCCTGCCGGGCGTCATGTACATCTCCAACGTGCGCGAAAACGGAAAACTGATCGGCGCCTTGCCGGACGGCGAAATGTATTTCCACTCGGACCAGTGCTACATCGAAACTCCAAGTGTTGGCACGATGCTTTACGCGATGGAAGTGCCCTCCAAGGGCGGCGACACGATCTTCGCCAGCATGTTCGCCGCCTATGATGAATTGCCCGACGATCTGAAAAGCAAGATCGAGGGTTGCAAGGCCCTCAACGTCTATGATTACCAGAACGCGGCGACTGTGCGTGGGTCTGAAGTGAAGGCCGGCGTGCCGTCCTTTGCGCATCCCATGGTGAAGGCGCATTCGGCGACAGGGCGCAAGGCGCTCTATTTCAACCGGCTGATGACCGACCATATCGTGGGGATGGACAAGTCTGAGAGCGACGCTTTGCTGGAGCGCCTGTTTGATCATCAGGAGCAGGAGCGCTTCCTCTATCGCCACGTCTGGAAGCCGGGCGATCTTCTCTTGTGGGACAATCGCAGCACGCTTCATGCGCGGTCCGATTTTGACGCGTCGGAACGTCGCAAGATGAGGCGCACGGTGGTTGTGCGCGAACACTAAAATCTGGACGGCGGCATTGACTTGCCGCCCTGTTCGATCAATCTCGCTGTCTCAAAAAATAGTCGCAGGCGCTTCTGCAAGGGGCGCTGCAAGGAGGGGAAACGATGTTCAAAATGATCACCAGACTGGGCGCCGCCGCGGCGGGAGCCACTCTCGCGGCCTCAGCCGCCATGGCGCAGTTCAACGACAACAAGGCGATCAGCTATTCGGTCGATGGCGCAACGGCTACGGGCTATTTCAAGGTCGTCACCGAATCGATCAACGGCATTGTGCGCGAGGCCTATCCGGGCACCGACGCCACCTACAAGCCGGGCTCGCCCGCAGGCGGCATTCTCAATCTTTCAACCGGGCGCTCGGACTTCGCGTTTAACGCTTCGCCGGTTGAAATCGCCTACGCCAACGAGGGCAAGGCGCCCTTCAAGGAAGCCTACAAGGGCAAGTTTCATTTCGTGATGATGCTGCACGAGGGCCTCATCGTCCATAACCTGATGACGAAGGAATGGGCGGACCGCAATGGCATTGTATCCTTCGATGATATTGCGGCCAAAAAGCCGCCGATGCGCATAACGGTCAACCTTGCGGCGAACCTGCAGTCCACTGTCACGATGTACCAAATGTTCTTCGGCGCCTTCGGCATCAACGAAGCGCAGGCGACGGACAACGGCAAGAGCATGATCCGCGGCAATTCCGCGACAGGCTTCGACGCCCTTCGGGACGGCAAGGTGGACGTGTTCATCAACGGCGGCTTTGTGCCGACGGCGGAAGTGACCGACGTGGCGAGGGGCCGCGCGCTGCAATGGATTTCGGCTGATCCGGCGAAGTTGAAGAAGGAGGCCGACAAGTGGGGCCTCAAGCTTGCGACCATCCCTAAGTCCGCCTATCCGTTCCTCACGAAGGATGAAACCACTGTCGCGATCTGGAACGCCATCGTGGCGGGTGACCATGTCTCGGAAGAGACTGTGTACAAGTTCACGAAGGCGCTGATGGAAAATGAGCCGCGGATGCGCACGATCCATCCGACGCTGGCGCAATTCTCACGCACGGAGGCCGCCAAAAACATCACCGGGCTGTCGGTGCACAAGGGCGCCGAGCGCTATCATCGCGAAGCGGGGCTGATCAAGTAGGCCATGTCCATGTTGCACGGGGACACACCGACCGCTCGCATGCGGGCGAGATCGACTTTCATGCATGCCATGGAGCTGACGGGCGAGACGCAACGCGTCAAGCCCTCTGGTTTCTCTAGCGTCCTGATTGCAGTTTTTTCGGTCGTCGCGACTCTCGTCATCGCCTGGTATGCGTTGTTCGCCTTCGCGAACCAGCACTACCAGTCGTCGGTGTTCCTCGCGCTCATCTTGCCTATCTGCTTCATCACCACCACGCTTCATCCGCGCATCGACATTGTGACGCCGGTTGACTGGTTTCTCGGGCTTGCGGGCAGCGCGGCGGCGATCTGGTTCGCCATGAGCGACGCGCGCATTTCCAACTGGATGGCGGGTTTTTCCGAACTCGAGACCGGCGATTATATTGCAGGGACGGCGCTGGTCCTTCTGACGATCGAGATATGCCGGCGCACCGTGGGCGCTGGCCTCACCGTCGTTGTTTATTTGCTGCTGGCATATGTTGCTTTCGGGCATTTGATGAGCGGCAGCTTCCGCCATCCCGGCATTACATACGCTTACTTTCTCGAAAATCAGGTCATCACGACGGACGGGATCTTCGGCTCGCCGCTGTATGTCACGGCGAGTTACGCCTTTCTTTTTGTTCTCTTCGGCAATTTCTTTGTGCTCAGCGGCGGCGGGCAATTGTTCTTCGATCTGGGCGCTGCGCTGACGGGCCGCATGATCGGCGGCCCGGCCAAAGCGTGCGTTCTGTCGAGCGGGCTTTATGGCTCCATTTCGGGAAGTCCGGTCGCCGACGTTGCTACGACAGGGCCTATCAGCATTCCGATCATGAAGCGCCTTGGCCTGTCGCCCGAGCGCGCTGCCGCTATTGAGGCCACGTCATCAACGGGGGGCTCGATGCTGCCGCCGGTGATGGGCGCGGTCGCGTTCATCATGGCCGACTTCACCGGCATCTCGTACGCCATGATATGCCTGTACGCGACGCTTCCGGCGCTCGGATATTATTTTGGCATCTATCTTCTCGTGCATTTCGAGTCGACGCGGCTCAATCTCCCGCGGCTCGAGGAGAGTCAGATCGTCGGCCTCAAGGTCGCGCTCAAGAACAATTGGCAAAGCCTTGTTCCGCTCGCGGTGATGATCTGGCTGCTGGTGAAAGGCTATTCGCCAGCCTATGTCGCCGCGGGCTCCACGCTTGCGGTCATTGTCGGAAGCTGGCTGTCAGGCGCGGATAAGCGCGTTGGTCCACGCCGGTTTGTGGAAGGGTGTGTCGACACCTGCATGTCGTCTGTGCCTCTGGCTGCGGCGGTTGCGGCGGCGGGTATCGTCATCGGATGCATCGAACTGACAGGGCTTTCCGGCAAGTTCACGCTGTTGCTCTTCCAATTGTCGGGCGGCATGATGATCCCCTCGCTGATCCTGGCGGGCATCATCCTTATTTTGCTCGGGCTCGGAATGCCGACGACGGGCGTGTACATTATGGGCGTGGCGTTGCTGGCGCCCGTGCTGATCGGCAAATTCGGTCTGCCGACAATGCCGGTGCACATGTTCCTGTTGTTCTACGCCTGTCTGTCCGCCATTTCGCCGCCCGTGGCGGTCGCAAGTTTTGCTGCGGCGTCTATCGCGGGCGCCAATCCGTCGGCAATTGGCTGGTACGCGATGAAACTCGCGGTGGCCGGAATCCTCCTGCCCTTCTTCTTCATCTTCAACATGGGGATTTTGTACGTGGGGCCGTGGAGCAGCGTGGGCTGGGATACGCTCATGGGAGGTATCCTCATCTTCCTCGCGGCCGTGTCGCTGCACGGTTTCGTGCGGCGGATGCCAATCTCCGTGGCCACAAGGACGCTCTTCATGGCTCTGGCGCTTGGGATGATCTATCCGGACGCCCTTGCGCAGGCTGCTTGCGCGGTGGTGGGCCTTGGCTGTTTTGCTCTTTTGTACCGCTCTGCCCGTAGCGGCGAGACCAGCCAGCAACTTGCGGCGGCCTGAGTCGGCCGCCGCCAGCGCGTGTTCCGCCTATTTGCGGCGTATCAGCCAGTCGACCGAATAGCGCCCGCCAGCGGTGACGAACAGCAGGACGAGCCCGCCTTTCATCGTCATGTTCTTCCAGAATTGCGAGTGCTGCATGGCGCGCTGCGCTTCGGGGAACGTCCAGTAGGCGTGGGAGCTGAAGCTGGCGACGATGGTGAAGATGAGGATGACGAGCGCCGAGTAACGCGTGGCGAATCCGATCACCAGAAACAGGCCGACGAACAACTCAATCGGCGTGGCGACATAGGCCATGTATTCCGGCAGGCCGCGCGCCGGGTAGGACTTGGCGACGGCGGCCATGTCCCAGATTTTGCGGAAGCCGCTCTGCATATAGATCCAGCCGACAGCAACGCGCCCGGCGAGGATCAGCAGGTCAGTCCAGGTAGCGGCGATTCCATCGGCATACGACAGCAGGGGGTGCGATGAGGGCGTTCTGGCTTGCTCGCCGGGATTGAAGGTCATGTTCGCGTCTCCTCGTGGCATTGGCCCGATTTTTGGCAGACTCGGGCGCCGTTGACCTAAACGGGCGTAAACCATGCCCGGCGAGGCGCAAATCACAATCCGGTCAGGCACAGCTTCGCCCCCCGCGTGCGGGCTGTTGCGAATGTGTTGCGGGCGCCTTGACAAAAAGCATTTTGAGCGCCTTTGTATAATGGTGCGGACGCTTTTGCGTGCGTGCGATTCACAGGAACTTTCAACCCCATGCCAAGCGACAGTGACAGTCGATTGACCTTGCCGTTTTTGGCCAGCGTGGGCGCGTGATCTCCTGATCTGCTCCCCCGCGACCTGGCCGAAAGCGGCAGGTCGTTCCGGAGGTGAGCTATGACCATCAATACCCGACGCCTTCGCGCGTCGCTGCCCGCCGTAACCAGCGGACAGCAAGGCGACCCCAAGGGAGGCCGTGAGCGTTCGTACGCTCTGTGGCTGCTTGCGCTGCTGCCAGTGGCGGCGCTCTTCGCGTTCCACTTCGTGTCGGACTTTCTCGCGCGAAGCTGAACTTGGAAGTGGCTCGACCCATATGCGAACGCCTCCGGTCCTGCCGGAGGCGTTTTGCGTTCAGCTCGCCGGGATAAGCGTGTGGCCGTGTCGTCGACTGGCTTGCCCTGCGCCGGTTGATTGGGGGAGGCCATGTATTCATGATAGGAATCCGAGACATTGTATCGGACGGGTTCGACCAGACCGGGAGATGTATGTGGCTCAGACCAGGGTCTTGATGGCGGTCCCCCGGTTTTCATCGGGATCATTCTGGAACTACGGCAAGACTTGCGACCTTCTGGGCGCCAAATATCCAGCAGCTCCGCTGGGGCTCATCACTGTCGCCGCCATGCTGCCGAAGGATTGGGATATCCGTTTTATCGACGGCAACACCGGCGATCTGACCGATGCGGACATCGCCTGGGCCGACATGGTGATGACGGGTGGCATGCTGCCGCAGCAATTCGATACCGTGACCATAATGGAGCGAGTGCAGAAGGTGGGGCGGCCGGTCGTTATCGGCGGGCCGGACGCCACTTCCAGCCCGGACGTCTACGCAGCCGCGGACTTTCTGGTGCTTGGCGAGGCCGAGGGCATTCTCGACAGCTTTGTCGCCGCCTGGCTGGCGGGCGAGCGAAAGGGGCGTTTTGAGGCCGAAAAATTCCAGGCCGATGTGACGACGACGCCGACGCCGCGCTTCGACCTCCTGAACCTCAAGGACTACTTGCATGTCGGCGTGCAGTTCTCGCGCGGGTGTCCGTTCACATGTGAGTTCTGCGATATCATCGAGCTTTATGGCCGAAAGCCGCGGACCAAGATGAACGGGCAGATGCTGGCCGAGCTCGATGCGGTGCTGAGGCTCGGCTATCGTGGCCATGTGGATTTTGTCGACGACAATCTTGTTGGAAACAAGAAGGCGCTGAAAGCCTTCCTGCCCGACCTCATCGCCTGGCAGAAACGCAACGGTTATCCCTTCGAGTTCTCGACCGAGGCCTCAATCAACCTCGCCGACGATGCAGATCTGCTTGAGATGATGCGTCAGGCCAATTTCTTTGCGTTGTTTGTCGGGATCGAAAGCCCGGACCCCGAGACACTGCGGCAAATGCAGAAGAAGCAGAACACGCGTCGCAGCATCCCCGAAAGCATCCACAAGCTCTACCGCGCCGGGATGTTCGTCACGGCCGGCTTCATTGTCGGCTTCGACAACGAGAAGGATGGCGTCGGCGATGGCATCGTCCAGCTGATCGAGGATTCGGCGATTCCGGTCGCCATGGTGGGGCTGCTTTATGCGCTGCCCAACACGCAGCTCACCCGACGGCTCGAGAAGGAGGGCCGTCTGCATCCCACCCATGACGTTGATTCTGGCGGCGTCGAAGCTGACCAGTGCACGGCGGGTCTGAACTTCGACACGATCCGTCCGCGTCGTGACGCTCTGGTCGACTTTCTTGAGGTGGTTGATCGATCTTACGCGCCCGAGGCTTATTTCGGCCGGGTGAGGTAGGTTGGTCGTGCGCTTGTGATCAAGGCCCCCGGCGGCAGAATCGCCCTGCGGGACCTGCCGCGCGATCTTGGTCGTTTACTCTGGCTGGCGATTGGACTCTCGCGCGGGTCATCGCAGGTCCGTTGGCAGTTCTGGAAAACATTGCTCGATACGGCGCTTCATAATCCCAACGCGGTGAAGCCGGTGATCTCGATGATGGCCTTCTATGCTCATCTTGGACCGTTTTCGCAGTTTGTCCGTGAACGTATCAGCCTGCAGATCGCCGATATCGACGAAGGCCGATGGGAGCGGCCGCCGCCGCTCGATGCCGAATATCTGGCGACGCCTTCTGCAGGGGTTCTATCAGGCGGCCCCGTTTAACCTGTTCGTGCATGACGGGTCTGAACGCTGAGGAGGGTCGCGAAGGCCGCCTGCGGGCTGCGCGATGCAATTGGTGGCGGAGGTGCGCTGCGAATGCTTACCCCGGCTGATCTTCTGCCTTACGGCGGCACGCTGATGAACGACGAGTTCGTCAAGCCATGCTGGCCGGACTCAAACTCAGGCACAGCCGCAAGGGCTGACCCAAGTCGAAGTCGATTCCGGACATGCCCGGAATGCAGAAGATATGACCCGGGGGCCGTATCCCTGGCGGTACGGTCTGGCTACTTCTGCTTGCGCTTGAAGTGGCCGAGGCCGGGACGGTAGGACTTCTCGTCCAGGAACTGGCGCATGCCTTCCTGACGGCCGTTCTCCTTGTCCACGTACTTGAGCGCGTCGCTCTTGGCGTTGAGGTAGTCCTCGGCCTGCGGGGCGTTCATGAAGCGCACCGCCCGGATGGCTTCCTTGGTGTAACGCACCGCGGCGGGGCTCTTTTCCATGAGCTTTTTCGCCATCTTGATCGTCTCCTCGCGAAGGGCGTCCAGCGGGTAGGAGAAGTTGACCACGCCCATCTGCGTCGCCTTGCGTCCGTCGAAGGTGTCGCCCGACGTGGCGTAGTAGAGCGCGTCGCGGTAGTTCATTACCTGGACGACGTTCCAGCTCACGATGCCGCCGGGCAGGATGCCCCAGTTGACTTCCGAAAGACCGAAGATCGCATCATCGGCCGCGATCGCGTAGTCGCAGGCGCATACCTGAGTAAATGCGCCGCCGAAGCAGAAGCCGTTGACCATTGCAATCGTCGGCTTGGGGAAGGTGTTCAGCTTGTCCCAGCGCCATTGTGCCGACGCCTGACGGTTGCGGCGGATGTCGGCGGGAGAGGCGGACTCGCGGCCGCGGAACGTCAGCGCGATATCCTGGCCGGCGCAGAAGGCCGCGCCGGCGCCGGTGATGACCAGCACGAGCGTCTCCGGATCCGTTGCAAGCTCGTCGATGGCTGCTTCCATCTCGCGATGGAGCGTGGGGCTCATGGCGTTGCGCTTTTCCGGACGGTTCATGATCAGCCAGGTGATGCCGTTTTCTTTCTCGATCTTGATGGTTTCGCGCGTGATTGTGGCGGCCATGGTTTCCTCTCCCTGTTGTGGCGCGGTGCGTTCCGGTGGTTGACGTCCACAGCCGATGGGCCTGTTATAGCCCACGACCGACAGAATCCAACGTCGGCGCTCCACGGGAGGAGTTGTCATGAGCCAGAAGACTCGCTGCGCGTTCGCGTGGCTTTCGGCGATTTTTCTCGCAAGCCTTGCAACTCAGTCCCAGGCACAGACCAGCGCGGAGTTCTTCAAGGGAAAATCGATCGAATTTATCGTTCCGGCGGCCACGGGGGGTGGCTTTGACGCCTATGCCCGCGCGGCTGCGCCCTATCTGAAAAAGCACATGCCCGGAAATCCGACGATCAATATCGCCAACATGCCGGGCGCGGGCGGTATCGCGATGCTGCGACGCATGTATGACGTGTCGCCGAAGGACGGCACCGTTCTGGCGATGCTCAATCGTGTTGCGCTCACCCTCGCCAAACTCGATCCGCCAAAGGTGGGGGTCGACCTCAAGCGCATGGAGCTGATTGGCGGGATGGTGGCCGAAACCGGGGCCTGCTACGCTTGGAGCGCATCGGGTGTGAAGAGCCTTGAGGATCTGCGCACGCGCAAGGTCGTATTCGCCGATACGTCCGTGGGCGGCGTGGGCTATATCTATTCGTCCATCCTCGCAGCACTTTACAACAACAACGTCACGCACGTGCTGGGCTATCTCAACAGCGCCGACGCCTGGCTGGCGATGGAGCGCGGCGAGGCCGAGGCGAATTGCGTCGGCTGGAATGCGGTGCTGGCGCAGCGCCCGGCCTGGGTGGCGGAGAAAAAGATCAATGTGCTCGTGCAGTTCGGCGAAAAGTCCCTGCCGGGACTCGAACACGTTCCGCTGATCTACGATCTGAAGATGACCCCGCAGCAGCGGCAGGCGATCGCATTCCTTATTCGCAACGACGGCGTGTCGCGGACCATCATCGCGCCGCCCGGCACAATGCCCGAGCGGCTGGAGGCGTGGCGGACGGCTTTCACCAAGACCATGGAAGATCCCGAGTTCCTTGCCTATGCGGCGTCGCTCAAACTCGAGATTGACGTGACCGACCATCGCAAGCTGCGGGAAATCATCGACAGCATTCTGGACACGCCGCAGGACGCTGTCGATCTGGCCAAACAGATCGTCAAATAACGAGCCGGAGCGGCGGCTTGAAAATTGCGCAGCAATCGCGCAAGGAAGACGCCGTTGCAAAACTTCGTGCGCGTATGGCGGTTAGTCTCAAACCCGCGCAGGCTTTGTCGACTGCAGGATGTGTCGCGGTCTGTCGATGAAGCGGAGATGCTTCTCAACGCGCCCCTTCTCGCCCTTTCAGAAAAGCAAAGAGACACGCGGTCTGGCGGGGATTATGCTCGCGCACCGGCGCAACGATGTCGGGGCCACACATGAGGAAACGCCATGGACTTTGCGGCTGCGAAAGCAAGGGTCGGCGCGCTCGTTGCGCCGAAGAACGTCGTGCTCGTCGGCGCGAGCGACAAGCCCGGCAGCTGGGCGGCGCGCGTCTGGCGCAATCTCAACCGATACGCATTTCCGTGCCCGATCTATCCGATGAACCCGGGCCGGACGGAGATCTGGGGCCGCCCGTGCTATTCCGATTTCGCCGCGCTGCCGGAGAAGCCCGACCATCTCGTGATCCTCGCGCCTGCGCCCCATGTCCCGGGCATCATCCGCAAGGGCGCTGCGGCGGGGGCGCGCAGCGCGACGATCTTCTCGGCGGGCTTTGGTGAAGGGGCGGGCGGCGGCGGCGCCCTTGACGACGACCTGCGCGCGGCCCTTGCCGAGACCGGTATCGGCGCCTCGGGACCCAATTGCATGGGCAACATCTGCGCGCCGGCCCGGTTCGTGACGCTGACCGAAGACCGCGCTCTCAACCTGACTGGCGGACCCGTTGCGCTCGTCGGGCAGAGCGGCGGGGTGATGATTTTCGTCAACCAGGCGCTCGAGGAGCGCGGCGTCTTCGCCGAATATCTCATCACGAGCGGCAACGAGGCCGGCCTCACCGCCGCCGATTACATCGCCTATTTCGCGGACCAGCCGCGCATCAAGGTCATCGTCGTGTACATCGAGGCGCTCAAGCGCGCCGGGAATTTCCTTGCCGCCTGCCTTGCTGCGCGCGCTGCGGGCAAGTCCGTCATCGCCCTCAAGCTCGGCGGATCGGAAGCTGGCCGTTCCGCCGCCATGGCGCATACGGGATCGCTCGCAGGATCGCTCGAAGCCTTCGATGCGCTCGCCGCCGATTGCGGCGTGATCCGCGCGGAGACGATCGACGACGCCGTCGAGATCGCTGAATATCTCGCGCATGCGCCGCCGCCGTCGGGCCCCCGCCTTGGCGCAGTCACGATGTCGGGCGCCTATCGCGGGCTTCTGCTTGACGCCGCCGCGAAGTGCGGCCTGTCCTTCCCGGCGCTCGCGCCTGATACGACGGCCCGGCTCGAGAAGTCGCTCGGCGTCGGGTCGCTTGTCAGCAACCCCATCGACGGCGGCTTCAGCATTCTCACGAGCGAGGCCGCCTATCGCGAATGCATCGAGGCCATGCGCGCCGATCCCAATATCGACATGGTCCTGCTGCAGGGGGCGCTGCCGCGCGGACCGGGCTCGCAGCGCGCTGAAAACTACATCCGCATCGCGGAGGAGTACGCTGCGGCTGGCGGCAAGCCGATCGCCTTGGTCACGCTCGCCTCCCACGGCCAGACCGACTACAGCCGCGCACTGCGGGTGGATGTGCCGCACATGCCTTTCCTGCAGGAGGCCAACAAGGCGTTGCGCGCGATCCAGCGAACCCATGAGCGAGAGCTGCGATACGCGCTGGCCGGCGCGGATGCGCCCTCGATTGCGTCGCCCGCCCGGACCGCCGCGCGCAAGCGCCTTCGCGCGGCCGCCGAGGCCGGCGAGACGGCGCTCAGCGAACACGCCTCAAAGGAAATCCTCGCCGCCTATGGCCTGCCGCTGCCGCGCGAAACGTTCGCCGCGAGCCAGGAGGCCGCGGTCTCGGCCGCGAACGCGATCGGCTATCCCGTCGTGCTCAAGGGCGTGCTCGCCGCCGTGCAGCACAAGACGGAAGCTGGCGCCGTGATGCTTGGCCTGCGCGACGAGGCGGCGGTGCGCGCGGCGTGGGACAAGATCGCCGCCAACGTGCGCGCCGCCGGTTTCGATACGCCGCTTGATGGCGTCATCGTCGCCGAACAGGTGGGCGAAGGCGTCGAGCTCGTCATCGGCCTCCATCGCGATCCCGAATGCGGGCTCACGTTCATGGCGGGCGCCGGGGGCGTGCTGCTCGAACTCGTCAAGGACGTGGCGTTCGCCGCCGCGCCGATGAACCAGGCCAAGGCGCGGGATATGCTTGCGCGCACCCGGGCGGCGCGCCTCATCGAAGGCTTTCGCGGCTCGGCCGCGCTCGACGCCACGCCCGCGCACGAGGCCATCCTCGCGCTTGGCGCGCTCGTTAGCGACGCGGGCGAGTACATCGAGTCGGTCGACATCAATCCATTCCGGCTGCTTCCTTCAGGCGGGCGGGCGCTCGACGCGCTAATCGTCCTACGCCAGCACGCCTCCTCGCTGCGTCCCGGCTAAAAACAGCACTGGGGGGAGTGATGGTAGCGGAGGAGGGACTCGAACCCCCGACACGAGGATTATGATTCCTCTGCTCTAGCCAGCTGAGCTACTCCGCCCCGTTCGCGCTATTGGCGCGAGACGAGCGGCATATAGGAGGGCCGCTCGCAGCGTGTCAAGGAAGGGGCTGGGGGGATTTGCGCGCGCGCGCGGATTTTCCAAATTTCTGTGCTCCCGCATTCGAACGACGACAGGGAAGTGATGCGCTGCAGCGGCAACGTGTTTGCTGACTTTGGCGACGCCGACGCTGAAACGAATAAAATGAAGGCTGACATAGCCGTCGAAATCATCCTCACCCTCAACAAGCGGGGACTGACGGCCCGTGCAGGGGCGAAGGTGGCCAAAGTGGACGCCAACATTCAGCGCATCCGCAATGCCGACTTTGTCCCGATTCACCATCGACCGCCTTGTGCGGATTGTCTGCCGCCTTGGCCGCTCGGCTGAAATGAAGGTTTTGCCCGAGCGGTCAGGTGTGGCGGCGTAAGATCGAAAGCGCCCCATTCCTTTGCTCCGACGATCGGAGCCCCTCGTGCAAGTTCAGTGTTTTCAAACAGCACCGTGGCAGCGCTTAAAGCGAAGACCCGAGCGACATGGGCAGGGAGCATTCCTACGAGGCTTTAATTGCGGGTCTGTTTGCGGCGGCGATGGCCACGGTGGGGAAATAAGATCGCCGATCTGTATACCAACACCACAGTGGGATGTGCGGCCTCCCCGCAATGTGGCGTTTGGTAGGTTCGTTTCTTCCTTGCCGAGTATGATTTTCTGCTCTCCCAACCAAATCTTACCCACGATAATGGCTTCGGGCTGACGGAAATCCATCCGCAGTGCAATGTCGCGAGATCCGTAGCGGGCAATCGCCAGATTGTGTGCGTATTCAAAGTCCCAGAAGTCATCTATTCTAAACGTAATTTCGTTATTTACTACTTTAAGAAGCGACCTGCCGGAGGGGTCGAGTAAGTCCAGAGAAACCTTTGCTTGGCCTTCTTCAATTGAGCAGGCGATGATTGGCTTGTTAAAAAATTGCAAGATGACTGGTGTGTTGTCGTACCAGTTCCCGCCCACTTTAAAAACCAAATCGCGTTTGTCGAATTCGAGGGCTCCAGAAAACATACCATTGGAGATATTGAACGGTTTTCTTTTAACTTCGTACTGCCGATCGCGTTGCCATTTGGCGACCATGGGGTGACATTGACCACACAGCGCCACCATGTCTTCCGGGCGGAAATGCTCATCTTCGCTAAATGGCACTATATGATGATATTCGACATACGGATGCCCACATTTCGCACAGCCGAAGCCAGCCTCTTGTCGAAGTTGGCGTTCAACGGATAATGGAGTTGCTTGACGGCTGTAGCCTTTAGACATTGTGAGATACAGTAGGCTCGCCCGCATCCTTGCGGATGCGCGCGATTGTGAACAGGCCTAGCGGGTTCAGCCGCCGCCTTTCCACAAGTTCCAGATTGGGTCGTGAATCGATCCAGTCGCCGATGATCGCCCACGGAAATTGCGGGCGCCAGCCGAGTTTTTCGGCGCGCTTTTCCATGAAGCGTTCGATCATCGCGATGGGGCCGCTGTCGGCGCCGATGTGGTTGACGATGATGATCTCGCCGCCCGGGCGCACGACGCGCGCCATCTCGTCCATGGTGCGCACGGGATCGGGCACGGTGGTGATGACGTAGGGCGCCACCGCGCCGTCGAAACTGTCGTTGGCGTATTCAAGGTCCATGGCGTCCATGACGCGCAGATCCTCAACGTTGCTGAGTTTCAGATCCGCCACACGCTTGCGCGCGATCTCCAGCATCGGGTTGGACAGATCGACGCCGGTGATCTTTACGGCGGTCGATAACATCGGCAATTCAAGGCCGGTGCCGACCCCTACGTCGAGCACGCGCCCGCCCAGCCGGTTTACGGCCTCCGCCGCCGCCATCCGCCCCGGTTTCAAGACCAGCCTGAACACTTTGTCGTAGATTGGCGCCCAGCGGGCGTATGCGGCTTCCACGTTTTCGTTGGTTATCGCCGCCAGATTTTGCCCGCTTCCCCTCTGATCGCTCACGCAAATCCCCCCGTTGCGATGCGCCTTACGCGGCCCCTCGCGCCGGTTCGGTCGCACGAATAAACCCTCCGCCTAGCACCCGTGCGCGGGGGCCGGCATTCTCGTAGACGACACAGGCCTGTCCCGGAGACACGCCGTCCTCGCCGTTCAGCAGTTCGACGAGCGCGCCGTCTGGCGTCACGAACAGGGTCGCGGGAGCAGGCGGGCGGGTCGAGCGCAGGCGCACGCTCACCTCAAGGCCCGTCTGCGGAATGTCGGTGAAGTCGCCTTCGCCAATCCAGTTTACGTCGCGCAGGCGAACGAGACGGGTCGCGAGCGCCTCTCGGGGCCCGACGATGACCCGGCGGGCGGCTGCTTCCAGCCGCACCACAAACAGCGGCTCGCCGCCGGTGACTGCGGAATCGCTCAGGCCCAGACCGCGCCTCTGGCCGATTGTGTAATGCATGATGCCGGCATGGCGGCCAAGAACGCGCCCATCGACATGGACGATGTCGCCCGGATCGGCGGCGTCGGGCCGCAGCTTCGCGATGACGTCCGTGTAGCGGCCCTGGGGCACAAAGCAGATGTCCTGACTGTCGGGCTTGTCGGCGATGGTGAGGCCGAACTCGCGGGCGATCTCGCGCACCTGCGCCTTGGGCAGATCGCCGAGCGGAAAGCGCAGCAGATCGAGCTGATCCCTGGTGGTCGCGAACAGGAAGTAGCTCTGGTCCCGGTCGCTGTCGGTCGCGCGGTAAAGTCCGCGTCTGCCGCCGGGTAGGGCGGACGAGGAAATGTAATGGCCCGTCGCCAACGCGTCCGCGCCAAGATCCCGGGCGGTGTCAAACAGGTCGGCGAATTTGATGTGCTGGTTGCAGGCGACGCAGGGAATGGGCGTCTCGCCCGCCGCGTAGGAGCGGGCGAAGGGGTCCATCACCTTTTCACGAAAGCGGCTCTCATAATCGAGCACGTAGTGAGGAAAGCCGACGCTTTCGGCCACGCGCCGCGCGTCGAGGATGTCCTGACCCGCGCAGCAGGCGCCTTTGCGCTTCACCGCCGCGCCGTGGTCGTAAAGCTGCAAGGTGACGCCAACGACGTCATACCCCTCGCGGGCAAGCAGCGTGGCGACGACGGAGGAATCCACACCGCCTGACATGGCGACGACCACGCGCGTGTCTGCAGGCGCGCGGGCAAAGCCCAGGCTGTTCAGCCCGGTGGCCATTGCGCGGGGCGCGGCGTCGATATGGATGGCGTCGGTCGGCAAATTGATAACCTTGGGGGTGTTCGCAGAAATTTCCGCGAGAGCAGGCGGAAGACGGGTGAACAAAAGCACGATGCTGCGAAATTGCAACCTCCGACGAGGCCATGGCGAATTTGAGGCGTCGTTACAGGCTCGGCTCGCAGCATGGTTAACGGCGTATGCATAGTCGTGCCGAAATGAGGCGACCTCGAGTAGTTTGCTAACGCGATGGTAATAAACAGCTCAATTCAAACGCATTTTTCGTATTTTTTGCGGTGATTGCTTAGGCGTTTTTTAAATCCGCGTCCGTATTGTCATCCTGAGTTTGGTCGTACGGGAGTTGAGTAAATCACATGACTGAGCCCTATCGAACACGGGCAAAATACGTCATCGGCCCGGATGGGAGCCCGCTTACTATAGCGGATCTGCCGCCAGCCAACACGAAGCGCTGGGTCATACGCCGGAAGGCCGAGGTCGTAGCCGCTGTCCGCGGGGGGCTCTTGTCCCTCGAAGAAGCGTGCAACCGCTATACGCTGACGGTGGATGAATTTCTCAGTTGGCAGATCTCCATCGATCAGCATGGCCTTGCCGGCCTACGGACGACCCGTATCCAGCAATATCGTCAGTAATTTTTCCGCTGCCCCCCGGAGACGGACAAGCCGATCGCAAGACCGGCTTT
>CANMLK010000005.1 GCA_947498445.1 Beijerinckiaceae bacterium
CCGTTTCGCCTCGTCTCAGCGCTTCAGGCGGATGGTGGTGTGGGCCCGTTCGAGCAGGTCCGGCGCGGACGCATAGATGCGCGCCAGCAACTTCTGCACGTCCTCTCCCGACGTCGGGTCCACTTCGTGCCCAAACCGCGTCATTTCGGCAAGCGTTTCAGAATCAGACCAGGTGGCGTCGAACGCCTTGCGCAGCGCCGTAACGCGCGCGGACGGCGTTTCTTCCGCGACAAAATAGGGGCGCGCGAATACGCCTTGCGAATATATGATCTCTAATATCATCCGCGCCTCGTCAGTTTTGGCGAAATCGCCGGTGCGCGGAACACCCTGTTTGTTGAGTTCGGGACTCCCCTCTACACTTTCCTGCGCCAGCACCTGGATTTTGCCGTCCTTCAGCAATCCCGCGTATTGCCCGGCCAGCGTCGTGACACCCAGTCCACACATCCCATGCACCTCACCGCGCTCGATGGCGGCGGTGATTTCACGACTACCCGGATAGCCGAAGACGACCTTGAACTTCGTTCCGATGACGTTGTTGAGAAGGATAGGAAGATAGCCCGTGGAGCCGTTCTCCGCAGTTCCGCCCATCACCACTTCAGTGGTCATCATGTCGGCGAGACGCGTTGCCGGCGCGTCCGGCCGCACAACGCAGAGATAATGGCCTGTGGTGGCGCTTCCCAGATAGTGGAGGCGGCGTGGATCGAAGCGCAGCTTCGCCACGTTCTCGAACACTGCGGCGAGCGGCTGGGTGGCGAACGGCGCCCCTATGACGGAGCCGTCCTTGGGCGCTGCGTTGACGACATGCGCGCTCATGACGTTGCTGCCGGCGCCGGGCATGTTCGCCACGATGAATTTCGGTGCGCCCGGCACATGCCGTCCCATGTGGCGCGCGAGGGCGCGCGCAAAGATATCGTAGCCCCCACCCGCAGACGTGCCAACGATGATCTGGACGGTTTTGCCCTTGTAGAAATCGGCGACGTCTTCCTGAGCCGAAGCGGCGAAGCACGTCAGGCTTGCGACCGCCACGGCGCCGACCACTTGGCCGACCACTTGCATGTAGACTCTCATGCCTTCCTCCCCTGTCGCCGCATTGACGCCTGCGGCTGCATGCTACGTTAGAGCGCTTTCAGGCTGAAGCAAAAAGCTTTCGTCTCCCGCCGCAACAAACGTAAGCGAAGCGTTGATGAAAGTCGGGGCCAGATCGGGCGACATCAGCTCCAAAGGAAGGGCAAGGAAGGGCGCAGCATTACTATGTTATCAGTCACCAAAGACTGATTGTGCCCTGGCAATGACCTCCTTGCGCGACGAGAAAATCTTAACCAGCATCTCATCAGCCACTTCTCCTGGAATATAGTCGAGCAGGAGACTCATTTTCTTGGCGTCCGCAATGGCTTCAGCGTCATTCATGGTCTTCGTCAGGGCGCCGCGCAAAATTTTTGTTCGCTCGGCCGACATTCCAGGAGGCGCAATCAGAGGCCGCCCGAGATCCTGACAGGACAGAATGAGATCAATGACCTCCCTATCGAGATCATCCTTGACGAGCTCCTTGATAGACGGAACGTCGGGGATTAGCTTGCTGCGGGCAACGGTCATCTGCATTAGCAACTTGACTTGCCCAGCGGTTATCCAGTCCGATTTGGCGTATTGCAGCGTCGCGAGAGACACTGCCGCAGTCCCGCGCAACTCTCCGCTCTCCAGCGCCTGTACCGTCGCAGTCGCGCTGGGATAAGCCGGGATGACTTGCAAGTTTGCACCCAGAAGACGATTGATCACCCGGTAGAACGTGGCGGAATCACTAGTGGCTCCCGTTGCGCCCACGGGGAAGGGCTTTCCACCTAGAACGTCCTCGAGCGACGTGGGCGGCGTCTGCCAGAAAACCAAGACTCCCACGTCACTGTTTAAGCTGCCGATCCAGTTGAACTTGTTTGCTTCATAACGCGCCTGCGATTCCTTGCGAAGGATGGGCTCGACCGGAAAAGTGCGTTGGGGCATACCAAGTTCGCTGCCGTCTTTGGGGGCGACATTGTAGAGCCAGTTCGTCATGGTCATCCCGCCACTGCCGACGCGATGCGCTACAATTATCGTTGGCTCTCCCGGGAGATGCTTGGGCATATGACGGGAAAGAAAACGCGCGTACAGATCGAAACTTCCACCCGGGCTTGTAGTCAGATTGATTGTTATCTTCTTCCACTCAACCGGGCTGGATGGCGCTTGAGCGTATGCTGTGGTGGCTATGGCGGCCAGTGATAGCGCCCCGATGAACCAAGGAATAATTTTGTTAAAGTAGTTTACAGTCATAAACGTCACTCCATTTTACGAAATGTTACGTCAATCAAAATTCTTGCGCAAGCCTTCGGCCGCAGCAGATTATGACAAAGGAGGTCCTTGAAAAAACTCATAACGCGGCGTCGCCGGACTGATCGCGTCTTGTAGACAACAGCAATCTGGTCTTAAATTACGCAGTAGAGACTAGAAACAGCCGAGGCATATGATGAAGACCGCTATTTGTGAGATGTTAGGCATAGAAATGCCTATCTTTGCCTTTTCACACTGCCGAGATGTCGTGGTCGAGGTATCAAAGGCTGGGGGCTTTGGTGTTCTGGGTGGTGGTCTGGAGCCCGATCAACTTGAGACTGAGCTGAAATGGATCGACAATCATATCGGTGGCAAGCCATATGGCGTTGACTTTCTTATGCCGCAGCGCTCGGCTCCTGTTGAGGAGGCCCTTGCTGGATCTCTCCGCGATCTGTTGCCGACACCACACCGAGTGTTTCTCGAGAACGTATTGGCGGCCTCTAATCTTCCTGTAATCGCGCGCGAAGACTCGGCCAAAATTCAGCGAGACGCTCTTGGGCGGTTAAAGATCAGGCCGGACCAGCATCAGGAACTTCTTGATGTAACATTCAGACACCCGATTAAGTTACTTGTTAGTGCGCTTGGCGTCCCTCCGGCGAACGTGATTTCCCGAGCGCATTCTCTGGGCGTGAAAATTGGCGCGCTTGTTGGGTCGCCTGAACACGCCGCCAAGCAAAAGGCGGCAGGCGTGGATGTCATCATAGCGCAGGGACATGAGGCAGGGGGGCATACGGGTCATATCTCGACTATGGTTCTCGTCCCCCAGGTAGTCGACTGTGTTTTCCCGACGCCAGTCCTTGCTGCTGGAGGAATTGGCGGTGGGCGGCAAATGGCGGCCGCTCTGGCGCTGGGTGCAGACGGCGTCTGGTGCGGATCGATTTGGCTGGCGACGGCGCAAAGCGATGTGGATCCCAAAATCAAAGAGAAAATCCTGCGATCATCTTCTTCCGATGCTGTTATCACGAAGGCATGGTCCGGGAAGAACAACAGAATCCTGAAAAGCCGATGGACAGAGGCTTGGACGAAACCGGACGCCCCCGACGTATTGATGATGCCTTTCCAGGGGCTGATGACCAAAGAAGTCATGCATCGCGCGGGACGTTCGAAGTCCAACGATTTTCTGAGCCACCCAGCCGGGCAAGTCATTGGTCAAATCAAGTCGGAAACAAGCGTACGTCAGACCGTCAGCGATATGCTCACTGAATTCTCCGACACAATGGAACGGCTAACCAGGATAATATCCTAGGAAATTCATTCAGCGCGCGTTCGCGAGTCTCTTCAAATTTTCGAGGACAGATCTAGGCATCGCGTGAATGCGAACAAGCTCGTCTTGCAGTTGGATACCAGTTCGCGGCCAATTCGTTTGAAGCCCGAGACGTCCTGCTTCCTCCTTAAAAACTGGGTCTTCCAGCATATCAATAAATGCTTTCCGTATCGCGGCGACACGCGATGGTGGAACATCCGGCGGTAGAACAAAAGGGCGCCCAAGGGTCAGAGGACTGTATGCGGCTTGGAAGAGCAGTCGATCTTCCTCTGATTTTAGGAGGTCCGGGGCATAAGGAACGTCAGCTAGATCCGGTTCCCTGACGGGGCCATACTGAAGAAGGATTCGGATCTTATTATCTTTCAACCAGGCCTGCTTGGTTGACGTGAGGGAACTCCAATACGTAATTCCGAAACTGTCGACTTCACCTCGCTCGATCGCGAGATAAGCTTCATTTTGCCCCTTGTATCCGCCAATAACTTTGATTTTCGTGCCGAGAAGTTCGTTAAACACGCGCGAAAAGAAGGCGGATTGTGAATTGATTCCGTCAGAGGCTGCCAGAAACTCACGAGATCGAACATCCTCAATGCTCTTGAAGCTTGACGTATGCCAGACAATCATGACGCCCGTTTCAGCAGCAAGGGTCCCAATCCAGTTGAACTTCGTTGCGTCATACTCGGCCTGCGGAGTGCCGAAAAGTGGTTCAAGTGGTACAAGATTGCGTAACAATCCAATTGTTGATCCATCCTTCGCCGCGACTGAGTAGAGGTGATTTGCCGCCGCGATTCCCCCTGCGCCTGGCATATGTCGAACAGAAATGACTGGCCCTCCGGGAATATGTCGAACGATGTGCCGTGCGACGGCTCTCGCCAATGTGTCGTATCCGCCACCGCTTGACGAACCGATGATCATCGACATGCTTTTGCCAGCGTAAAATTTTTCAATTTCGTCAGCTACGGAGGGTAGGGGCACGCAGAATAGAGAGGCCAAAGATAGAAAGTGGATGAACACCTTTTTCAATCCAGGCATTTGATACCTCCTCTGCAGCGCAGTCAGATTTTTTTGCAGCCCTAAACGACATCCGGGTCGGCTCCAGTGAGCACTACGAGCGCATCCAATGCAATGCCGCCTTTACCTTCTTCAAAAACAACAAACGGGTTGATGTCGACGGCTTCAATCTTCTCGGAGTGGTCCCGGGTGAATGCCGCCAACCCCACCAGCGCGTTGACAAGTGAGCGTCTGTCGAGCTTCGCCCCGCCGCGATAGCCGTCAAGCAACCGCGCTATTTTCGTTCTCCCCAGGAATTCGTCTGCACCATGAGAATCCAGCATCGGTGAAGAAAATGCCACGTCATTGATGACCTCCAGGAGCACACCGCCGGCGCCGACCATGAGAACACATCCGACATCGGGATCCCTGGTCACGCCAAGGGCAATCTCCAAACCACCCTTTATGAATGGCGCGACGAGTACTCCATCGATTTCCGCGCCTGGGCAATTCCGCTTTGTGTTGGAGATAATTTCTGAGAATGCTTCGCGAACTGAATCTGCGCTTCCAAGATTGAGCTTTACGCCCCCGATATCCGACTTATGCGCGACATCACGGCTCGCAATCTTCAAGACGACAGGATAGCCCACCGAGCCGGCTGCGATTACAGCTTCGTCAGCCGTCGCCGCAATCATTTCCCGTGGAACTGGTATTCCATAAGCGGAAAGAATAGCCTTGGAGGTCGCTTCGTCGAGGGCCCCGGGCTTCGCGCGGGCGAGCGCATGATCAGCGTCCGTAGTGGTTCGGCTTGTTCTCAACGAGTCCGTACGCTCGGCTTCCTTCGACCCGGACACGAACTCAAAGACGTTCCGCAGCGCCCGCATGGTCTTGTCAGGTTCTTGGAGAAAAGGCGCGTGAGTTAGTTCACGTCGGAGACCTCGACTAAAATCGTTGAAGTGATAGGAAATCATCGAGCAATAAGCTACCGGCTTTTTGAATGCGCCGCTTGCAGCAAGCTCATCGATTTTGCGGAGATTATTTTCCTTCGGGTTGCCAGCCTCACGGAGAATTTCCTCCTGCAACAACAGCACGTCAATTGATGGGTCATCCAGCATTATTTTGATCGCCTGGATGTACTTTTCCTGGCTTGAAAGCGCTGCGAAACCAGCGTCAAGCGGATTACCCATGATTGTTCCCACTCCAAGGATTTCCGCCAGGCGCGTCTTCGTTTCTGGAGCGAGAGGCGGAAACTGGAGTGAATTTGCGGCCGCAGCATCAAGCAGAAGACCCCGCAGCCCGCCGGAAAATGTGAGGGCGCCCAGGCCTGCGCCTTTGGGCAGTGGGGCGTGAAGAACGTACTCAACGAACTCGATCAGATCATCGAGCGTCTTGACCCGAATAGCGCCGGAACGAGGAGCAATCGCATCAAAAGCTTCGAAAGATCCGGCGAGAGAACCAGTGTGAGCCAATGCAGCAGCGCGGCCCTCATTTGACCCGCCAAGTTTGGTGATGACTACGAACTTGCCCAGGCTCCGCGCAACCGAACAGGCCTCAAGAAAGCGCTCAGGACCGTGAATCGCCTCAAGGTAACATGCGATGACCTTGATCTCGGGCTGCCGCGCCATGAACTGTATGTAGTCTGCTGCGGTGAGGCCCGTCTGATTACCAATGGTCAGCAGGTAACCAGCCGTAATTCCTCGATCATTCAGCGTGCGCTTGATGGCGGTGCCTACACCGCCGCTTTGAGAGATGATCGCGACCGGTCCGGGCTGCAGATCATGTGTCCTCGCGTCAGTCATGGTCATCAGACGAGAGGGCGCCGCGATGTTTCCCAAACAATTTGGCCCCGAAACGGCCAGCCCCGTGCGCTGGATCGTCTCTTTCAATTGGCGCGCTAGCTTGGAGGCTTCTTTCCCCTCCGCCTCCTCGAACCCGGCGCTGAAAATGGTGGCGCTGCGAGCGCCATGCCGGGCTGCATCATCAAGAACGCCCGCTACGAGTGGGGCCGGCACCACAACTATAATGTGATCAGGCGGTTCCGGGAGGGCCTCAAAGCTGGTGTAACAGGTCTCCCCCCAAATTGATTCTCGCCCAGGGTTAAGGGGATATATCTTACCGGGAAAATCATATTTCTTGAGGTTTCGCCAAGCGGCGCGTGACCAGCTATGCGCCTTGTCGCTCGCGCCCACGATAACCACATTCCGGGGAGCTAGCAGCGCAGTGACCTGAGCAACAGCTGCGTCACCCCAGTTCGATTCCCGAGAATGTTCCACTCTTTCTCCCCGTACTGGTTTCGTTATTCGCTGATGATAGGGCGCGCACGTTCTACAAGGGATTTCGGAGCCGTCAGAACCTCATTCACCACGCGGGTGAGCTCTTCTCCACTGACGGGATTGATATCCAGAAGCATCTTGGAAGCCTCGCCAATAAAAGCGGGATCGCTCGTTGTCGACATGAACGCCGTCCGAAGAATATTGATCGACTCCGCAGTGCCGCCTGGTCCTGCGGCCATCGCGAACCCAAGCTTGGAACCGGCGAGCACAAAGTCCGCGAGACGGCGATCATCCGGATTCGTCGCAAGTTCCTGAATGGACGGGACGCCTGGAAGTTCTGCGGATTTAGGCTCTGCCTGGATGAACATGAGAATACGTTTCTCATTCCACCAACCCGGCTTGGTAACCTTCCAGTTCTCAATGCTGCTCAAGACGGCCTCCGCCTCACCGCGTTCCAGAGCGAGACTGATGTCAGCGAGGCCCTGGTAACCGGTGACGATTTTGAATCGTGTTCCCAAAATCGCATTAGTCAGGGCAGGAACAGTGTACGTAATGGCGCCTTTGGCGGATGCAGCCACGATAACTTCACGTTTTTTGGCGTCTTCCCAGCTGTCCAGGCCGCGCCCTCTCCAGGCGGTCAGAGTTACTGAGACCGGACTGATCGATCCGATCCACCCGAACTGGGCCAGATCAAACTGGACGCCACGCCCGCCCACCGCCTGCAACGCTGGCAGGGTATTTGGTATCATACCAAGTTGGGCGCCGTCTTTTGGCGCTTGCGCATGAAGATAATTCACCATGCGAATGCCGCCAGCACCAATAAGGTTCTGGACGACAAACGTCGGAGCGCCAGAGATGTGGCGCCCCATGTGTCGCGATAGAAGTCGACCGTTCGTATCGTATGACGCCCCCGGTGTTCCGCCTACGTAGATATTGATCGTCTTGCCCTTGAAGAAGGCGCTACTGTCCGCTTGTTGGGAGCGGGCGGTCAGCGAGGTTGAGATAAGCGCGATTCCAACATACGTAATCAAGATGTGTTTCATCGCCGCCTCCTCGCAGTATGCGCTTCTGCAAAGCTCCGAACCTACCTAAAGCTGGAATGAAGCCAGATCATTCCTTGGTGTCCGATCCGCTCGGCCGGCGCTGATAATCGCCAAGCCCTGGGCGGAACGACTTCTCGTCCAGGAACTGGCGCATACCCTGCTGACGTCCGCCTTCTTTGTCTCGGAACATCAGCGCTGCGCTCTTTGCCGCAAGATAGTCACGGGCGTCCACTTCGCTCATTGTGCGAACCGTGCGAATAGCCTCTTTTGTAAAGCGCACCGCTGCCGGATTCTTCTTCATCATTCTGGTGGCGAGGGCTATTGTTTCTTCACGGAGATTGGCCAGCGGCACGGAATAATTCACGGCCCCGATCTCGACAGCTCTCTTCCCGTCGAACGTATCGCCGGTCACTGCATAGTGCATGGCGTGGCGATAACTCATCAGCAGGGTCATGATCCAGGACACGTTGCCGCCGGGGAGGATGCCCCAGTTGATCTCTGACGCCCCAAACAGCGCCTCGTCGGCTGATATGGCGAGATCGCATGCCGCCATCTGCGTGAGACCGCCGCCGAAACAATAGCCATTGACCATAGCAATCGTCAGTTTCGGGAAGCGGGTGAGTTTCAGCCACCGCCAATTATCAGATGCTTCATGCGCCTTGTATTGCGTAACGGGGTCGCTCTCCGTCCCCCTGAAATATAAGCGCAAATCCTGACCGGCGCAGAAGGCGGGTCCGGCGCCCGTTAACACGAGAACCTGGGTCTGCTCGTCGTGCCAGAGGGAATCGACGGCATCCTCCATGTCGAAGTGCAACTGCGGACTCATAGCGTTGCGCTTTTCAGGGCGGTTCATAATGAGAAAGGTTACGCCGCCTTCCCGTTCGATTTTGACAGTCTCAAAAGTCTTGTCAACCACTGTGGACGCCTCCCAAATATGTTGTAATTTGAACCAACATCACACCTCGACCGCGCCGGGTCAAGATAGCGGACGGACTTCTCTAAAGATTCTTGGGAGCTGGAGTCTGAGATATTATGAGACAAAATGCGCTCAGCTTCAAAACTAGTTGACGCACAGCGCTTGCACAGAAACGCGATAAATATAACTTTGGGCCAATCTGAAAATTTAGAAGGGCATCTGTATGTCGTTTGATCTGCCAGAAGAACTCATTTTGCTGCGCACAAATCTGCGGCGCTATGTGGACAACGAAATGATTCCCCACGAGATGAGCTGTTTGCAAGGCGACGAGCTCGTTCCGGAATATGCCGCAAGGTTTCAGGACGGCATGAAGAAGCTGGGTCTCTGGATGATGGACGTGCCATGCGAGTATGGCGGTCAGGGATTAAACCTTTTTCAGAAGTCAGTCGTTTGGGAGGAACTGGGACGATCGGCGGCGTTGCCACGAAGCGACAAGATCACCGGCCCGCAGGTTAGGTCGATTCTGTACGCTTTGGAAGGCGACATGCGCGAACGCTATTTGTTCCCCGTTCTGCGCGGCGAAAAGTCAGCCTGCTTTGCCCAGACAGAGCCCGATGCTGGTTCGGATCCGGCAAACATGAAGACAATGGCTGTGGCGGACGGCGATCATTATGTAATCAACGGCGTGAAGCGCTTCATTACCGGCGCCGGTACAGCTGATTTCATGCAGTTGCTCGCCGTCACCGACAAGACGCTTGGAACGCGTGGCGGAATATCCTGCTTCATCGTAGACATGAATACCCCCGGCGTTTCCCTCGGCGCCCGGCATGACACTATGATGGGAGATCGCCCCTGGGAGATTATCCTTGATAACGTCCGGGTGCCAAAGTCGCATCTCATTGGCGGTCTGGGCGCAGGTTTCTCTGCTGGACAAAAGTGGATAGGCGCCGGACGTATCAAGCATGGCGCGCGCGCCGTGGGGGTTGCTACTCGTGCATTGGAGATGGCTGTCGGATACGCGAAGCAAAGGGTAACCTTCGGCCGCCCGCTCTCTGAACGCCAGGGAATTCAATGGCAGCTGGCGGACATTTATATGGATGTTGAAGTTGGCCGCATGTTGGTGCGCAGAGCCGCACAAATGATCGATGCGGGCCAGGAGGCCAGAGTCGAGACTTATCACTGCAAGTATTTCTGCGATGAAATGGCGTTCCGCGCACTCGACGTTTGTATGCAGATACATGGCGGAATCGGATTAACGCGAGACATGCCGATCGAGCGAATGTGGAGACGTCAGCGTGGCGACAGAATTCTTGAAGGCGCCAGTGAGGTCATGCAAACGGTAATCGCCAGGCACGTATTGAGACAGTTTTGAGTCCCGACAGCGTTGTCATATTATCGATATGCGATGCAAGAAGCGGCAGTCCCAGAGTTTCACTCAGGTGCGACTACCTCGCGCCACGTTCTCATCGCCGCCGCGCGAAACGTGTGGGGCGTGGAGGCTGAGGTCAGATGAAGCTGGACGTTGCAGGTCTTTTATAAGACGGCGTGGGATGAGAGGAAACTCCGCGCTGCAGTGGTCGGCTACCCCAAGGCCGCCGCCTTTGCTTTGCGTCGTTCGCAGTTTAAGATCATTCAAAGAACCAACAAAAAATGAGAGGGAAGGAATGAAAAAAATCCTCATGGCGTCGATCAGCGTCATCGCCGCCACAGCCTCGTTCCCCACCGCAGCATCGGATAATGTGTCCCGCTTCTATTCCGGCAAGTCGATCCAGCTCGCCATTGGATATGGCGTGGGGGGAGGCTATGACGCCTATGCTCGGGCGCTAGCGCGTCACATGGGCCGACACATCCCCGGAAATCCGAACATCGTGCCGCAGAACATGCCTGGCGCGGGTAGCCGCGTCGCAGCGAATTGGCTCTACAACGTTGCGTCCAAGGACGGGAGCGCAATGGCGATGGTGGGCCAGAACACGCCTCTCGACCAGGCGCTGCGCGAGAAGGGCATCCAGTTCGACGCGGCGAAATTTAACTGGATAGGAAACCCGATTGTAGACAATAACTACACTTTCGCCTGGGCTCCATCTGGTCTCAACAGCATGGAGGACGTTTTGAAGAATGGCGGGCTGATCTGCGGGGGCAGCGGCGCCACGTCGCCTTCCGTGCTCAATCCGCAAATTCTCAACAACCTCTTTAACGGCAATATCCGGATCATCTCGGGATACCCGGGTGGCAACGAGGTCAACCTCGCGATGGAGCGCGGCGAGGTCAACTGCCGTGGGTCAAACAGCTGGGCGTCCGTGAAGGCGACGCTCGGCCAGGCGCTCAAGGATAAGAAGCTCAGTTTTCTCGTGGAATGGGGCCTCGATCCGGAGCCGGAGGTCGCCGAGTACATGGGCGGCAAGGTGCCGCTGGTCACGAATCTGGTCACGGATGAAAACGACCGGCGGGCGCTGGAACTCATCGTGTCCGGATCCCCGCTTGGACGTCCGCTGATCGCGCCGCCGGACGTTCCTGCGGACCGCGTCGAAGCTTTGCGCCGCGCCTTCGACAAGACGGTTATCGACTCAATCTTCCTTGCCGAAGCGAAGAAGTTGGATCTGGACATCAATCCCTTGCCTGGCGAACGTTTGCAGAAGGTCGCCGCGCAAACCGTCAATGCGTCTGAAGCCATTGTTGAGCGCGCTCGGATGCTGATCCGGCCTGGCAAGATCGAGGACCGAAAACAATGATTTTGCGAGCACTGTTCTGCGTCACGCGCAGCTTGGTCTAAAGTTGGAAAAGCCGCGCGTTTGCTTTTCTGAGGCTGCAATGCATATCGGGCTTTTTGCTGACGGGCTTCACTTGCACCCGTTGTGAATCGCCACATCTGTGGATCAATGTCTGCCGGCGCTGGGCGGCCGCGCACTTTGAATCAACGAGGGAGGGAAACATGAGAACGATTTTACTGGCGGGAGTGGCGCTCACCTCAGCAGGCAGTCTGTGTGCGCCCGTGCTGGCGCAGGATTTCTACAACGGGCAAACGGTGCGCTTCATCGTCGGCTACCCGACAGGCGCTACGTTCGACACCTATTCGCGCGCACTGTCGCGACACATGAGCAAGCACATTTCCGGGCGCCCAGTCATCGTGATCCAGAACATGCCTGGCGCGGGAAGCCTCACGGCGACGAACTACATTGCGAACGTCGCGCCTAAGGATGGTTCGGTCATCGGAATGCCGAACCCGGTGAACACTGTCGAGCCGCTTCTCAATCCGCAGGTTGCGCGCTTTGATCCGCGGAAGTTCTCGTGGATCGGCAGTATGAACACGGAAATCAGCACGTGCGGTTTCTGGAGTTCCAACGTGTCGAACATCGAAGATCTGCGCACGAAGCCTGTTGTTGTGGGCTCGACGGGCCCCACGGCCGGATCGACGCTCGACTCGCGTGTGATCGCGAGCGTGCTTGGCTTCAATTTCAAGATCGTAACGGGTTATCCCGGTCTTGCGGAAGCGCGGCTCGCAGCCCAGAAGGGCGAGGTTGACGGGCATTGCGGCCTCACCGTTTCGAGCCTAAAGGCCGATCTATGGGAGGATTTTAAGAAGGGTATCGCGAAAGTCCCGATTCAGATGGGGCTGACGAAACACCCCGACCTGCCGGACGTGCCGAACGCCTTCGACATGGTGAAGTCGCAGGAGGACCGGCAGGTGCTCACGCTTATCTTCGGGCCATGGACATATGGGCGCCCCGTGCTTGGGCCCGAAGGGGTTCCTGCGGACCGGCTGAAGATTTTACGCGAGGCGTTCATGGCGACATTCAAGGATACAGAATTCTTGACGGAGGCCGCCAAACTGAATCTTGAAATCCAGCCGCTGGGGCCGGAGGTCGTCGAAAAAACGGTCGCAGACATCTTCAATTCGCCCGCATCGGTCGTCGAGCGGACGCGCAAGATCCTCGGCATCATCCCCTGAACGGACTCGCAAATACAGGACTGACCAGATGCCTATCATCATCACCGACGACGACGCGATGCGTCTGCTCTCGATCCCGGAAGCGATCGAGGGAATGCGCGTGGCCTTCAGCGACCTTGCGACGGGCAAGGCGGTCAACCCGCCGCGCCTGCGCTACAAGTCGGGCACGAAGGACCCGCGGCGAAACTACTTCGCCAATATTCATGCGGGCGCGGTGCAGAGCTATGAAGCCGCCTGCGTGCGCGCGGGTTCGCACTTCATGCTGATGGACGAGAGGAACTCCGAGCGACGCACGCTCGACAATCCAGATCCGGTCAACTGGACGATCATCATCCTCTACAGCCTGAAAACTGGCGAGCCGCTCGCCTTCATGCACGAGACGCACCTGAGCGGCTTCCGCGTCGGCGCGACGACGGGGCTCGCGGTGTCCCAGTGCGCGCGCGAGGACGCGCAGGTGCTCGGGCTCTTCGGCACAGGCAATCAGGCGTTCCCGAACTGCCGCGCCATCTGCGCCGTGCGACCGATCAAGACCGTGAAGGTCTACAGCCCCAGCGTCGCCCATCGCGAGGCGTTCAAGCGACGCATGGCGAACGAACCGATCGAGGTCGTCACTGTCGATGATCCGCGCGAGGTGGTGCGGGGCTCGCATATTGTTTGCTGCGCAACCAATTCGAAAGTGCCGGTTCTGCAAGGCGAATGGCTGGAGCCCGGGCAGATGGTCATCTCCATCTGCAATTCGGACGTGATCGACAAGCGCAACGAGGTAGACGAGACGACATTCGCGCGCGCGTCCGACATCGTCATCAATGACTGGGAGAGCGTGATCGGAAACCGTCAGACTGAACTGCTCGATCCCATCGAGAAGGGGCTTGTTGACCGCGCTCGCGTGCATGAACTGGGCGACATTGTCGCCGGCAAGGTCAGCGTCAAGCAGACGCCGGACTCTATTCTCTACTACAAGAACAACACGGGCCTCGCGATCCAGTTCGTCGCGTGCGGCGCCATCCTGCATCGCAAACTGATGGAGGAAGGAACGAACAAGGTCATTCCCGGCGAATGGCTCGCCAGCAAGAAGTACTCGCTGCCGCCCGTCTAAGCGTCGTCGGCGCTATCACGATTCATCGCGCGCAGACACGTTGTGCTAGATGTCGCGCGAAAACCGCGCATAGGCGTCATATTCACCCCGGCGTGCTCCTGAGAGCATCGAGAGCGCGCGCTCTTTGTAGAGCGCTGCCGCACCGCTCTCAGATCTCTGTGCGAAGACAGGCCCGGCCGCAGCGAAAAGGCCTGGTTGTGACCGCGGTCACATGAGGCACACAGCTTTTTGCGTGCGACGCGAGCAATGCGTTCTAAATCCGAATAACGGGCTGTCGCTGTTGCATACAACTATCAAACAATGAGCGTCATTACGACCAATCACTCAAGGCGACTTCGCGCGCACAAAGAGGCACGATGCTGCGCTCGCCCGTTACTTCTGCGGCTGCGCATGATGTCACCCGAGATCACGTTTATCAGCAAGCCGCATGTCTGGTGGCGCGGCCCCGGGGTGTGAGCGGCAGGAGCAGATATTATAAACCGGATCAGCGTCGCTTCATCTCTGATGACGAATTGATTGTTGCATGGATATTGCGGGCATAGTCCACCGCACCTTGGACATCCATATGCATCGCTGTCCGCAGATATTCCTTCACGCCCAGTGTGGCAGGGGGAGGGGCGCGCAGGATAGCAGCGCAAATCTCTTCGATGTGAGCGTCTGCTTTGTCGACGCTAACGACATCTCCGACTATGCCAAAGCTGAGAGCGCGCGATGCGCTGATGAGTGAGGATGTGTATACAAGGTGCGCAATCGCTTTGCGCGAAAGCCTGTCCACCAGTGACGACATCACCATTGTGGGCATGGTGCCGTGTGACATCTCGGGGATCTGGAACAAGGCAGTATCGGTTGCAATCGTGATGTCGCAAAGAGCTGCTATCGAGCATCCAAAACCGAGCGCCTTACCCTGAACCAGCCCCAGAATCGGAACCGGAGCGCTCCGGAAAGCGCCGTAGCAATCAAATATCACTTCCGTGGACCGGCGGCGCTGAAGCGCCTCCTGAGCCGATACTTTCGGTCGGCCGGTGGCTCGCCCAACGCAGAAGTCACTTCCCGCACCGCGCAGGACGACAAGTCGCGATCTGTGAGCAGCGGACTTGAGCAAATCCGTGAGTTCAGCCGCCATTTCGTCAGTGACGGCGTTGCCGCTGTCAGGCATGTTTAGCGTCAGATGCAGGATATCACCGTGTTCTCTGACGATTATGTCATCCGTCATTTGCGCAGTGCCTTTCAATCGATGGACAGGATTTCGGGCTCCTTGTCATGCCTTTCGGCTTTAAGGAGTCCTCATCTCGGGCAATGTATTTTCTCATGGTTGACATGCTTCGGTGGCCGACCGGATTGCTCGCCATACCTTTTCCGGCGTTGCGGGCATCTCGACATGTTTCACGCCAAACTCGGAAAGAGCATCGACGATAGCTCCGATAATAACAGCGAGCGCAGGCGTCGTGCCCCCTTCGCCGCCGGCGCGAATGCCGAGCGGGTTGCTTGGTGAAGCAACTTCGCTGATCGCTGTATGAAACATTGGCAAATTAGCGGCGCGAGGAATGCAATAATCCATGAATGAACCAGTCAGAAGCTGTCCATCTGTAGGATCATAAACGATTTGCTCCAGGATAGCCTGCCCAATTCCCTGTGCGGCGCCCCCGTGGGTCTGACCGCGCAAAATCATCGGGTTCACGGCCCGGCCCACGTCGTCAACGGCAGCATAGGTGATGATGTGCACCCGGCCGGTTTCGGGGTCGACCTCTACCTCGCAAGCATGCGACCCGTATGGATAGCCCGCAAATCGCACGGTCTTTTCGCAAGTAGCCGCAAGCACGCCATGGAGTTCTGCCGACGGCAGAGTCCGCTCGTGCATTGCGCTTGCGATAGCAAACAAGTCGATCGAGCGGTCCGTTCCACTAACCAGAAAACGGCCGCGTTCAAAAGTCAGGTCAGAAGTCGAGACTTCAAGCAGTTCGGCGGCTGCACGCTTTCCCATTTCCAGGATTGCCGACGTAGCTTCCCCAATAACGATACCCGCCAGTCGCATAGACCGGCCCGAGTGAGATCCCCCTCCTACGCTGACGCGATCTGTGTCTCCTTGAATGAGGCGAACTTTCTCGATCTGAATGCCCAGCCATTCACTGATGAGCTGCGCAAAGCTGGTCTCATGACCCTGACCGGTCGATTGCGTCCCAATAACAACGTCTACCCATCCCTCCGGCAATATTGTGATCTCTGTACGCTCGCGCGGGTCGCCAGTGGTGATCTCGATGTAATTCGCAATTCCGAATCCACGGCATTGGCCCCGGCGCCGTGCTTCCTGGCGTCGTGTCTCGAACTGATCCCAGTCGCACATACGCAAGGCGGCTTCCATCGTGTCGCCGAAATTCCCATTGTCGTATGTCAGGCCAAGCGGGTTGGCGTATGGCAGACGATCCGGCGCGATTAGATTACGTCTGCGAAGCTCAACCCGATCTATGTTGCATTCTCTCGCGGCAATATCGATGAGCCGCTCAATCACGAATGTGGCCTCAGGTCGCCCAGCGCTGCGATAGGATGTGGTTGGAACCGTGTTCGTCAATACCGCAAGAGCCCGGACATGAGCGACGGGGATGTCATAATTGCCGCTCATCAGGCCCGCGCCTTTTGCAAGTGGCGTAAAGGCGACGGTATGAGAGCCAAGATTACTTACATTGGTGCTTCGAATAGCAAGAAACCTCCCTGAGGCGTCCAGCGCAAGCTCCGCTTCCACATGTAAATCGCGCCCCTGGTAGTCAGACAGGAAACACTCATGCCGGCTGGATGTCCATTTCACCGGCCGCTTCACCTTACGCGCAGCCCAGCAGACAAGCCCCGATTCACGATAGAAATTGTTGCGCGTCCCGAAGCTTCCCCCCACATCGCGATTGACCACCCGGACGTTGCTGGAGGGCTCGCCCAACACCGACATAAGCTGGCTCTTGTGCCGGATTACGCCGCCTCCGCCGGAATACAGCGTGTAGAGCCCGGTTGCAGGCTCAAAAATCCCGATCGCCGCACGGGGCTCAAGCGGGGCGCCCGACACCCGCTGCACCCATGTTCTGAGTCGAGCTACATGTTTCGCTTCAGCAAAAGCCGCCTTAACGCCAAGAGGGTCGCCAATTTCGGCGTTGATCGCAATGTTGGAATCGTGGTTCTCCCAAATCCGGACGGCGTCCGTTTGCAGCGCATCGAGCGCCGACGTGACAGCCGGGAGCTCTCCATATTCAACCAGAACGCGCTCAGCAGCCTGGCGCGCGGCTGCGTTCGTCTTGGCGATGACCATCGCTACGGCTTCGCCAACAAACCGAACCTTGTCGGTCGGCAAGAGATCTTGAGGCGTTGTGAAGACCGGTGACCCATCAATATTATACAGCTTTACGTCCGGGCCTTTCTTTATGGCCGCTCGGGACGGGATTGGCTGGAGCCCGTCAGAAGCGACATCCTGCCCGGTGAAAATATTCAGCACCTCGTTGTCCTGCCGAGCGAATGCAGTATAAATCCTGAGGATGTGCGCGTGAGCGCGCGTTGACCTCACGAAGCAGGCGTATACCTCACCATCGAAACGCCAGTCGTCACTGAACTGCCCCTTGCCGGTCAGAAGGCGGTGGTCTTCTTTGCGCCGGACCGGCATTCCGATTCCGGTGTTGTCTTCGACGCGCGCAAGGGTCATCTGGGCAGTCGCTTCCTTTGGGTTGATCCTGCCACACGGGACTCGACCCGTCGGCGCCGGACTTTCTCACTCGCCTCTCTGGTCGTATCCGACATGGTTTTATTTGAGTAGTTCGGCCGCCCTTGCAACGAGAGGGGGAGGGGCTGCGTAGACGCTTCGGACGAGCGCCTCGAGCTCAGCGCCGGGGATCGGTGAGATCTCGAGTTTGGCCTTGTCCGTCTCAGCAAGCAGTTCCTTATCTTGCATCGCCGCCATGAAGGCGTTTCTCAAAGCAGCGGCGCGTTCGCTCGGAAGATCAGGTGGCGCCAGGAAAGGGTAGGCCATCGTCTGACGCGCAAACAGCAGCTTGAGCAGTTCCCGATCCTCCGCATTCTGCGCTAGATCAACTACGGAAGGGACTTCGGGAAGATCGGGATGTTTGGTAAGACCGATTTGCACCAGGATGTTGACCTTTTTTTCGTCGATCCATCGCTGATGAGACGCGCGAATGCTGGACCATGACCAACCGCAGCGGCCGCCGACTTCACCGCGTTCCATTGCTAAGTTCATATCATTACCGCCGCGGTATCCCGACACCATCCGCATCTTGGCGCCAAGCACACCGTTAATTATGCTTGTAAAGACGTATGAATCGCTCCCTCGGCCTGTCGTGCCAACCGTCAGTTCCGAGCGCTGAAGGTCCTTGAACGCAGAAAATTTGCTCGTGTGCCACGACACACAAAGGCTGATCTCGCTGCTAGTGCTGCCGATCCAGGTAAAGCGTGTCGCATCGAACTGCGCAGCCTTGTTGCCGAACAGCGGTTCGAAAGCGGTGCTCCGGTAAATGGTGCCAAAAGCGGTCCCATCTTTGGGCGCAGTATTGTATAAAAGATTAGCGAGACGAAGGCCGCCGGCGCCCTCCAGGTTTTTCGTCACGATGTTCGGATGTCCAGGGATGTGTTTGCCCATGTGCCGCGCCAGGATGCGGGCATTGGTGTCATATCCACCGCCGGGACCAGAACTGATGAAGAGCTCTATGCTCTTGTCTTTGTAGAATTCCGCTAAATTGCCTTCTGCAACTGCTGGCGACGTCGATACGATGCTGGCGGTAGTGACCAGCATCGCCAAAATCGGAAATGGATGTCTGTATCTCTTCATGAGAGGTGCGTGCGTACGTTTCACGCATGAACTTGCCCGCAGCAACATTTGCTCCTCCCGTTTCCCCGTATATTGGCCTCGACGCAAGTGAGGTTTTCTATTTTGTCTACGTTTTACTTTCAAGCGTGTCAAACCACACAAACCCGCTTGACATGAGCTTTCAGCGCATTGGGGCCTGCCAACATTCAAGTTGCGTCCGTGCAATTTCGACGGATGAAAATACGTTTAAATTGATTTGTCGCTGATCACCCGGCCAATCAGCTCGGGGCGCTTGAACACAGAAGACAAAACATGTTGGGCATGCCCGAACAGATTAGCATCTTGATCTTGAAATCCCATGAGCTGAAGGCCGAGAGGCATCTGCTCATCCCAAAATAGCGGAAGCGATAAGGCCGGGACGCCGAGGTATGAAGCTGGCACAGAAAAAGCGGTGTTCCCCGTAGACATTCCTTGGGGAGCCGCCCCACTCGCCGAAAGGGTAATTGCAAGATCCGCTTGCTGCTTGAGTTTCCCATACGCGACCCTTGCCGCATCGCGAGAAGCCAGTGCTGATCGGTATTGCGTTATAGACATCGCCTCGGCCTCTTCGAGTTTTATCAACATGCTTGTAGAGACCTTGCTAGAATCCAGATCGCGATAGATATTCAACGGCCACCGAGACTCCCAGGCGTTTATTTTCCTTGTCTGGACAGCGGCTGATGCAATGCACTCTTCAATCTGCTCAACATCCAAACAGTCGCGGCGCCTGATAATCTTGATGCCTGATTTTTCTATCAAGTAGCAAGATTCTGCTAACATCTCGCGAGCGCCAGCACTCACCTCGGACCAGCCTGGCGTTTCGAGAACAGCGATCGTTGATGGACGACGCTCGTCGGGCAGGTCCATAGGGCCAATAAGGCCGCAATGCCCAGGGTCTCCCCCCGCCCTCACCGCAATTTCGGACAAGACAAACCAAACGTCGGCAAGGGATGCTGCGAGCGCGCCTTGGCAGCTCTGACTCATAAAATCATGGCTGCCGCCTCGGTTTATAGCCCCTATTGATGGTTTGAAGCCCACACATCCGCAAAAACTGGCGGGACGAATGATCGAGCCTACAACTTGCGTGCCTAAAGCTGCCGTCAGCATGCCTGCGGCTACAGCAGCGGCGGATCCGCTGCTCGACCCACCGGGCGTTCGCTCGATGTCCCAAGGGTTCCGGGTGGGGCCGGGAACCGTAGATGCAAACTCCGTTGTCACGGTCTTCCCAACAATAATCGCGCCAGCGCTGCGCAGCGCTTTGACGCTTGCAGAATCTCTGCCCGAGTATGCGCCGGTGAAAAGGGGCGACCCCATGCCCGTGGGCATGTCGACTGTTTCTATGATGTCCTTGATGCCCACGGGCATGCCATCAATGCTGGACAATTGTTCGCCTTTCGCCCAGCGCTGGCTCGCCTCCGAGGCGCGCGCGCGCGCGCGGTGTTTGTCAAAGACGACAAAGGCCTTAACCCGGGATTCGTAAGCCTCGATATTTTGAAGGCACTGCTCAAGAAAACTGCTCGGCGTTTGAGTCCCCAAAGCAAAATCCCGCGAAAGTGTAACAAAGCTTCGGAGGCTCGGACGCACAATCGATTCCTCGGCCGATGAGCTCATGGCTCAGACTTGAGAGCATCGGTCGCGCGCGCTATGACTGCACTCGGACTCGTGTAGAGTTTGTCGACTATTTTTTGCAGCTCTTCACCGGGAACCGGATTGATATCGAGCCCCATTTTTTTCGCGTCAGCTTGCAGCGAACTATCATCCAGCGCCTTAATGAATGCCCCCCGCAAAGAAGTAATAGAGGCTGCCGGCGTGCCTGCGGACACGACAAAAGGGCGCCCAAAAGTTTGTTGGCTGTATATCAACTCCATCGCCTGAAGATCTAACGGTGATTTCGCCAGTTCAATGGCGCGTTGCACTCCTTGCGAGGTTAGCGCTTGATCCCCAACGGTATGGTTTTGTGAGATCGCCCGGATGAACCCGCTCTCCAGCCACTCACCTCGTTGCAATCGCATCGATGAATAGCTCATCCCGCAAACCCCGCTGACTTCGTCACGTTCGATTGCAAGGAGGATTTCACGCGTTCCGGGGTAACCAGAGACAATTTTGAACTTGGTGCCCAACAAGCGATTCAGAACAAGCGGTTGCTCGCGAGTGGCCCCACCAACCGCGCTGGCGCCCATGCTCACTTCTCGGGATAGTACGTCGCTGAGCCGCGTGACTCCTGTGCTGGAGCGTAAAAAGCACATGTCAATTTCGCTATTGGCGCTTCCGATATGAATCAGCTTCGAAGGATCATATTGTAGTTTTGCTTTATCCAGATAGATGCCCCCTGTAATGGTCGAAGGCAGAACCAAAGCGATCCAGGAGCCGTCTTTTGGCGCTACGCTGCTGATGTAACGGGCGAGCGTATTTCCGCCAGCGCCGGTCATGTTGGTTGTGATGACGGTGGGGTTCCCCGGCAGATACTTTCCGATATGGGACGCCAGAATTCGACCATAGCTGTCGTACCCCCCGCCTGGAGTACTTGCGACGGCAATAGTAATATTTTTGCCTCCCCAATTAGGAGAAACGTTCGGCTCTTGAGCGCTTAACCGCGAAAATGAACCAAGGCAGACAAAAGGGACTAAACCTGCCCGTAGCAAAGCGGATACGTGAGATGAAGCCATGTTTTCCCCTGCGGGTACTATGTTCCAATTTTATCAAGCGCCTTCGGCCAGCACGTTCTTGGAAAGCTACAACCGATCAAACTGGAATAGCAAGCCGTCAGGGCGAACGGTGTGCCGCACTTTTTCACATATGTTTGTAGCATGCGCTCGGACGCAGTCTCCAGCAGCGTGTGGAATCCCGGCTTGAGGCAGGTTGCCAGATCTGCGCGCGCCTTGAGGCGCGTTCGATGCAATCAGCGTGGATGTGAACGACCCGAAACTGTTCCGAAAAGGCTGATCCTGTCCGCATCGATCTCAGGTCGCTGCATCGCCCATTCTACGATGGGCTTCCCGGCCTCAATGAAGTTTGGGACGCCGATCCTGTGGACGGCCGGGCATCGGAGGGGCGCGACTTGCAGGTGGCCTCGTTATCAAGCGACCTGACTAACGAAAAGGGCGCCTCGTGGAGCCCTTCATTACCCACCGCACGACACGAAGGACGCGCGCGGCATGTGAAAGTCCGGGAAGTTCTCAGTTCAATCTTCTATGCCCTTGCGGCTGGTCAGACCGACGGGCGGGATGATCCCGTTCCGGGCGGGCGGCTTCGTCAGGAATCAGCAGCTTAGGCGCTCATCCGGCATCCCGCTTCAAGTATGGCTTCATGGGATACACATTTGCCCTGACCAGGGAAAAAGCTTCCATATTTAATAGCCTTCAACTTAAGATGGCCACGGAGGAAACGTTTATCGTTTAGCTTCGTGGTACGAGCAGGACTCAAAACATGTTACAATGCAGTCTGAACCAACTCGCTGACGAGATATAATACATCAAGAGGAGACAGGAAATGAGTGAGAGCACAGGTATCGCAGATCAAACCAATCCCGAGAGCCTGCACGAACAGGCTGAGGCGAAGGTTACTACCTTCAGTTATGTGAAGCCGGATCAACTCAACGCCGGAAAGGGCTTTGTGGGCCTTGCGCGCACCGACCTTTTCAAGGCAGTCGTACAGGTCGTCAAAAAGGACAGCGGAGAAAATAATCTACACTATCACAAACGTATGGATTCGTTCTGGATGGTTATAAAGGGACGCGTGCGCTTTTACGGTCCGGGCGATGTATTGATAGGCGAATTCGGCCCGAACGAAGGCACCATAACTCCCCGGTACTCGCGATACTGGTTCGAGAATGCTGGCGATGGAGAGCTTGAGCTATTGCAAATATCATCTTACACGCAAGGGGCTACTGAAGGCGGACGGACAGATGTTTCCGCACAGAAATTCCAGATTGGGACCAGCGAACGTTTCGGCGCGAAAGTCTGATTGCTCACACGCGTACGGGAAAACGAATCCGGACGAGACGCGAGCAAGTTTGGCGCGCTGCAAGTTGATCCCGTCCGTTCCTGATCGCGCCATCGTAATCCAGGCTGCTCCCAATTGGCTGGACAGGTTCTAGGTTAAATTAAGCTTACGGCTTGCACCTGCTGATCGGCTTCGATGCTGTTGATTAGATCACGGCGGGCAATTGCCCGCCGTGGGCGGCGTGAGGCCGCTGGCGCCAGGCCTGCGCCTGGCGGGTGAGACAGTCCGCAATGGTCGCGAGATAGAAGAAGTCGTGGCGCATCGGCAAGTAAATGATATCTGCGCACCCGCGATGGCTCATTCAAGGAACTCGCGCGCTCTTGGTAAATAGTCCTTTGACACTTTCATCACGGCCTCAATTTCACGCTGCATCTGTTCACCGAATGTCGGATCAAGTTCCATATTGAGCTTCTTCGCTTCTACAAGAAACAGCGGATCCTCCACCAGCAAGCGAAGTGCGTCACGCAGTGTGCTTACCCGATCATCAGGTGTCTCTGGCGGCGCCGCGACAGGCCGCCCCAGTTTGTTGCCGATAAGCGCAATGTCCATGATCTTTCCGTCCGCTTCGCTCTTGGCCATGTCTTCGAGGGAAGGAACGTTGGCCAGATCAGGATGACGCGGACCTGCCTGCACAAGCACATTGATCAGGCCGTTCTTTATCCAGTCCGGTTTGGTCGCTCTCCATGAGGACCAGGAATTAAGCCGCGCCGCAACTTCGCCACGCTCCATCGCCACGTTCACTTCGCTTCCGCCGGTGTATCCAAGAACGATCTTGAACCGTGTGCCAACCAGCGTATTAAGCATCGCGGGAAAGGAATACGTTATGGCCCCGCGGCTGGTCGCGCCGGCGACGACCTCTCTGCTCATCGCATCTTCAAGTGTGCGTATGCCCGACGCTGCCCAGGCGACCATTGTCGAGGTTTCCTTGGTCAAACCGCCAATCCATTTGAAGCGGACGACATCGAACTGAATTCCGCCCCCGCCCGCCCATTGTTGGGCCGGGAAATTGTTTGGCACGACGCCAAGAGAAGTCCCATCCTTGGGGGCAAGCCTGTACAGGAAGTTGACCATGTTGATGCCGCCCGCTCCGGTCATGTTCTCGACAATGACAGGAGGCTGACCGGGTATATGACGGGGCAAGTGCCGGGACATCAGACGCGCCTGCGTATCATAATCCCCGCCGCTGGCGGTGCCGACAAGAATTCGGACTGTCTTTCCCTTGTAGAACGCCTGCTCTTGGGCGTGCGCGGCGCAGGCCACAGACGCAATTACGAAAGTAGCGAGCGATAATGTGCGAACGATATGCACGTTGCGCGTCCTCCCTGTAACTCCGATCTTCTTGCGCCGGAGCCATGACAGACTAACTTTAGGTCTGCTCGCAGCACAACGGCTAAATTGCATATCGCAGCTGCGCGCTCCCTTGCGACATCCCTTGTATGGCTCTATCCTTGGAGCCACAAAATGAATGGGAGGATGAAAATGGATCGATCCAGGTCGGATTCCAAATTTTCAGGCTTGGAGGACATGCAGCCTGAGGTGTTCAATCGACGCTCCCTCGATGATGTCGCGAAGCTCGATCCTGTCTATGCGGCCTCCATGCCCAGGATGATCTCGACTGATTCACATGTCATGGAGCCCGACGAATTGTGGCTTGAAGTGCCTGCCAGGTTGCGCGGCAATCTTCCGTCGGTGAAGTTTGCCGTTCAGACGCCCGGCGCAGGCGATCCCGTTCTGCGCCTCAAGGATCAGATGATCGATGGCGTCGAGGCGGAAGTCTTGTTTCCAAACTACGGCATGGCGATTTTCGGCGTCGACGACGTTGAGACCCAGGAAGTCGCTTTCCGGGTTTACAACGACTGGATCGCGAGCTTCTGCAAGACTTCGCCGCGGAATTTTTACGGCATTCCATGCGTCTCCGTTTATAATATCGACAATGCCGTTAAGGAGATGCAGCGCGGGCATCTTAACGGCCTGCGGGGCGTAATGGTGTGGCAAGTGCCAGACCCCCGGCTCCCCTTCACCTCGAACCATTACGAAAAGCTTTGGGCGGCAGCCTCTGAGGTCGGCGCACCCGTCACCTGCCATATTCTCACGGGTCATTCTTACGCGCGCGCATTCGGCACCGCGCAAAAGTCCAGGGGCATGGAGCGCGTTCGCGACGCTGTGAACCGCAAGCAAAACGACACCGCCAATGCGCTCTTCGATTTCATCTTTTCAGGCGCCTTTGACCGACATCCCAATCTCAAGCTTCTTCTCTCCGAGAGCGAAGTCGGATGGGCGCCGTTCCTGTTGCAGCAATGGGATTATTACTTCGAGCGCTTTCGCAAGACTGACCCCATGGCGATCAAGCGCCGCCCCAGCGAGATATTCGCCGAACACGTATATGCGACCTTTCTGGAGGATTTCGTCGGAACGCGCTCTTTCTCATGGTGGGGTGAGAAAAACTGCATGTGGTCGAATGACTATCCCCACTTCAACATGAGCTTCCCGAATTCGAGAGAGAATGTAGAACGGCATCTGAATGGCCTGTCGCAGGAGCGGCGGCTGCGACTTGTGCGCCAGAACGCCATCGACCTGTTCAAGCTCGATCTTTGAGCGGGTTAATTGCCGGATGCTGGTAAGTCCGGGAGCGACAAGGTGAACAAACACGCCGGGTCCGTACAGATTGCACGCAATCACGCGATCGAGGAAACCAGCGCGTCGACGTTTACCATGCGGGGGCTCCCGCTTCTCGTGGAAGGAGCTTCCTTCGGCGCTTTGGCCAACGCCGGAAATCTTTGGCTATTGGACTAAGACGGCTAGCGCTGTCACGATAATAAAGCACGCCTTTTCCGCTTGCATCCTCATTTCAGATCCGACGACATCATCGCGGCCTTGATCTTCGGGATCAACTCCTTCGGAGTCGCCATGAACTCGGCCACCACCCTTTGCAATTCGTCACCGTAGACTGGGTCAATATCAAACTTTGCCTTCTCCGCCTCGGCAAGGAATTCGCGGTCGCTCATTGTGAGTCGGAATGCATTCCTCAATGCCTGAACGCGGTCGGCGGGAACGCCCGGCCCGGTCAGGAGCGGCCGCCCCAAGGCTATCGACGCAGAAAAGCTGTTCAGGATGTGCCGCTCCTCTTCATTTCGCGCCAGTTCAGACAGCAACGGAACGTTGGGAAGGTCTGCCTCTTTCCGAGGGCCAATCTGGGTGATCACGAGCAGCTTTCCCTCTGCGACCCAGTCTGGTCTTGTCGCCTTCCAGGACGCCCATGAATTTGAGCCCCTCCCTTCGACCTCGCCTCGCTCCATTGCTAGATTTATTTCATTCCCACCGGGGTAACCGCTGATGATCTTGAACTTCGTGCCGAGGACGTTATTCATTACGCTCGGATAGAAGGATGCTGTCGAATTGGGCCCCGAAGCGCCGATGGAGACGACTCGGGTCCTTAGCTGCTCGATGGTTCTTATGCCGGTCGTATGCCAGAGCACGACGACATTGTTCCCTGCGATAGGATTTCCGATCCAGTTGAATCGCTTTGCATCATATTCGACGCCCGTGCCGTCGAACAATTGAAAATCCGGTATCGTCTGGCCAACCGTTCCTATGGCTGACCCATCCTGAGGCGCCTGCGCGTATAGCCAGTTCGCAGCGCGCACATGCGCAGCGCCCGGCATGTTTCGGGCTACCATTGTGGGGTTGCCCGGAATTTGTCTGGCCATGTGACGCGTCACCATGCGGGCGTACGAATCGTAGCCTCCCCCTTGTGACGTCGATACAACGACTGTGACCTGTCGCCCCTTGTAAAAACTCTCCACATCATTCGCTAGGGCTGGCGCCGGTGCGACGTGCCCAGCGATAAAGGCGACGGCGGGCATAAAGACGCTAAGGCGCTTGGTCATCTTTATTCTCCGGTTGCCGCACACCTGGTATCACTTCCACCCATCCACTTTTTGCGACACAACATTGTGCAGTGGTTTGGCGTTCATAAAGCGCGAAAGATTATCGCTTATAAGGCGGCGCAGCCGAAGCTTCTGCGCCTCGTCTCCCTGGCCCCCCACGTGCGGGGAAATAACGACGTTCTTCAAATGCCAGAGTGGACTGTCGTGAGGCAGCGGTTCAATCTCGGTGACATCCATAGCTGCCCCCGCGATTTCATCGTTCAAAAGAGACTTTGCAAGCGCAGCCTCGTCGATGATCGGACCGCGGGCGATATTCACGACGATCGAGGTTCTTTTCATCAGTGATAGTTCACGAGCGCCAATCAGGTGATGCGTGTCTGGTTCAAGCGGAAGGGACAACATCAGGACGTCAGCTCGTGGCAATACATCATGGAGCGCCGTGCGCGGGTATACTTCGTCGATATACTCATCCGGCGTTGCTGCCCGGGAAATGCCAACGACACGCATGTCAAAAGACTTCGCCTTCCTTGCTATGTCCCTGCCGATCTCTCCCAGGCCCACGATCACAATGACCTTGTCTTCAGTTGTCGCAACGTACTTGCAGATCTCGGATCGAGCCCATTCCTGCTTCAGACGATTTTCACTGAAACGATAAAGTGCACGCATTTGGGCGAGCATGAGCGCCATTGCATGGCCCGCCAGAATTCCAGTTCGTATTCCTCTGACGTTGGTTATTGGGATGTCGTTTGGCAGGCCGCTTCGGGCCGCTGTATCGATACCCACCGTTGTGAACTGAATCCACTTAAGCTGCTTGCGGGATCGCTCCACCGCAGCGCTTATTTCAGGCGTATAGAATGGGTTGTTTGCGATTAGCACTTCGGACTCGAGAAGCTCCCTCTCTAGTTCGGCAGCTGAAGACACTTTCTTGAAGCGCACCCCCTCAAACTCACGCTCGAATGCTTCGTCTATAACGTCGTGATGCGGTGGAACGTATTGAGTAACTTTGAAATTCACTAGCGCACCTACCTGATTGCAGTCGTCGTCCTTGCTCTGCGTGCCGAGTCGATTACGCGGCCGAACTTACTCGTAGAAGCGATCTGTGTAGAACACCGTCGGGACGGCCTTATTTTCCACGGCGTTTCCGGCCAATGGCTTCCCCGACGCATCCGTCCGACTCCAGGCGGACTTCTCCGGGTCAACAACAGCGCCGACGCGCAGGAGCACGAGTGGCTCGGCCTCGTCAGCGGTGAAGGAGTAGGTGGTCCCTCTGGGCAGCATCAGGCCATGGTTTCGCGTTAAGCGGGTTGTTCCGCCATCGGGGGCCCGGAAGATTGCGGCTCCCTGCAGAATAATGAAAACGTGATCCTCGTTCATGTGAGCGTGAAGCTCGTTTTCACCTCCGGACGCATACACCTTCAAGTTTACCCACATACGATCCGTGGCAGCCATGATCGCCTGGCCTCGCCCCTGCTTCGGTAGGGCCGCGCGGAGCTGAAAGGTTGTCGGCGTAGGACAGCTTGGATCGAAACCCATCGCTGAAAGTTCGCGCTCCATCGTGCCCACGCCGCTGCCGATCGTGGATGAGTCGTCGCCGATAGTTTCCGATTGAGCCTGTATGCTCATGAGCGCCTCCCGTGTAGCGCTTGTGAGCGTGCGCCGCACTCAGTATCGCCGGAGATTGGTCTCGGGTAAGCTACTTTCTCGTCACTTGAATGTTCACGAACTGGAAACAATCGGAGGTGGGCCGTGGACAAGCTTCAGCTGATGGCTACCTATGTTCAGGTCCTCAAGAGCGGGAGCTTTTCCGCGGCAGCTGGTCGTCTCCGTGTCTCACGCGCGGTGATAACGAAGCATGTCGCGAAATTGGAAGACGTGCTGGGCGCGCGCCTTCTGAATCGGACGACAAGGCGGCTGCATGCGACGGAAATAGGCGTTAAATACTTTGAGTTTTGCAATAAGCTGTTGAGTGAGATCGCCGAGGCGGAAGCGGATGTCGCCAGCCTACAGCAGAAGCCAGCGGGAGATGTGCGGGTCGCCGTTCCGAAGGCGTTCGGCAGTTTGCACATGGGTGAGGCAGTAGCTGATTTTTGTCGCGCTTATCCGCAGATTGGCGTTTCCACATCCATCATAGATGTTCCGCTTGAACCCAGAACGATCTTCGAGAACGGCTTTGATGTGACCATACGCCTGTCTCGCCCGCAGGATTCGTCAATCGTTTCGCGGCAGGTTTGCAAGCTCACGTGGGTTGCTTGTGCATCGCCCGGATATCTGGAGCGCCTTTCATCGATCACCAAACCGTCGGATTTATCTCAGCACAACTGCTTGCTACACAGAAAAATAACGGCTGGTGGCGTCTGGCTTCTGAATGGGCAGGGAGCAGCTACGAAAATTCGCGTCCGGGGCAATTTAAGCAGCAACAGCGCCATGGTGTTAAGGGCTGCTGCGCTTGCCGATGCCGGGGTGAGCGTGCTTCCATTATACTGCGTAGCGGCTGATCTTGCGGACGGCAGGCTTGTCCGAATTCTTCCAGAGTATGTCGGGCACGAGGATGCACTTTTCATTCTTTTTCCCCATCGCAGGCAGCCTCACCGAGTTCGGCTATTCATCGAGTTCATAGCAGAACGGTTTCGCGCTTCCGCATGGAGCTGCACTACGCTTGAAAATGATCTCGTCCAAAACCCTGTGGTCCGAAGGCGCAGAAAACAGGTAGGAAATGTTCCGTAGCAAGTCGGTGATGCCAAGCTCGTTCCAGGAGAGGCGATCATCTTTGGAATGTAGGGGCAAACTGTAAGAGGACTTTAGGGGAAGTTGCGCACACATTGCAGCTGAGCCATAGTCGTGAAAATACCATATTGCTTGGACAGGAGCGGTAATGAACGCGGGTGAGGAGCGCCTTGCGCTGGAGCTCGAATTCGACGTGTTTGCGCGCCGCGCACAGCTCGATGTTCCGGCTGAGCGGCGGGCGCAACTCCTCGAAGACTTTACAGAGCTTCACCGCATGCTGCGCGTCATTCGCGCACCCAGAACGGCGGACCATGCTCCCGATGAGAGCTTCGACCTTTCAACCGTGATCAGGATGCTCTGAATGGAAGAGTTGCACGAACTCTCCATCGCAGAGGCCGGGCGGCGCCTTCGAGCTGGAACACTCACATCCGTCGCGCTCACGCAGCACGCGCTCGATCGGATCGCGCGCATCGATCCCCAGATCAACGCCTTCATCACCGCCACCCCGGAGCGCGCGCTGGCCAACGCGCAGGCAGCCGACCGCGCCTTCCAGCAAGGCCGTGATCTGGGGGCCTTCCAGGGCGTGCCCTATGCGCTGAAGGACATCTACGACACTGCTGGCGTGCTCACGACCTGCCACTCGAAATTGCGCAAGGACAATGTTCCAGCTCGCGACTCCGCCGTCGCCGCGCGGTTTGGCGCGCAGGGAGCGGTGCTGCTCGGCAAGCTTTCGACGCACGAGTTCGCGCTCGGTGGCCCAAGCTTCGATCTGCCTTTCCCTCCGGCGCGCAATCCGTGGAACCCCGAGCATATCCCCGGCGGCTCATCGTCAGGCTCGGGCGCGGCCGTCGCGGCGGGCCTCGTGCGCATGGCCATGGGCTCGGACACCGGGGGGTCAATCCGGGGACCGGCAGCCTATTGCGGAACGATAGGCCTTAAGCCAACGCTCGGGCGCGTGTCGCGCGCTGGCGTATTTCCGCTGTCGTGGGCGCTCGACCATTGTGGGCCGCTTGCCTGGAGCGTCGAGGACGCGGCGTTGGCTATGCAGGCGATCTCCGGCTTCGACCCATGCGACGCGGGATCCGCCGCGGCCGACGTTCCGGACTTTTGCGCGAAGCTTGGAGCGGGGGTGGAGGGGCTGCGCATCGGCGTGCCGCGTCATTTCTTTGCGCAGGCGCAGGGTCGCTCGCCGGACGTGCTAAAGGCCATTGAAGAGGCGGCGCAGGTGTTTGCCAAGCTTGGCGCCGTGGTCGAAGACGTGACGCTGCCGGATTTCGACCTGTTCATGTCCTGCGGGCGGCTGATCATGTATTCGGAAGCCTTCACGGTTCATGAGCAGGACTTCCGCACGCGCCCGCTCGATTTCGCGAAGGCGACCTGGCGGCGCATGGCCGTGGGCGCCTTCGTCACCGCATCGGACCTTCTGCAGGCCAAGCGCCTGCGTCGCGAACTTTCGCTCGCGCTAAACCGCATTATGCAGCGCTATGACGCGCTGCTCACCGTGTCGACACTCGCGCCCGCCCCGCGGTTTGACGGGTCGCCGCCATCCGTATCAGCGGGACCGACGCAATTGATGCCGTTCAACGTGACCGGCAATCCGGCCATGTCTGTGCCGACCGGCTTCTCGGCGGAGGGGCTGCCGCTCTCGATGCAACTCGTGGGGCGGCTTTTCGACGAGCCCACATTGCTCGGCGTTGCAGCCGCCTTCGAGCGCGCGCGGCCGTGGACGAACAAGCGGCCATCGCTCGCGTCCTGACGCGACAAGGGGGAGAGATGAAACACGGCGTCATCACTAAAGCAGCCCTTGCAATAGGGGCCCTTCTCACAGCCTTTCCGGCGCTGGCGCAGGACGAGAACCAGTTCTACAGGGAAAAGCAATTGCGCATCCTCGTGGGGTCTGCGGCCGGCTCGGGCTACGACCTGATCGCGCGGCTCGTGTGGCGCTACGTGCCGAACCACATGACCGGCAGACCGACCGTGGTCGTGCAGAACGTGCCGGGCGCCGGTAGCGTGCAGATGGCGAACCAGCTCGTGAATACCGGCGCGTGCGACGGAACGGTGATTGGCGCGCCGATCAACGGCATGGCCACCGCGCCCCTGTTGCAGCCGGAGGCCGCGCGTTTCGATGCGACGAAACTCATCTGGATAGGCGCCGCTGCGCGCGAGGTGCAGGTCGCGATGGCCTGGCACACAGCGCCCGTGCAGACCCTGAATGATCTGTACTCGAAGGAGCTGCTTGTAGGCGCCACGACGGCAGGCACGACAATGGTGGATTTCCCCGCCGTGGCAAACGCCTTCCTCGGGCTGAAGTTCAAGGTCGTGCGCGGCTATGGGGGTACGGCGCAGATTAACACCGCGATCGAGGCCGGCGAATTGGAGGGCATCGGCGGAGTCGGTTGGTCGACTGCGAAGATCCTCTCGGGCAGGCTGCTCGCAGAAAAGAAGATTAAGGTCATCGCGCAATATGGCTTTGAGAGGCACCCCGAACTGCCGGACGTCCCGCTTGTCTATGATCTTGCCAGGACGGATGAGGACAAGCTTGCCATGCGGCTCACTTTCGCGCGGCAGGACTACGACCGGGGCTATTTCCTGCCCCCCGACGTCCCGACCGGCCGCGTGGAAGTCTTGCGTCGCGCCTTCGACGCGACAATGAAGGATTCGGAGTTTCTCGCGGAAGCCAAGCGCATGAACCTCGACATCGACGCCATGACCGGCGAGCGCGTCGATGAACTGGTGCGCGAAGTGTCGGCGACTCCGAAGCCGATCGTCGACCGGGTGCGCGCAGCGATCATGGGCACACTTTCAAAGTAACGCCGCAGTCCGGTTTGACCGGTCCGTCAGCCGCTTTAAGGAAGCGGAACTTGATCGCTATTCAGCTCGAATAAAAAACCGCCGGATCGACGTCCTGATGCTCAGTCAGCCCGCGGATTGCTGCTTGCGCAATCGCCAGCCTGATTTCCTCCGCGCTCGCGCCGATATGTGGCGTGGCGAGCATGTTTGGATGGTGGATAAGCGCGTCGTTTTCTGCAGGTTCGACAGCGAAGACGTCAAAGGCGGCAGCCATCAAGTCCCCCGATTCCAGTCTCGCGAGGACGGCCGCTTCATCGACGATGCCGCCTCTGCAGGTGTTGATGAGCACGCAACCGGACTGCAACTTACCGACGACTTTGGCATCGTACAGACCAAGGGTTTGTTTGGTCTTCGGCAAGTGCAGGGACAACACCTCCGAACGCTCCAGCAATTCGTCGAAGGAGACAGCCGTGACGTTGTTGCGCGCGTAGAATTCGGAATAATCCTTTGTGTCGCACGCAAGAATTGTGCAGCCAAAAGGCTGCAGCATTCGCACGACCTCCTTGCCGATGTTGCCGCAGCCGTGAAGGCCGACCGTCCGCCCCGTCAGGAGTCGGCCGTTGCGGTAGGTAGGTCGCTCACCCGCCCGCATGGACAGGTTCAATGGCAGGATCCAGCGTTGCGCGGCTATCATGAAGCAGAGCGTCAGTTCTGCGACCGCCAGCTTGTTGACGCCCCACGTGTAGCCGAAGCGAACGCCATGGCGTTTCAGCGCGTGGAAGTCGATCGTTTCGCAGCCCGCGCCATATTTGCTGATGACCTTAAGCCGCGGCAATGCGGACAGGACTCTTTCGGTCACAGGTTCAAAGCCGATGACCGCCGCGTCACAATCCTTGAGAAAGTCTATGAGCGCGTCTTCGCTCATGTAGCGAAGGCCTTCGTAGAGAATGGCGTCTGGATAAGCGGCGGTGAACACAGCCCTCATGCGAGGATGTCTCGCGATCATCGGTGCAGCGACGGCAATGCGGGTTGGTTTATCCATGACGGCGATCTCCGTACTTATGCCTTGTATATGTTCTGACGCGCTTCACATGCGCAAGGGTGGGGCAAACGCCCGCGCCAATCGTGTTATCTCGCCGGCGCCATCAACGAGCGCATGCGCGCCTTCACGTCTTCGGGCGCAGTCTGTATCGCTTTCAGCATTTTAACGATCTGCGTAGCGTCGATGGGGCTGACGTCTGCTCCAAGGCGCGCGAATTCCTGCAGCAATTCCGGGTCTTTCATCACTTTCGTAAAGCCATCCTGAAGGGACTTTGCGAGCGCTTCAGGAAGATTTGGCGGTGCGATGTAAGGTTTCGACAACGCGAAGGGAAGCTCGATCAAATCAAGGAGGGCCCTGTCGTTGTCGCTGAGCGGGAGTTCTCGTGCAAGCGGCACGTTGGGGTAGGCGGGATGGCGCGTGCGTCGCGCAAACTGGACGATGGGCTGCACCTGGCTGCTATCTCCAACCCACGTATTTTGTGAGGCGCGAACCGCAGAGAGGCCAACAAATCGTCCATCGAGTTCGCCTCGCTCAATTGCCAGAAAGAGCGCGTTGCTGTCGGGATAGCCGCTGACGGTTTTTATTGGCAGCTTGAGCGCCTCGCGGGCGAAGACTGCAAACTCGCTGCCCTCGCCAGTCACGCCGACCATGATTTCGCGTTTGCTGGAAACTGCATCTTTCATGTCTCCCGCCAGCGACTTGCGGATCCAGAACAGGTAGGCGTCATCCTCATAGCTGCTGGCGGAACCTATCCAGGTAAACTCGACAGGATCGATGCGCACGGACTTGCTATCGCCAGAAAGGCCGATGAGCCCGACATCGCGGGAGACAGTTCCGAAGACAGACCCGTCCTTGGGCGCGCTGGCGTAGATGAAGTTGGTCGCTCGCAGGCTTGCTGCGCCTGGCATGTTCTGAACGGTGATGCCGGGCGCGCCCGGGAGATATTTGGGCATGTGTCGGGCGATGACTCGCGCGTAGGCGTCGTAACCCCCGCCTGGACCGTAGCCGACAATGAGGCGGATCTGACGCGGCAAGGTCTCATTGGCGAATGCGCCGAAACTCAGAAGGGCGGCACATGCGAACGCCGCAAGGCCGGAGCCCAATCCATGGCGGATCATTCTCTTATCCTCCCTAGTGTTTTTGTTGCGCCTGAGTGTCTGCAAAGCGCGGGGAGACCGCTAGTCTCAGATCGAGTTGCACAGTGTTTCGTTCAATGGGACAATACTCCATGGACAAACTCAAGGCGATCAAATCGTTCGTAGAAGCCGCTACGAACTTGAGTTTCACCGCCGCTGCCCGCCGCCTGGGTATTCCCCGCGGCAAGGTGAGCCGCGATATCGCCGATCTTGAACAGCAGCTTGGCATCCGCCTGTTTAATCGCACGACGCGCGAGGTGAGCCTGACGGAGGCCGGGACTCGCTATCTGCAAACCTGCCAGCATGTGCTTGGCGTGATGCGCACGGACGAAGCGCGGCTCGTTGACGTCAACACGCAGAACGAGGGCATGTTGCGGATTCTCTCCGTGCGTTCTTTCGGCGAGCGGCATCTTGCGCAGGCCGCCGCCGCATTTCGCGTTGCGAACCCGGCCATCAGGATAAATCTTGAACTGGCGCCGGGCACCAAGACGCCGCTTCAATTGCACGAGGGCGGGTTCGATCTGGGCGTGTGCATCGCGCCGGTGCGCAGCGCCTCTGCCGTGGTCAGGAAGATCGCAAATTTCAGTTGGATACTTTGCGCAAGTCCGGCGTTTGCGGCGGGGCTGGACGGCGGCCTTCGCCTCGAAGACCTTTCGGCATACCCGGCCGTCATCAACCCGCGGTCGACCCAAAACGCCATCTACAACTTCACGCGGGGCTCGCGGACCTATTCGGCGCAATTGAATGTCGAGATCGCCATTACAAATTACTGGGCGATCCGCGACGTTCTGCTCACCGGCTTTGGTCTCTCCGTTCTCCCATCCTTCTGCATCAGGGAGGACATTGAAGCCGGTCGACTGGTGCGGCTTTTGCCAGAATATTCGCTGGGCGAAGATCAGGTCTCGGCTGTCTATCCGCACTTTCAGCATGTGCCGACCAAGGCCAAACGCTTTGCAGATTTTCTGAGGCGACGGTTTGATCGCACGCTTGATCTTTGAAGGCGCATCAGGGCTTGGATGAACCACGCTCAGCGCGCAGCAGACCGAACTTTCCAGCTTCTGCTGTTAGCAGGGTCTGCAGGCGCAAGCCGGGCGAGGGATCGAAGTCGACTTGCGACTTTGCGATCTCGGCGAGCAAAGTCTCGCTTGTGACCATCTTGTCGAATCCGTCGCGCAGCGCCTGCACGCGCGCGCTGGCCATATCTGGAGGCCCAAAGATCGCGTAGCCCACATCGGCGGCGCTCACATATAAACTCAGCAAGTCGCGCTCGCGTTCGCCTTTCGCCAATTCGATAGCCGTGGGCACATCCGGCAAGTCTCGATGACGTGTAAGCGCGTACTGGACAAGGATATTTATCTTCTTGTCCGTCAGCCAGCCAGATTTTTGCGTCTTGATCGTGCTCCAGGACATCGTGGTCCCTTCAACTTCGCCCCGCTCCATGGCGAGCATTGTGGAACTTGAATCGGCGTAGCCTGGAACGAGCTTGAATTGCGAGCCGGCATAATCATTGAGCGCGCGCGGCAGCATGCTCAAGGGCGAGTTGATCGAAATTCCTGCGATCAACATCTCGCGCTTCTTGACGTCATCGACCGTCTTGGCGACGCTGGTATGCCACGCAACGGTGACATTGGCGATGGACGCCAGTCGGCCAATCCAGTTGAAGCGCGCTGCATGAAAGCGAACGCCGGGCGAGTTGAGCCCTTCAATCAGCGAGACAGACGGACTCACAATACCCAACGCTGAACCATCCTTCGGCGCGACGGTGTAAACGTAGTTGGCGGCTGTGATGCTGCCGGCGCCGGGCATGTTCTGTGGTGTTATCGAAGGCGACCCCGGCAAGTGCCTGCCAAGGCGGCGCGCGGCGAGGCGCCCGTAATAATCGTATCCGCCACCGGGGCCAGATCCGATGTAAAGGCTGATGGATTTTGGCGCGGCGTCGTCATCTGCATGAGCGCGCGAATCCATCACGCTCCAGGCGCCTGCGCAAACAATCACTGAAAGCGTCAGTTGTTGTAACGTCGCCATGTGTCGCCTTCTGGTTTTCACTTAAAACCCGTGCAAGCGCGCGGGATTGCTTACGAGCACCTTGTGAAGAAGTGCGTCGTCGCCATCGACGTAGCGATAGAGGAGCTCGACTTCCTCGGCGTCGTTCATCATCCGCGCCTTGCGCCAACGCACATGCGGCCAATCAGACGCCCAGATGATGCGGTCAGGAGCTGCTGCAATATAGGCCTTTCCGAAGGGAACAGCGTCGCTCCAACCTTCGTCCTGCGCCGACGTCCTGTTGCCGTTGGAGACCATCATCCACCAATTGGGACGCTGCAACATCTTCAACATCCATTGAACAGCTGGCTGTTGCAGGCCCAGCGAAAAATCAACTCGCCCCATGTGATCAATGACGATATCGACATCGTGCAGCGTCTCCAAAACGTCGGCGTATTCAAGAAAGTCCGCGCCGTCCAAGTGAAGCCGGATATGCCAGCCCAGACGCCGCGCGCGATCCACGGACTTCAGGAAGGCTTCCTTTGGATAGGCGTCGTAACGCTTGGCGATGTGAAAGCGGATACCGCACACGCCAAGCGACGCAAGGTCTTCAAGCTCCTTGTCGGCCACCGTGTCCTTGATAACGACTACGCCCTTGTAGGACGCAGGGTCGTTTGCCTCAGTCAGGAGATCGACGAGCAAGCTGTAGTCAACATCGTACACGCTGGGGTGTACGAGCACGGCGCGCGAGAAGCCGAGTATCTTGAGAACGCGCCGCGCGTCGTCGAAATTCCCATCTGGAATTTCATGCTGGATGTTCCAGCGCACCGGGTACTTGTCGGTGTCGCCGTACACATGCACCTGACAGTCGCAGCTATTTTGCGGCGGCAGCGGAACCGGTGCTCTGGTGTTGCGGTCCCAGTCGGGAAATCGCTCCTTCATAGAGAAGACCTTTTTTGTTTTTTACATTCCGTTGAATTCGGTCATCGGGCGGACCTCGCCTTCTTTCGGCGTCTCATAGATCCAGTCTTCCATCCGACTTTGCCCGCCTTCGGCCTTGATGGTTTCCTCGTATTCGCGGCGGATGTAGGGATCTTCCTCGTCATAGGGAATGGCGTTGCCGCCATCACGCAGATCGATGGCGCCGAGATCCTTTTCCTTCTCACCGGGACGTCCCGGCCGTCTGCCGCGCGCATTGTTCGGGCCAAACCACGCGCTCATGCGCAGCGGGCCCTTGCTGATGCCAAAGTGCTGATGGAACCAGTCGCCGCTCATGGGCGCAGCGCTAACCATGCCTACGGGCTCGTAATCGACGCGGAAAACCTGATCGGCCATGCCGCTTTCCCATGGGCGCGTGCCAAGGGTCGACGGCCACGTGTAGGTGTAGCCTTTGCCGTTCACACAGATGAGAACGGCTGCCGAACCATGCTTGTGAGCTTTCGAATAGCGCCCCGTCTCGTGCTCGCCAATCCACATGTAAAAGCGGTTGCCAGCCATGTGTGGCTCGATGCGCCGGTAGCCAGGCGACCGGCGATTGTCCAGAGGCAGCTCGCAACGCATGATGTCGGGCACGAGATTTGTGCGGCGCATGGCGAGCCCACGGACGGGATCTGAAGCCACATCTTCGCGCGGTTTGAAGTAATCAGCCTTGCCGCTGAAGCGATCCGAAAATGTGAACGGGTTGTTGAAAATGAATTCCTCATTCCCGTAAAGGTTCATCGCGTTGGGCGCTGATGTTCCCGCAAGCAGAAGCGCTGGAGATGACGAGCCGTTGACGATTCGATGATAGGCGTTCAGCGGGATCGCAAACAGAGATCCCTTCTGCCATTCAAAAACGTGCTTCGATCCACCTTCCTGCCACACCTCGGTCGTTCCGCGGCCTTCGACGACGAGAAATTGCTCTTCGTACATGTGCCGTTCGACGTTCAAGGCGCCGGCGCCCGGAACCTCGATGACGTAGGAGCCCCAAAGGCCCTCGGTTCCAAACAGCTGAATGAACGTTCCGCGTCCGCCCGTCCGCGCCCATGGCTTTAACGGTAGATTCTGAACCTTGCTGACGCCAACGGCTCGAACGATCGGAATGCCTTGATCTTCCATGAAGACGTCATAAGGCATGGGAGGGCGCTTGAACTCACCAAGGCCAGCCTTTTGGGAGAGGCCCGTGGGTTCGTGCCAGTGTTCATCAGCGTTCAGATCGTGTGGCATGTCGAGAGTGCCTCCATGTTCAATTTGTCAGTCTTAATTTGCGAACACTGCTTAACGCAGCGCCGCGAAAATTCACGTCGTGCTGGCTGTCGCCGCGATGAAATCTGAAAATCTGACGCGCAGACAAGCGTTTCGCCCGCATCGCAACGCTGGACATCCCTGGTCCCCGTCAGGCTCAAGGCGCAGCGACATTCCTCCCTTTGCGCAATTGTCCACCACACAGCACGCTGGTGGTAGACGTAGCGGCTGAGAAACAGTGATACCAAGAATGAGACAATCAACGAGGCCGGGAACAGCTTTAAATTCATCGTATATCGTTGATTTAAAGCCTATTTCTTCTTGGGTTGGGGGAGATCAGGCGGAGTGCAGGTACGGGTTGTTCGCAGGCTTTCCCAGAATCATGCCTTCTCAGGGCGAAGCTATTTTGCTTAGAGTGGAAAAAATCGGGAGGCGGCGCGGCGCCAGCCAACGCCAGCTTAGTCGTGATCTTCTTGTGCAGCGAAAATGAGCTGCCGCATCACGCAATCAATATGCCTTCAAAGGCCAGGGAGGTCGGCATGACGCAACGATTCAAGCCAGCAAAATACCCCGCTATTTATCTGGCGGTCGCCTTGAGCGTATTGGCGAGCAATCTGTGCATGGCGCAGGGAGCGCCATCGACAACGACCGCCGGTCCGACATCGGAATCTGGCGGCGATGGCGCCGCAAAAGCGCAGATGCGTCTTCTCGTTGGATCGAGTCCCGGTGGTGGTTACGACACCTATGCAAGACTGATTGCGGCTCACCTGCCCAGACGCCTTCCAAACAGCCCCCGGATTATCGTGCAGAACATGCCGGGCGCGGGCTCACTCGTGGTAAGCAACTACCTCGCAAATATCGCCCCGCGCGATGGTTCTGTTTTTGCGGCTGTTCATAATCTCGCCGCCACCCACCCGCTCTTCTATCCTGATCGCGCCAAGTATGATTCTCGAACTTTGGTATGGATCGGCAGCGCGGTTCGCGAAACGACGTTTGGACTCGCCAGCAAAGCCTCCAACGTCCCGTCGTTCAAGAACGTCCTTCAACAAGAAATGATCGTCGCAGGAAGCACAGGATCGACGACGAGTTTTCCGACATTCTTGAACGCTGTTCTTGGAACCCGTTTCAATGTTGTGAAAGGCTACAATGCAACCAGCGCCGCTCTCCTTGCGCTGGAACGCGGCGAGGTGAATGGCGTCATTGGCGTCACTGGCCCCGGCATGAGGGGGCTCGGCGATCGCCTTGTCGAGCAAGGCAAGGCGCGCGTATTCATCCAGTTTGGCATGAGTCGGCACCCAGATCACCTGACGACCGATTGGGTCTTCGACTATGCTGAACGGCCTGAGCAGCGCGTTGCAATGAATCTCATGTTCGGCACTCAGGAGTTCGGACGTCCCTTTGTCGCCCCGCCGGGGTTATCGGCGACCCACGCGCAAACTCTGCGCACTGCTTTTGCAAATATACTTAAGGACGAACTGCTTTTGGAAGAGGCTAAAAAGCGGAAGATCGACATCGGCTACACAAGCCCCGAAGAAATTGCCGAAATTATCGCCAGCATGCACCAGGCGCCGCCTGCCGCGATCCAGTTGGTGAAGCAATTGCTCGGGGATCAGCCGCAATAAGTCATGCAATGTAGGTGCGATCCGCAGCTAACCTGGAAATTGGCAAGCTTGCGTGATGGCGAGCACTGGCGTGAGCCCAGGTTTTTGCTTGTTTTACTCAAGTTTGAAACGACCGCGCGCTGATTGTTTCTGGTCGCGCAGCGACTCGACCCGCTAGAGAGTCGCCGACGTCTGGGCGCCGCCATGGGCGCCTGAAGATCATGACACAGGCGACCTCCTTCATGCAGGTCGTCTGTGTCGATGTGTGATCCAAATCAGCCCGCCGGCAAAACGCCGCGTGCGCGAGCTTCCTCGATAATCGCGAGCACTTTCGGTGGCGACATAGGCAGAGATCGGGGACGAATTCCGATCGCATGTCCAATCGCGTTACCGATCGCCGCCATCGCTGGCGTCAGCGGCACTTCTCCGACTCCGCGCAGGCCAAAGGGGTGTTTGGGATTCGGCACTTCGACAATAACGGTGTCGATCATTGGCACATCGGAAGCAACAGGCATCCTGTAGTCGAGAAATCCCGGGTTCTGAAGACGCCCATCCGCTCCGTACACATATTCCTCGTTGAGCGCCCAGCCAATGCCTTGCACCGCGGCGCCCTGGAACTGACCTTCCACTTGCGCGGGACTAATCGCTTTTCCGGCGTCCTCGATGATCGTGTAGCGTTTGACTGACGTAAGGCCGGTTTCCTTGTCCACTTCGACATCGACGATGTGAACGGCAAAGCCAGGCCCCGCGCCAGTCACGTTCATTTCCGAGTGGCCGGAGATGGAGCCCATTGTGTACGTCGTTTTGTGGGCGATCTCCTTGATCGACAGCGGCTCGAATTCGCCGACGTTGGAGCTTGCCGGGCGACAGACGCCGTCTTCGAAGACGACGCCTTCCTCGGGCACGTTCCAGATTTTCGCGGCGCGACGGCACAATTCGGTGATGATTTTCCGAGCGGAATCAACCACGATAATGCCGCTCGAGAAGGTCGTGCGGCTACCGGCCGTAACCCGGTTGTAGCCCAGCGAATGTGTATCCGCGAGGACGGCGCGCACGCGGTCGACGGGGATGCCCAATTCTTCTGCCGCCATCATCGCCATGGACATGCGTGAACCTGCAACGTCCGCGGTGCCGAGCGTAATCGTTACAGTGCCGTCCGGAGCCAGATTCATCGAGCCGGCCGTTTCACCGCCGCGATTGAACCAAAATCCGCAGGCGATGCCTCTCGCCTGGCCTTTGGGGACGGGTGCCCGATAGTGATCGCACGCCTTCGCCGCCTCGAGCGTTTCGACAAATCCTATGCGATTGAAAGTTTCGCCATAGATGGTCTTGTGTCCTTCCACGATTGCGTTCTTGAGACGCATCTCGAGTGGATCCATGCCGATCTTGGTCGCGAGCTCATCGATCAGACCTTCAACGCCAAAAATAACTTGCGGCACGCAGGGCGCTCGAAACGAGCTGACCTTCGGTCTGTTGGAGACGACTTCATAGGAGATGGTGCGCACGTGCTTCAGGTCGTAGCGCGTCAGCATCGCCTGCGGGGCGTTGGTGAAGGCTGAGCCCGTATATGGGCCGGTCTGGAAAACAAGCTTCGAATCGACGGCGACGATTGTGCCGTCCTTCTTGCATCCCATCTTGATGGTCGACTGCGTACCAGACACCGGGCCCGTCGCGCGCATGACTTCGACTCGGGTCAAGGTCATCTTGACCGCACATTTAGCCTTCCGCGAAAGAACAACGGAGAGCGGCTCAAGATAGAAAGTCGTCTTGCCGCCAAATCCGCCTCCAAGCTCCGATTGCTGGATTCTGATTTTCGAGGAGTCGATTTTCAGGATCTCCGTCAGGCGATCACGATAGACCCAGGGCGCTTGCGTGCAGCACCACAGGTCGACTTGACCGTCCTCGGAATAATTGGCGACGCAGGATTGAAGTTCGATATAGCCCTGATGCATCGGCTTCGTATCGAACGTGCCCTCCACAATGAAGTCGGCTTCCGCAAAGCCCTTGTCCACGTCACCGATGCCCAGCTCATGGCGCTCGACGACGTTTGTGGGCCTCTCCGCGTCCGGCCCCTTTGCGCCCTTGGTGCGCATGTATTCGTGCAGAATGGGCGCGTCTGGCTTCATCGCTTCGACGGGATCGATCACGTGAGGTAGAACCTCATACTCGACCTCGATCAACTTAAGCGCTTTTTTCGCGGCGGCTTCGCTGGTGGCGGCCACTGCTGCTACAGGATGACCTTCCCAGTAAACTTTCTCTCTGGCCATGGCCAGGCGCGTCATGTCGCCGCCGCCTGTGCCCTGCTTGATCTCGGGAAAATCATCGCGCGTGATGATCGCCTTCACGCCCGGCACTTTCGACGCTTGCGTCGTGTCGATGCGCTTCAGGATGGCGTGGGGATGGGGGCTTCGCAATACCTTGCCAACCAGCATTCCTGGCAGGAAGGCGTCGGCCGCGAATTTTGCGCGCCCGGTGACCTTGTCGAACCCGTCATGCTTTACCGGCGAGGTGCCGATGATCTTGTACTTGCGATCCGGATTGAAGCCGGGCTTCTCGAGAATGGTCGACATAACTCATGCTCCTCGCATTTCGGCTGCGGCGGAAAGGACGGCGCGGATAATCTTGTCGTAGCCTGTGCAACGGCAAAGATTGCCGGCCAGCCAGTAACGCGCTTCTGATTCAGTCGGGTCGGGGTTGCGCTCGAGAAGGGCGCGCGCAGCGATCAGAAAGCCAGGCGTGCAAATGCCGCACTGCAATCCATTCAATTCGAGAAATTTACTTTGAAGTGGATGCAGTTCATCGCCACTCGCCATGCCCTCGATTGTATCGACGGACTTGCCATCCGCCTCGACGGCAAGCACGAGGCAGGAGCAAACCAGGCGACCATCCATCATCACGCTGCACGCGCCGCAATCGCCAGTTGCGCAGCCTTCCTTGGTTCCGGTTAGTCGCAATTCGTCGCGCAAAACGTCAAGCAGCGATTGCCGCGTTTCGCAGAGCGCTTCGTACTCATCGCCGTTCACAATAGTCGTGATGTGATGTTTCTTGCTCATGCCGTGTGCCTCGCGCGCTCGAGCGCCTTCTGTGCGACCCGCTTGGCGAGGACGCTGGTTATCTTGATCCTGAATTCGCGGGTGCCGCGCTTGTCGTCGATCGGCTTGCAGGCGGCGGCGGCGGCGGCGGCCATCTTGTCGATTGCAGCCTCGTCGACGCGTGTCCCGATGAGCGCCTTGGCGCATTCGTCCACCAGGAGGACAGTTGGCGCGACGGCGCCAAGCGCCACACGCGCCTGCGTGCAAACGCCGGCAGAGTCGAGCGTCAGATTGATCGCTACGCCGACGACAGCAATGTCCATTTCCGTGCGCGGGGTGAACCGCAGGTAGGCGTCGCCGGAATTGCGCGGCCTCTCAGGCAGGAAAAAGGACTCGATTATTTCGCCGGGAGCCAGCGATGTCTTGCCCGGGCTCACCGGGATTTTCTCGACGGGGGTCTCACGCGTCCCATTCGGCCCGACGATACGGGCCAGGGCGCCGGCGGCCACCAAGGGGGGCACGCTGTCTGCTCCGGGCGAGGCGTTGCACAGGTTGCCGGCCATGGTGGCGCGGCCTTTGACCTGGATTGAGCCGATCAGCTTGACGCCGTCGATGACACCCGGCCATTTGGCGCAAAGGCCCGCATCCTCGATCATTTCCATGCCGGTGACGGTCGCCCCAATGCGGAAGCCTCCGCCTTCCGGCTTGATTGCGCGCATCTCCGGAATCTTCTTGATGTCGACGATCAGGTCGGGCTCGAGGAGATCGTTTTCCATTTGAACGATCAGGTCTGTTCCGCCAGCCAGGGCGCGGCTGGCGCCCTTGGCCCCTGCCAGAATCCTAACAGCCTCCGATAAGGAACTCGGCGCTTCGAATCGAACATCGGACATTTCCACCCCCTTGAATTCTTTGAACGCATCATGGCGCCTATTTCTTTTGGCGCCAAATCCGGGCAGGGCGACCCTTCGGAGGTTGTCCGACGAGCCGCGACAGAACCTGCACCGGCGATCTGGGAGCCTATCGGGAAAATGTTGATTCATGAACAAGTGGTTGGTCTTGTGAGATGTTGGAGCATGAGGCGGATCGCCAATCGTTCAAAATTGAAGACGACGACAGCATTTTACGCCCTCAGCAAGATAATCGGGGGTAAACTTGCCGACGAGAATGCAAGATTGAGGGAGACGGAGGCTGCTCCCGCGTGACGATGGCCCCTCGTGTGAAAAAGGGAGAGACGAATTGGCTATTATCAAAGAGAACATTACATGCGCAGGCGGCATGCCAGCGTTTGTCGCGATGCCGGAGAACATCGCGTCACCGCCTTGTATCGTGCTTCTTCATGAGCGGTATGGCCTTGTGCAGCACACGAAGGATCTTGCAGCGCGTTTCGCGAGCGAGGGTTACATGTGCGTCGCCCCGGACATTTTTCACATGCATCCAGATCAGGATGCGCTGCATCGCGGCGATGCCTCATGCGAACCCACTGACGGCGAGGTTGCGCAACAAATGGACGTCGCGATAGACGTCGCGGTTTCGCGCTTTTCAGCGGATCCCATACGCATTGCCGTAATGGGCGTGTGCCAGACCGCGCGCTATCCACTGGTTTGCGCATCGCGTCGGACGATTGCAGCCGCCTTGTGCTGGTATGGCGCCGCGCAACCGCGCGAGTGGGGCCTGAACGAACGGTTCCCCATCGCTCTCGATGACCTGATCGCGAAGGTCGACTGCCCCGTGCTTGGCATGTTCGGCGAGAAAGATCATATCATTTCGGTCGATGACGTTTGCAAATTGCGAGCGTCTCTAGAGAAGCACCGAAGGAGTTACGAGATCGAAATTTTCCCGGGCGCGCCCCATGGCTGGTTGAATGACACCATGCCAGGCCGTTATCGGCGAGATCAGGCCGAGGCCGCATGGAGTGCGCAGCAGGCTTTTCTCAAGGCCGCTTTTGAGGGGGCGCCTACGAGCTTGATCGTCCAGAAGTTCACCGCAGGCATCGCGAAGGATTATGATTTCTCGAAGCACGTGCGCTTTGAATAACGCGCGGCCATAGCTGGCCCTGCCGCACGATGAGGACGGGCAGCGCTAATTATCATGCATGTGACACGCAATGAAAGCAATACTGCCTCTCTAATGCCAATGCGCCGGTTGGGTTCTTTCCTGACGGGTGATGGCGTTGGCGGCGGCGTGCGCTGGAACATGAATGCGCGGCCCGGCCGACTCCGTTCTCCATGCCCGCATTCAACTGGAAACAAACTGACGAGCAGGTCGCCTCCGTGATCAGTTTCGTTCGCGCGAGCTGGGGCAATAGCGGCGCACCCGTTGATGCGAGCAGCGTGCGGCATATGCGTGAACAATTGCAGCAGAGGCCGGGCGGACAAGCAGAGACTATTCCGGCGCTTCGCCGCTGAGCCGCTTCATGCGCGCGTCTCCAGCCGTTCGAACACATAAGCTCCGACGTAACCATAGATCGCGTGACCAACAAGGCTCATGAAGGATAAGCGCGGAACGTCGAGAAGCAGAAATGTCTGGCCCGCGAGAGGTGCGAAAAAGCCAAGCGCGATGAAATAGGTGATGACGCCCCAAATCCATCCGTCCGCCGGCATGCCGAACGAACGCACATACCGGGTCAGCGCAAAGTAGGTGAGGGGATAGAACAGGATGCCGGTCAAATAGTGCAACAGCTTCGCGGTGGGTGTTGCGATTTCCAGACCGAGCTGGTGATGGAAGAGCGCTTTCACGAGTTCGGGCGGCTCAAGCGGATACTCGGCAATCCACGCCGTAGGCACAGCCGAGAACAACTCCCAGAATCCCAGCGCGGCGCAGCCGCCCAGCACAAGATTGAGTACGGTCCTCGTTGTCGGAATCTCGAGAGAAGTCTTTCTGGAAACGGTTGCGCTGTTCATGGCTGCTATCTCCTGTGACGGTGCGATGCTCCTAGGCGAGCACAGCGGCGTGTTGGACGGTTGAAAGTGATTGGATCGCTTCGACCTTTGTTAATTTCGCCAGCCGCTGCGATGCGTAAAGATTGACGCCACCGCGAGCAGCGCTTCGCTCGCGCAGGGCTGACGCCGCGCGTTCATGGGCCCCGCAGCCAATCAGGCTTTCGATATAGGCTTGTTCAAAGAGATCCCGCTGCGCGTTGCTTCCACCAATACAAGTCAGGCGAGGCCGCGCGCGTTCGAGCAGGCGGGCCGCCTCAAAATAGCGTTGCTCGCGCAACGCCAGCAGCCCAAATGTAACAAGCGCTCCCTGTTTGGCCGTTTCTGTTTGTTCGGTGCCGGGATGGCTTTCGCTATCTTCGAGGAGCCGGCGTCCGATGGCTTGCGCGTCGTCACGACGTCCGGCGCCAAGCAGTGCGAGTGCATAGTGGAGATCGGCGAATACAAGCCGGTTATTAAACATGCGGGTCTGGCCCAGATCGGCGAGTTCCTCCCATCGATCCGCGACATCAACTCCGCGGAATTCCAGTTTCGCCAGAAGGGACGCAGCGTTTGCAATGTCGCGATAGTCGTTCGTCTTCTCGGCGCGAACAGACGTGTCGTAGAGGTCCAGCGCCTGCACGTACGCGCCACGCTCGAGCATGAAGAGCGCAACATGCCAGGCGATGTGGAAGCGCAAATTGTTGGCGTGCGCCCATGCGCTTGCGTCGCCCAGCCAGTCTTCGCCTTGTTGCGCCTTTCCAGTCATTTCCAGGACGTGCGCAACTGCGTGGCGGCCCCATACGTCACGTGGCGCGAGTTCGACGGCGCGGCGCCCGGCGTGCTCCGCTTCTGGGTAAAAACGTTTCTCCTCGAGGGCGAACGCGTAGCATCCCATCACATAGCCAGACAGTGGCCGATCTTCGCCGTAATTCGGTGCGATGTGTTGGAGGCTGGACAACATCGCCTCCTGTTCGCCACACATAAATCGGATAATTTGCGTGAACTTGATCGCGAGCGCATCGAAGGGGTGATCGATGAGCGCGTAGTCCAGCCTCCTTGCCGCCTTGCGCGGCGCGCCGGAAAGCCACATCGCGAGAGCGTCGATGTAGGCAGTCTCGCGATCGGTGACGGGACGCATCGCTGCTGCGGCCTGCGCGTCGCCAAGGGATTGCTGCGCAGCGTCGAGAAGTTCCCGTCGCGCAAGAGACATCAACATGAGCCCCTTCGCCGCATGCGCAAGCGCGAAATGCGGATCGATAGCGAGCACTGTGGTTAAATGGTTTGGCGTCATCGCATCATGCGAGAGCACGCCTTCGACAACCCGATCCCACGCAACGCAAGCTGTGTGATCTGAAGTTGTCACGACATCGCCTGACATATCGATAAACATTGTCGCTCCGTAATATTCTAATAGAGGAGACGGCGATTGGCTGCGTCCGAACTGATTGGCTCTTGGCGCTGCGTGTTTGTTGCGCGTTTCGACCACGGGGCGCTCTTGATCCAGGTGAGAGTGACAGCGGTTATAAATAGCAATGTGAACGCGCTGAGATTGATGAGCGCAGTGATCCCTGCGCCATGGCCCGCGGCATCTGCAACCACAGCGCCAATGCGTGCAAGAACGAGGCTGGTCAGGAATGTCCCGAGGGACTGGCGGCCTATCACGATGAGAAGATGTCCAACGCCCGTATCCAGCTTTGTTCTGTAGGGCTCGACAATGCCGAGCACGATGTAGGCCAACGCCAGGAAGTGAATAAAGCGCAGAATATGGAGATTACTTTTCTCCGTGGATGCGAAGATCCACGTGTGAATATGCTGGAGCGTCGGCGAGCTGTCGACGAGCAGATCGAACGAGAGCGGAATGGCCAGAATAAGGATCGCCGCGCTCGCCATGACGAGCGAAGGAAGGCGAAATTTCGGCGCCGACAGCCATTTCATCCCGAA
>CANMLK010000006.1 GCA_947498445.1 Beijerinckiaceae bacterium
AGCGGCATCGAGGAAGACACCGCCAGCGCGCGCAGCTTGCCGTCCTTGATCAGGGGCAGACCCGCGCCCGCTTCCACGAAGCCCAGTTGTACATGGCCCGATGCGATGTCGAGGATCGACTGCGGCGTATTGCGATACGGCACATGCGTGATCTGCAGGCCAAACTTCGCCTTCATGTATTCAACCGAGAGGTGCTGCGCGACGCCTGCGCCGGGCGAGGAGTAATTCAGGTCCTTGCGGTCGCGTGCATAGGCGATCAATTCCTTCACGCTCTTTACCGGGAGATCGGGATTGACCGTGAGGATGAACGGCGACTTCACGTAGAGCGCCACCGGGATGAAGCTCTTTTCGGGATCGTAGCTGATCTGCTTGTAGAGAACCGGATTGATGGCGAGCGAGGACGTGGTGCCAAGGCCCAGCGTGTGCCCGTCAGGCGCAGCGGCGGCGAGCGCCTGCGCGCCCAGCATGAGGGCGGCGCCGGGCCGATTGTCGATAATCACTGGCTTGCCGAGGGATTGTTGCAGCTTGTCGGCATAAAGACGCGCAATCGTATCCATGCCGGCGCCTGCGGCCAGCGGGACGATGATCGTGATTGGCTTGGACGGAAACTCCTGCGCGCTGCCAGGTCCCGGCGCGATCAAAGCCGCCGAAATGACGGTCGCAACCGAAACTGCGCGCATGGACGCCTTGATGATGGGCCTCATGGTCCCCTCCCCTCTATTGGCTGGGCCCTGCGGCCCGCCCGAATAACATAGACGAGAAAGGGCCCGCGCCAAGCGCAAGCGGATGTGTGAACGAGGCGGAAAGCTCCGGAGCTCGCCTTAGCGCTAAGGAAATTGCCGCCCCTACGGCATGGTACGGCGCCCACAACCCTGATCGCGCCTTGCATCGCTCCCCCGCCCGGGCTAACCCCGCTGGCGACAATCTTCTGACCGCTCCGCTGGAGCGCCCGCGCCATTTTCCGGAACGCCCCTTAGCGAAACGCCCCTTGGCGAAAGGACCGCCATGCAGACCCCTGAAAAGCCCGGCCTCACCTATGCCGACGCAGGCGTGGACATCGACGCCGGCAATTCGATGGTCGAAAAGATCAAGCCGCTCGTGCGCTCGACCCGTCGGCGTGGCGCCGATGCCGAAATCGGTGGTTTTGGCGGCTTGTTCGATCTCAAAGCCGCCGGCTTTACCGACCCCATTCTAGTTGCGGCCAATGACGGCGTCGGCACCAAGGTGAAGATCGCCATCGAGAGCGGCATTCACGACACGGTCGGCATCGATCTTGTCGCCATGTGCGTCAACGATCTGGTGGTGCAGGGCGCCGAGCCGCTGTTCTTCCTCGATTATTACGCCACCGGAAAGCTGGACCCCGAGGCGGGCGTCGCCATCGTGAAAGGCATCGCCGCAGGCTGCGTTGACGCGGGCTGCGCGCTCATCGGCGGCGAAACAGCGGAAATGCCGGGTCTGTACGCGCACAACGATTATGATCTGGCGGGCTTTGCCGTCGGCGCCGCCGAGCGTGGGCGCCTGTTGCCCAAGGGTGAACTGAAGCCCGGCGACGTGGTTTTCGGCTTGCCGTCGTCAGGCGTTCACTCAAACGGCTTCTCGCTGGTGCGCCGCATTGTCGAGCGCACCGGCCTTGCGTGGGATGCGCCCGCCCCCTTCGCGCCGGGCAAGACGCTCGCGCAGGCGCTTCTCACGCCCACGCGCATCTACGTGAAAGGCCTGCTGGCGGCCCTGAAAGCCACCGATGGCGTGCTGGCGCTGGCGCACATCACCGGCGGCGGGTTTCCCGACAACATTCCGCGCGTCTTGCCGGACAGCGTTGCCGTGCGCCTCGATCTCGACGCCATCGACCCGCCGCCCGTCTTCGGCTGGCTGGCGAGGGAAGGCGGCGTTGTTGAAAAGGAAATGCTGCGCACGTTCAACTGCGGCATCGGCATGATCGTCGTTGCGCAGGCGAGCAAAGCGGGCGAAGTTGAAACCGCCCTGCGCAACGCTGGCGAAAAGCCCGTGCGCGTTGGCCAAATTATCACGCGCGATGGCGAAGCCGTGGTGACGACTGGAAAGCTGAAGCTGTGAGCAAACGGCGCACCGCAATTCTCATCTCCGGGCGCGGCTCCAACATGGCCTCGCTCATCGAGGCGGCCAAGGAGCCCTCCTTCCCGGCTGAAATCGTGCTCGTGCTTTCCAACAAGCCCGAAGCGCCGGGACTTTTCGCTGCGAAAGCGCAAGGCATCAATGTCGCAGCTGTCGATCACAAGATCTACGCCGGCCGCGCCGCGTTTGAAGCTTCGTTGCAGAAGATGCTGCTGGCCCATCGCATCGATTTCATCTGTCTTGCAGGCTTCATGCGGCTGCTCACGCCGTCCTTCGTGTCGCATTGGGAAGGTCGCCTGATCAACATCCACCCCTCGCTCCTGCCCTCCTACAAGGGGCTGGATACGCACGAGCGCGCAATCGCTGACGGCGTGAAAATTCATGGCTGCACGGTGCACTACGTCGTTGCGGAGATGGACGCGGGCCCCATCATCGCGCAGGCTGCCGTGAGCGTGCTCGACGACGACACTCCCGCCACGCTTGGCGCGCGTGTGCTGGAGCAGGAACATATCATCTACCCGCTAGCCCTGAACCTAGCGGCGGGCAGATCGTTGAAGATCAATAACCTTCGCGTCACCGGCGCAAAAGGCGTCGCGTGCGCGATGGTTTCACCGCACATCACCTGAGGACAGGCCATGATCGTTCTGCACACCTTCGGCAAGCAGCACGACATGATTGATCCCAGTCCGTTTGTTGCGAAGACGCACACGCTCCTGCGCTTTGCGGGCTTGCCTTACGAGACTGCCCAGTCAGACATCCGCAAAGCGCCACGCGGCAAACTTCCCGTAATTGTTGACGACGGCGAAACGATTGCCGATTCGACATTCATCCGCTTTCACATCGAGAAAAAATACGGACATGATTTCGATGCAGGCCTTGATGCGCGCGAACGCGCAATCGCCTGGTCCGCCGAAAAACTGATCGAGGACCATCTGTTCTGGATCTGGGCGATGGAACGCTGGACGTTCAAGCCCGACTACGCAAAAGACCCAGCGCAATATTTTAATGAAGTGCCAAAATTAGTGCGACCGCTCGTTGAGCGCTATTTCGCGAGAAGACTGGCTGCGACTCGGCACGCGCAGGGTGTGGGCCATTACACCGACGCCGAACGCGAGTTGTTGTCGAAGTGCGGACTCGACGCGATCGCCACGTTGTTAGACAACAAACCGTTCCTCATGGGTGCTTCGCCCTGCGGAGCAGACGCCACACTATTCGCCTTCGTGAACGTACTTCTGTCGCCAGCCTTCAGGTCGCCTTCGGTGATGATGGCGCGCGGGCACAGCAACATCGTTGCCTACAGCGCGCGCCTTGCAGCGCAATACTTCCCCGACTACAAACAAAAACGCGCCTGATACACGGCGCGCTGTCAGACCATTGCGCTTTCGTATTCGCTGCTCAGCGTAAGCCACTCGTCCTCGGCTCCCGCAATCGCTCTCTCCAGCTCGGCTCGCTGCTGCGCAAGTTGCGCCGCTTTCGCAGGGTCCTTCGCAAACGCTTCCGGGTGGGAGAGCGCATCGTCAACGCGCGCCAGAAGCTGCTCGAACTTTTTCATGCGCTCCTCGGCCTGCTCGATTTTCTTCTTGAGCGGCGCTAATTCCTTGCGGGTTTTGGCGGCCTCGCGGCGCTGCTCGCCCTGCGCGCCGCCGTTGCCCTTGCGCGATGAATCGCCCTCATTTGCGTTGTCGAGCACGAAGCGGCGATAGTCCGCCATGTCGCCATCAAAAGCCTTCACGCTACCGTCTGCAACAAGCCAGAGGCGATCCGCGCACGCTTCCAGCAAATGCCGGTCATGGGACACAAGTATGATCGCGCCCTCATACCGGTTGATCGCATCAATCAACGCAGCGCGGCTGTCGATATCAAGATGGTTGGTCGGCTCATCCATGATGATAAGGTGCGGCCCATCGAAGGTCGCAAGCCCCATCAGCAAGCGGGCCTTTTCGCCGCCCGACAGCAACTCGATGCGCGTGTCGGCTTTCACATTGGGAAAACCAATCTGCGCGCACCGCGCCCTCACGCGCGCCTCAGGCGCATCTTTCATCCGCACAGCGACATGAGAATAAGGCGTGCCGCGCGCGTCGAGATCGTCAATCTGGTGCTGCGCAAAGAAGCCCACATCGAGCTTGGATGCGCGCGTCACCTTGCCGGCCATGGCGTCAAGCCGACCCGCAACCAGTTTTGCGAACGTCGATTTGCCGTTGCCGTTCGAGCCAAGCAGACCGATGCGGTCGTCGTTGGAAATCGACAACGACAGTCGCCCCAGCACGGGCTTTTCATCGTAACCAACGCTCGCGCCTTCCATGGCGACAATGGGCGGCGACAATTGCTTTGCCGGGGACGGAAAGTTGAACGGCAGCACGTCCTGATCGACGATGGCGTCAAGCGGCTCCATCTTTTCCAGCATCTTCAGGCGCGATTGCGCCTGCCGCGCCTTGGTCGCCTTGGCGCGGAAACGGTCGACAAATTCCTGCAGATGCGCGCGCTTGTCTTCGTCCTTGCGAATTTGCTTAAGCCGTATGGCCTGCTGCTCGCGCCGCTGCTTTTCAAAGCTCGTGTAATTGCCCTTCCAGAGCGTCAGTTTTGACTGATCGAGATGGAGGATGTGGTCGGCCACATCATCGAGCAAATCGCGATCATGGCTGATGACGATAATAGTTGCAGGATAGCGGCCGAGATAATCAATCAGCCACAAAGTGCCTTCAAGATCGAGATAGTTCGTGGGCTCATCGAGCAGCAGAAGATCAGGCCGCGAGAAGAGAACAGCTGCGAGCGCAACGCGCATGCGCCAGCCGCCGGAAAATTCCGCCAGCGAACGGTTCTGCGCCTCGTGATCGAACCCAAGGCCAGACAGGATCGCGGCGGCGCGCGCAGGCGCCGAATGAGCGTCGATATCGGCAAGCCGCATCTGGATATCGGAAATCCGCAAGGCGTCGCTCGCGATCTCGGCCTCCGCCATCAGCTCCGCGCGCTCAATGTCGGCTGCGAGCACGAAATCAACCAGCTTGCCCGGCCCCCCGGGCGCCTCCTGCTCCACGCGGCCAATGCGCGCCCGGCGCGGCAGGCTGGTTGAGCCGCCCTCAGGCGCAATTTCCCCGCAGACGAGCCGGAACAGCGTCGTCTTGCCCGCCCCGTTGCGGCCCACGAACCCGATGCGCGCGCCCGGCGGGATCATCGCGCTGGCGTGATCGAACAAAAGCCGCGGCCCGAGCCGGTATGAAAGGTCGTCGATAGCGAGCATGCCGCCCTTGTGGCTGCAGACGGCAGCGAACGCAAGAGGCGCCGACGCCATCGGTTTCGGGTGGCGCGCCCCCGCCGGGCCCTTTAGCCATGAACGCGGGAGGACGCATGACTCATCTCGGGCCCATTCTGATCGGCGCGTTCGTATTGTCGCAGGCTTTGCGCGACGTTTACCTCTCGCAGGTCTTTCGCAGCGTGGATGTGTTCGCCGTTATTCTGGCGACTTTTCCGATGATGGCGCTGATCTTCAGCGGCATCGCCCTGTGGCGCGATCGGGCGGGCCTGCGCAAGCTGCGCAACTTCGGCGCCCTTGTGCTGGCGATGAACGTGACGACGGCGCTGGCGTGGACCTCCTACTTCTTCGGCCTGAAGTTTGTGCAACCCTCGGTGCTGAACGCGCTTCATAGCGGCTTTGGCCCGCTCACCGTTGTCGCGCTGGCGATGATGGGCGCTACGCTGGCTGGCGCCGAGTGCCGGGGCAGGCTCGAAAACCTCTGTTACGCAGGCCTTGCGCTTGCGATGGCGTTTCTTGCCGGGGTCGTCCTCTGGGGCGAATCCGGTCGCCTCGACTATTCCCTCGCCAACGCAGCGACCGGATTGGCGGCGCTCACGGTGAGCGGCGTCTCCATCACACTGAGCCACTTACTGGCCAAGCGACTCAACGAGCACGGTATCGGCGCCAAAGCAGTGACAGGCGCGCGCTATCTGCTGATCTCCGCCATTGCGTTCGCAATCGTCCTGTCCGGCGCCCGGTCAACAGGCGTAGCTGATGCGCAAGGCTGGCTGTGGCTCGCAGCCCTTGCGACGCCCTTGATTGCGCTGCCGCTCTATGCGCTGCAGGTTGGCATCTCGATGACAAAACCACTGACAGCGCAGGTGCTGCGCGCGTTGGGGCCGGTCGTCATCTTCGCGCTGGAATTGACGGATCCGCGCATTGTCTGGTCGGGCGCAGCTCTTGCCGGCATCCTCGCCTATTCGTTCTTCGCCTTTGCGGCGGGACTTGCGCATGTCGCAAACAGTCGAGGCCCGTCACCAAAACGATAACGGGCCCCAAAAACAAGACGCAAGAAAGCTCTCGTAATTAGTCGAAGTCTGCGGCGAGCGCGGCGCGCACGTTCTCCGGCAGCACCGACATGTGCGAATAATTGGGATGCGAAAAACCAACAACCGCCTGCGCTCCAGTCTTTTTGAAAACCTCGATCTGCGCCGGCGTGAACTTGAAGTGCACGAACTGCACGGAGGAAGCCTTGCCTTCCGCCGTTGTGCGGTCCTGATCTTCTTCGGCGGTCCCCATGACCTTCTCGCCGTTCACTGTCATGAACGCTGTCGCCTCAATGCCGCCAAGACGACCAAGAATACGCTTGCGGCGCTCTGGATCGTCGATCTCGATCATGAACGTCGCGCACAGCTCCTGACCCTGCGGCACAAGCGGATTGTACGCCTTCAATTCTTCGACAACCTGCTCGTCGCCGCCCTTCTCGATGTAGAGCATTTCCTGAACCTGCATCCACATCGTATCGTAGTTCTCGAAGTAAAACGTCACGTGCGAGCCGACGTCCACGCGGCGGTCGCGCTTGATCGCCGCCATTTTCTTGCGCGTTTCCCCACGCACCTTGACGTATTCGGGGAGCGGCAGGATGTCGCCTGTGGTGATCTGGTGTTTGTGGGCCATCATCGTGGTTTCCCGGGCTTGAATGACGCGAAGGCGCTGACGCCGTCGCTCAGGATTCGATGCCGTAACTTCGCGCGAAGATCTGAATCGGATGCTTCACGACGGCAGGTTTTGGCTGGTCACCCCCCAGCGCATCAACGCCCTGCCCGATATGAACGCCAGCCAGCGGACATTCGGATGTGACGTAAGCCTTGCCGCCCTGCGCGGTCGTGCGCGCAACAGGTTTGCCGACCTTCAGCGCGATGTCAAAATTGCCCTTCTTGAAGCCCCACGCGCCGCCGTGGCCAGAGCAACGCTCGATTACCTGCACGTCCGCTTCAGGCAGCAGCTTCAGCATTTCCGTCGCCTTCTGGCCCATGTTCTGCGCGCGCGAGTGACACGCGATATGCAGCGTCACGCCGCCGGGCACTGGGGCCAGTCCGGGCGCAAGGCCGTTCTTCTTGGCGATGTCGACAATGTACTCGCTGATGTCGAACGTATTCTGCGCCAGCTTTTTTACGTTGGCGTTGTCGGTGACAATCAGCGGCCACTCGAACTTCATCATTAACGAGCAGGACGGCACCAGCGCGATGACGTCGTAGCCTTTTTCGATCCACGGCACGAGCGCGTCGGCGACAATCTGTGCAGACTTGGCGACTTCCGCAATCTTGCCCTGCTCAAGCATCGGCATGCCGCAGCAATGGGGATGCACGACCTCGGTCTCGACGCCGTTTTTGGCTAGCACCGCGCGCGCGGCAAGGCCCACGTCAGGATCGTTGTAATTGTTGAAACACGTGGCGTAGATCACAGCCTTGCGACCAAAGCCCGGCGCTTCGCGATTGATTTCCGGCGTGCTCGCCTTGGCCTGACTTGTCAGCGGCGAACTTGCATATGTCGGCAATTCGGCGCGCGCGTCGATGCCAGCCACCTTTTCAAGCAGTCCGCGCGTAAACTTGTTGGACTTGCGCGTCGCCCAATTGGCGACAGGCGCAACAGGCCCCGCCAACTTTGCGTTGCGGTCAGTCTGCGCGAGCTGCGTATCGAAGAAAGATGTCTCGTTTTTCTTGGCCTCGACGGCGCGATAGCGCAGCATCAGGTGCGGAAAATCGAGATTGAATTCATGCGGCGGCACGTAGGGGCACTTCGTCATGAAGCACATGTCGCACAGCGTGCAGGCGTCAACGATGGGCTTGAAACCATCGCTCGACACCGAGTCAAGTTCGCCGGTTTTTGACTCATCGATCAGGTCAAATAATTGCGGGAATGAGTCGCACAGATTGAAGCAGCGCCTGCACCCGTGGCAGATGTCGAACACGCGGCCCAATTCCGCGTCGAGCTTCGCATCGTCGTAAAATTCGGGGCTCTGCCAATCCAGCGGATGCCGGGTTGGCGCTTCAAGACTGCCCTCTCTCATTGCCGCCCTCACTGTCTGAAGCTTTACGTGCAGGATAGAAAAGGCCGGCGCGGGAGACCTCCACACGCCGGCCGATAAGCGTGGGAAGTCTTACTTCATTTCGTCCAGAGCGCGCTGGAAGCGACCAGCGTGCGAGCGCTCGGCCTTGGCGAGTGTCTCGAACCAGTCGGCGATTTCCTCAAAACCTTCTTCGCGAGCCGAGCGAGCCATGCCCGGGTACATGTCGGTGTACTCGTGGGTCTCGCCAGCGATGGACGCCTTGAGGTTGAGGTCGGTCTTGCCCATCGGCAGGCCGGTGGCGGGATCGCCGCATTCCTCGAGGTACTCAAGATGGCCGTGCGCATGGCCGGTCTCGCCTTCGGCGGTGGAGCGGAACACGGAGGCGACGTCGTTGTAGCCTTCAACGTCTGCCTTCTGTGCGAAATAGAGATAGCGGCGGTTCGCCTGGGACTCGCCCGCGAACGCGGCCTTGAGGTTGTCTTCGGTCTTGCTGCCCTTGAGAGCCATGGCTCACCTCCTGAACGTTTTCTTGAGATCGATCCGCGACTGCGAAACATGCATCAGGCACGTGCCGCGTCGACCCTCACCGATGAAGGTTCGCACGCGCGTTTTGTCAACGCATTGACCGGCGACAAACTTAGATTTGTTCTAAATCCCGCCCGCCCTGCCCGCCTCGATAGGCTGGGCCAATGACGCCGATAGAGCGGACCTATCGCCGCCTAACCCTTGAGGCTGCGCACGCCCGCCGGCAGCGACATGCGAATAATTCGCGCCAGCTCGATGAGAGCCTTGGTGCGCGGGCTGCGCCGACGATGCACAAGTCGCACGCGCCGAAATGCGTGATCACCCGCCAGGGGGCGCGTGGCGAGCCGGTCCGTATCGGCGCGCCCACATTCAATTGCGAGCTGAGGCAGCAGCGTCACGCCCTGCCCCGCAGCTGTCAGATGAAGCAGCGTTTCTAGACTGGTTGCGCGCATGTCCGCCATCACCCCGCCGCCCACTTGCGGATGACTGCATAATTCCAGCGCCTGTTCGCGCAGGCAGTGTCCATCTGTCAGCAGCAGAAGCGTCTTGGGATCGATGTCTTCAACCCTGATCTCCTTGCGCGCCACCAGCGGATGGTTGGAGGGCATCGCAACGAAAAACGGCTCGTCGTAAAGATCAATCGACACAAGCTCCGGCGCATCTTCGTTGGTCGCCAGGATTGCGGCGTCGAGTTTGCCCTCGATGACCTGCGGCACGATGTGCCCGGTCGTATCCTCCACCAGAACGAGCGGCGCGTTCGGCAGCTTCTCCGCCGTCAACGGCAAAACATAGGGCATGAGATAAGGCGCGATCGTGGGGATGATCCCAAGCCGAAGACGCCCGCTCAGCGGATCGCGATTGGCGCGGGCGGCGTCCACGATATCCTGCGCTGCGGCAATGGCCCGGCGGGCATGAGCGATGGTCTGCTCGCCCGCCTCGGTCGGGCGGATCGTGCGCCCCACGCGGCTGAAGATCTCGATCCCCAGCTCTTGCTCCAGCTTGGCGATCTGCCCCGAAAGCGTCGGCTGGCTGACGTTGCACGCCTGCGCCGCATGTCCAAAATGGGCATGGTCGGCGACGGCGACGACATATTGAAGATCACGGAGGTTCATACGGGGCATTCCAATCGCTGTAGACAATTAGAATAACACCTTCGATAGGCAAAAACAATGCGAATGACCCGCCGGGCGTCTCTTGTGCGGCACCGAAGGCCCCGCTATAAGCCGCGCTTCTCCATTCATACGCAGGTCCAACGCCATGGCGCTCGAACGCACGTTTTCCATTATCAAGCCCGACGCGACCCGCCGCAATCTGACCGGCGCCGTCAACGCCAAGATCGAGCAGGCAGGCCTGCGCATCATCGCGCAAAAGCGCGTGCAGATGACCCGCGAACAGGCCGAGACTTTCTACGGCGTGCATCGCGAGCGTCCCTTCTTTGGCGAACTGGTCGGGACGATGACTGCCGGCCCCGTGGTCGTGCAGGTTCTGGAAGGCGAAGGCGCTATCAAAAAATATCGCGACATCATGGGCGCGACGAACCCCGCCAACGCTGACGCCGGCACGATCCGCAAGGATTTCGCGTTGTCGGTTGGCGAAAACACCGTCCACGGCTCGGACGCGCCGGAGACAGCGGCGGTGGAAATCGCCCAGTGGTTCGCCGGAAATGAGATTGTTGGATAAGGCGAAATCGGAAAACGTTACATTGGCGAAGCTCAAATTATATTGAGCTTTGCCTGACGCGTCTGTGAATACAGACGCGCGTATACCATGCTAACCCTCCGTGCGTCGTTGCCCGGAGGGTTTTTATTATGTCGATCAATCGCCGTTCCTTTTTTGCAGCCGCTGTTGCTCTTTCTGCCGCAGCGCTTTTTTCTCCCGCTTCCGCCCAGGAGGCCTGGCCCTTCGAAATGAAGGCGTTTGAAAAAGCCAAAGCTGAAGGCAAGTCGATTTTCATTGACGTTGCCGCACCGTGGTGTCCCGTCTGTAAAAAGCAGGAACCGATCATCAACGGGCTTTTGAAAAAGTCCGAGTTCAAGAATCTGGAAGTCTTCAAGGTCGACTTCGACAACCAGAAGAACGAACTGAAGGCTCTGGGCGTCGCTCGTCAGTCGACGCTCATCACGTTCAAGGGCGCGAAAGAAACCGGGCGCGCGGTCGGCATCACCGACCCCAAAGCGATCGAAGATCTGTTGCGCAGCGCGCTCTGAGCAGGGCTTAATCTATGGCTACCATCGGTTTAGCGTTTCTTGCGGGCGTCCTGTCGCTGCTTTCGCCGTGCGTTCTTCCGCTGGTGCCGATGGTGCTGGCGGCGGCCACGGGAGAACACAGGATGGGCCCTGCGGCGCTCGCCGCTGGCCTTGCGCTTTCATTCACGGCGATCGGCATTTTCATCGCCCTGTTCGGCTTCGCGCTCGGACTCGACGCGGATGTGTTCCGCGTCGCAGCCGCCGTGCTGATGATTGTCATCGGCGCGGTGCTGCTGGTCCCCGCCATGCAGGTGCGGCTTGCGGCTGCCGCAGGGCCCGCCGCGAACTGGACCGAACAGCGGTTCGGCAATTTCTCGACCTCGGGTCTCAGCGGCCAATTCGGCGTCGGGCTGCTGCTCGGCGCGGTATGGGCGCCCTGCGTCGGCCCAACGCTGGGCGCCGCGTCGCTTCTGGCGGCGCGCGGCGAAAACCTTGGGCAAGTCTCGCTCACCATGCTCGCCTTTGGCGTCGGCGCCGCCCTGCCCTTGCTGCTTTTGGGCTTTGCGTCGCGCGAAACAATCATGAGCTGGCGCGGCGAGCTGATGACAGGCGGCAAGGCCGGCAAGGCGATCATGGGCGCGCTGCTTGTTCTGGTCGGCGTCGCGATTCTCACCGGCTTCGACAAAAAAGTCGAAACGATCCTGACACAGGCCGCGCCCGCATGGCTGATCGATCTGACGACGCGCTTCTGATATTACTGAGACGTCCGCACTGGAGACGTCGATGAACGCGCCGCCCACAATCGAACGCAAGCCCTCCGTCTGCCCGCATGATTGCCCCTCCGCCTGCGCGCTCGATGTCGAAGTCATCGACGGCAAGACCATCGGACGCGTTCACGGCGCCAAGGACCAGACGTACACGGCCGGCGTCGTCTGCGCGAAAGTCGCGCGCTACGCCGAGCGGCTCTATCATCCTGACCGCCTGCTTTATCCCCAGCGCCGCACGGGAGCCAAAGGCTCAAATGCGTTTGAACGCATCACGTGGAATGAAGCCTTTGACGAGATTGCGCGCCGCTTTTTGCAAGCCGAGCGCGATTTTGGCGCGCAAAGCGTCTGGCTGAATTATTACGCAGGCACCATGGGCAAGGTGATGCGCGATGGCGTCAACCGCCTTGCGCACGCCAAGAAATACTCCCGCCATAATGGCACGATTTGCATCAACCTCGCGTGGCCCGGTTTCCTTGCCGGCACGGGCCTGATGGCCGGGCCCGACCCACGCGAAATGGCGAAAGCCGATTGCGTCGTCATATGGGGCACGAACGCAGTCTCCACGCAGGTCAACGTCATGACGCACGCCATGCGCGCCCGTAAAGAGCGCGGCGCGAAGATCGTCGTCATCGACATCTACGACAACGACACGATGAAACAGGCCGACATGGCGCTCTGCCTGCGCCCCGGCACGGACGGCGCGCTCGCCTGCGCGGTGATGCACGTGCTGTTTCGAGATAACCTTGCCGATTGGGAGTATCTCGACCGCTACACCGATGATCCCCACGGCCTGCAAGCGCATTTGCAAACGCGCACGCCGCAATGGGCCTCAAAGATTACGGGCCTGTCCGTTGAACAGATCGAGGCCTTCGCCCACCTTGTCGGCAAGACAAAGCGCACGTTTTTCCGGTTGGGCTATGGCTTTTCGCGCCAGCGTAACGGCTCTGTAAACATGCACGCGGCGTCGTGCATCGCGGCCGTCACTGGCGCGTGGAAATATGAAGGCGGCGGCGCGTTTCATAATAACGGCGCTATTTACAAATGGCGCCAGCCCTTGATCGACGGTTCCGATGTAGTCGACACGTCAACCCGCGCGCTGGACCAATCCCAGGTCGGCGCAATCCTCACGGGCGATGCGGCTGCGTTGCAGAATGGCCCGCCCGTGAAGGCGATGCTGATTCAGAACACCAATCCCATGTCCGTGGCGCCGGATCAAACAAAGGTGCGCGAAGGCTTTGCGCGCGATGATCTCTTCGTGGTCGTGCATGAGCAATTCATGACCGAGACAGCGCGCATGGCCGACATTGTTCTGCCCGCCACGATGTTTCTGGAACACGACGACGTCTACACCGGCGGCGGCCATTCCTACGTCGAGCTTGGGCAAAAACTTGTCGACGCGCCGGGGGAATGCCGCAGCAATCACGATGTTATCTGCGAACTGGCGCGCCGCGTCGGGGCGCAGCATCCCGGCTTTACGAAGACGCCGCGCGAACTGATCGACGCCACGTTGCGTGAGATCGGCTGGGGCTCCTTTGATGAGCTCGCCAACATTAACTGGCGCGACGTTCAGGTTGATTTTGACGAGGCCCATTACATCCACGGCTTTGCGTGGCCGGACAAAAAGTTCCGTTTCAAGCCGCGCTGGAATGAAATCACGTTTCGCGGCGCGCTGTCGTCAAACTGGCGCGACATGCCTGAATGGCCCGATCACTGGGCCGTTATCGAGGAAGCGGACAAGACGCATCCCTTTCGCCTCGCCACATCGCCAGCGCGCTCGTTCCTCAACTCCACGTTCAACGAAACAGCCTCCTCGCGCGCGCGTGAAAGCCGACCTTGCGTCCTCGTTCACCCGCACGACGCGGCCATGCTCAAGATAGCGGACGGGGACAAGGTGATCCTTGGCAACACGCGCGGGCAAGTGCGCTTGCACGCAAAGATATTCGAGGGGCTAAGGCCAGGCGTGCTGATCTCGGAAGGTATATGGCCGAACCACGCTTTTGAGGATGGCAAGGGGATCAACACGCTCACCGGCGCAGATTCCCCCGCACCCTACGGCGGCGCGGCTTTCCACGACAACAAGGTATGGTTGCGCAAGGCGTGAATCGCGCCGTCATACGCGGGCTCGATCCGGGTATCCAGCAGGCGTGCGCAGCTACTTACGCACGCTCACAAACAGCAACAGCGCCACGAGCGCCGCCAGCGCGGCGAAGATCATCTCGGTGGCATAGAAGCCCCACGCGCCAATCATGAATGTTTGCAAAAGCGGCGTCGCGTAGATGCCCATGTAGAAGGTGGCGGTGCCGATAGCCTGCGGTCCGGCGCGCTCATTGGGCGCAAGCCCTTCGCCTAGCCAAGCGGAGACAACGGGGAACATGATCGCGTTGCCGACGCCGAACGCCACGCCGGCGAGTCCCATCACAAAGGCGTCACGGGCAACAGCGATCAACACAAAGGACAGCGCATAAACAGCAAGGCTCGTCATCACCAGCTTGGGCGGCCGCATCGCCGAAAGCCAGCGCATGGCGATAAATCGCACAGCCACCATGCCAATTGATGACGGCACGAAGAACGCGGCCAGCGTAATTGCGCGGGCATGCAAGTCCGTGGCGAGATAGCTGATGGAAAAACCGTAAAGCGCGCCGCCCGTCGTCACCGCGATATAGGGCAGAATGAACGCGCCGCGAAAAGCGCCGCTCAGCGCAAGTCCGCTCGCCTTGGCGCCGGGGGGAACCGCACGCAGCCCCAGCGTCAGCAAAACGCCAATAACGCCCGGCGCCGCAGCCTGCGCAAACATCGCGCCCTCGCCCCAGTGACGCAGCGTCCACTCTCCAAGTGGCGGCGCAACAGCGGCGGCAAGCGGAATGCCTGCCGAGAAAATGGTGACAAGATAGACAAAGCGCGCGCGCGTGATGCGGCTTTGCACATACACCATGGCGGCGGGCAAAAACAGTCCAACGCCCAGCGCCTGCACGACGCGCGAGATTGTTGCGAGAACGAAACTCTCGCGCGTAAACGTAAGCGAACAGAGGCCCACGACAGTCAGCACAATCGCCCAGCGCGCGGCCGACAAGGCGCCAAGGCGCGCAATGATAGCGCTGGAGAAAAACGCGGCGGCGATGGCGGGCGGCGCAAACAACGACAGCAGCAGCCCGATGCTGGGAAGCGCATGGCCAGAACGCTCGAAGACGATGGCGAGCAACGCCGAATAATTATGCGTGACGGAGAACAGGAACCCAGCCGCGCACATGGCGAAGAATTCACGCCTGCCCAGCGCATCGATAAAGCCGGCCTCAACGGCGCCGGCGTTCTGGCGCAGCGTTGCGGAATCTTGCGATGTCACTCGGGCGAGACCTTGGATGAGTCCTTGGATGAGTCCTTGGCTTCGGGCTTGTGCTCCGCCTTCTTTTCCCAGCCGCCGTTTTCATTTTGCTGCCAGTAGGACAGCGTATAATCAGCGTCCTTGAAGAATTTCCACTGCGCGCGCGCATCCGACAGCGCCTCTTCATCGTTGCCGTCAAACATCAGGATCAGGCGCTCGTAATCGTCAGCAAAACCGCTGGCCACCGCGTCATCAGCGCGGGCGCCATCTGCGAAAATTCGCATCGTCGCGCCGTTGGGGTTCTCGTCGCCGGTAGTGAGATAGACGGGTTGCAACTCGGCGTCGCCGTCGCGCGCAGCGCCATGCGGCAGGAATGAGTCTTCGCGATAAGTCCACAACGCGGCGTCGAGCGCGTCCACACGTTCGGGCGCGTTACATTGCACAACGATGCGCAAGCCGCGCGCCGCCGCTTTTTCGAGGAGTGCGGGAAGCACTTTGTCGAGCGGTTGGCGAACGAGGTGGTAGAACCAGACCTCAGGCATTGAGCTAGTCCACCGCGACGATGATGAAGGAGCGGTCGGCCAGCGTCCACACGACGCCGATCTCGCCCGCGCGCCCTGCATGGCGATCAACCTTGCCGGACACGAACACGTCGCCGCGTTCCTGCGACGCCCGCAGATATTCGGCGGCGTCGCCGGCCATGGCGCTGACGGTCTGCGCCGCGCGCGCACGGGGCCAGCGCAGGGCTGCCATCGTGGCGGCGACCTGCATCCGGTTGAAGCCATCAATGAGGAGCGGCTGTGCCTGCTGCGGAATTTGCGCTTCGAACCGCACAAACTTGTCGCTGACGCAAATCATCCGTGCGTCCACGCCAAAACCGGTCACGACGTCGCGCGCCTCGCTGCCACCAGCCGCACCGCCGCGCGAAATCACCACGGGACGCACGAATTGCGCCTGCAGATCAGGAGCGGCCTTGACGAAAGCATCCATGAACGCGGTGCACGCCATCGCCGCCTGTGCGGGCGCGCCCGACACGGCGGTCAGAAATGCAGCGGCGAGCGCGGCGCGGGCCAAACGCATGGAAGCCCCCTTCAACACAAAAACATCACTTCTCGTAATGGTCCGCGACGAGCCTGTCGAGCAGGCGCACGCCCCAGCCCGACCCCCAGCTCTGGTTTATGTCGGTCGACGGCGAAGACATGCCGACACCCGCGATATCCAGATGCGCCCAGGGCTTCTTGTTGACAAAGCGTTGCAGAAATTGCGCGGCGGTAATGGAGCCCGCATGGCGCCCGCCCACATGCTTCATGTCCGCGAAACGTGAGTCCAGAAGCTTGTCGTAGGCTGGACCCAGCGGCATGCGCCATATCTTTTCCCCGGTCTCCTTGCCTGCTGCTGTCAGCCGTTCGGCGAGCTCGTCGTTGTTGGAGAACAGGCCCGCGTGTTCCGTGCCCAACGCAACGAGGATGGCGCCGGTGAGCGTCGCAAGATTGACCATGAACTGGGGATCGTACTGATCTTGAATGCGCCAGAGCACGTCAGCCAGAACAAGGCGGCCTTCCGCGTCCGTGTTGATGATCTCGACCGTCTGGCCAGAGAGCGTCTTTACAATGTCGCCGGGGCGCTGGGCGTTGCCATCCGGCATGTTCTCCACAATACCGATGGCACCGATGGCGTTCACCTTCGCTTTGCGGCGGGCGAGCGTATGCATCAGCCCGACAACGCAGGCGGCGCCCGCCATATCGCCCTTCATGTCCTCCATCCCGCCTGCGGGCTTGATCGAGATGCCGCCGGTGTCGAAGGTGACGCCCTTGCCGATGAAGGCGACGGGTTTCGTCTTTGCGTTCTTCGCGCCGTTCCAGCGCATGACGACGAAGCGGCTGTCGCGCACGGACCCCTGGCCGACGCCCAGAAGCGCGTTCATGCCGAGTTTCTGCATCTGCTTCACATCAAGGATTTCGATCTGCACCCCGACTTTTGTCAGGGCCTTAGCGCGCTTGGCGAACTCTTCCGGGTAAAGGACATTCGGCGGTTCGTTGACGAGATCGCGAGCGATGTTGATGCCCTCAGCGACCGCGTCAGCGTGATTGGACAGCTTCTTGGCGCCCGCAGGATCGGCCAGCGCGATTTTGATGCTCAGGGCGCCCTCCGGTTCAGCGTCGTCGCCCTTCTTGGTCTTGTAGAGATCAAACTTGTAGGCGCGCATGCGCATGCCGAGCATCAAATCGGCGGCGGCGGAATCCGCTTTTTCGAGCTCATGGGGCATGTCGAACAGGACCACGGCCTCGCCCTTGCGCCCCAGCTTGCCCATGACGTAGCCGCCAAGGCTCAACGCGTCTGAGGGCGCGGGGCTGGCCGGCGGCTCCTTCGCCGCTGCGCCGACTACAAGCAAGCGATCGAACTTCAGACCGTCAGGGCCCCAAAGTTCGAGCACGGACGACGCCTTGCCTTTGAAGGAGGCGGACGCCGCCGCCCGGCGGATGGATTCGAGGCTGTCTCCCAGAAGTTTGGTCGTCTGCGCTCCAAACGACAGATCCTTGCCGGCGAAAACGACGAGGGTGCGAGGCGACGCGGAGCCTTTTTTTGCCCGGGCAGACGAAGTTGCATCCTTGAAGGACACGAATTCCACGGCAAGCTTCGAATTCATTGCGTTCCTCTCGGCAGTCTTGTCGGCGTTCCTGTCGCGGCGCGACGCACACCTTCATCATGTCACGGCCCCGGTCCGTTGCAATGGCGCAGGGCGTGTTGTGAAAACTTGTACGCCATTTTCGCCGAACATGATCCTCACCCCGTGGGCGATTGTGATCGACGAGCTGACGCGACCCCGCCGGGCGGTGCGCAGATGCATCACGCGCGCCCTTAATTTCGCCAGACGCGTGCATAAGGTAACAGAAGAGGCGGCGACGTTCGCGTCGGGGCCCGAGGCGCCGTATAATAAACGCGATTCCTGAGGAAGTGGAACCGGGACGGAATGGGCATCGTCGAACGCTATATTTTCCGCGGCGGCTTCATCGCCTTTGCGGCGAGCTTGACGGTGCTTACAGCAATCGTCTGGGTCTCGCAGGCGTTGCGCGAAGTCGATCTGATGACCGGCAAGGGTCAAACGATTCTCATATTCCTGAGCGTCACAGCCCTCACCATTCCCTCGCTTGTGTCAGTTATCGCGCCCATCGCCTTGTTCGCGGCGATTCTCTACACGCTGAACAAGCTGAATGGCGACAGCGAACTCGTCGTCATGACTGCGGCCGGCATGCCGCCCGCGCGGCTGGCGCGACCGTTCATCATTCTGGCCACCGGGGTCGCACTCGCGGCGGCCATCATGTCGACATGGGCGATGCCCGCAAGCTATCGCCAGATTCGCGACGTGCTCACCAAGGTTCGGGCGGATTTCCTCGCCTACGTCGTGCGCGAAGGGCAGTTCGTCACGCTCGATCAGGGATTTGTCTTTCACTATCGCGAACGGGGCGCACAGGGCGCCCTGCTGGGAATTTTCATTCAGGATCGCCGCGACCCCGAAAAGGTCAGCACCTACATCGCCGAGGCAGGCGTGACGACCAGTTCCGGCGACAACAACTTCCTTGTGCTGGAAAAGGGCTACGTTCACCGACAGGAACGCGCCGAGCGCTCGTCGGCCATCGTCCAGTTCGAAAGCTATGCGCTGGATCTGGCGCAGTTCGCGGGCGGCGCCGAAGCTGGCGCCCTGCGTCCACGCGAACGCGGCACGCTGGACCTGCTGACGCTGACGCCAGCCAACGCAGACGCATTTGCGAAGCAGTATTTCGGACGTTTCCGGGCGGAGCTGCACGAAAGACTGTCCGGCCCCCTCTACGTGCTCACCTTCGCAATGATCGCCTTCGCGGCGCTTGGGCAGGCGCGCACCACCCGGCAAGGACGCGGAACGGCCATCATCGCCGCCATCATTATTGTGCTGGCTTTGCGGGTGGCGGGCATTGCGGCGTCCAACCTGTCAGCACGAACGGCCAGCGCGGTCGTCCTTGTTTACGCCTTGCCGCTTGGCGGTTTGCTGGGCGCGTTCTTTTACGTCTTCGGCCGCGTGCCGGCGTGGGCGCAGCGGCTGTTCACCCGGTCCCGTTCTGCGGGGGCGCAACCGGTATGATCCTGTTCTCGACGCTCGGCCGATACCTTGCGATGCGCTTCCTGCGCAGCGTTGGCGCCGTCTTCGCCGTCCTCTTCCTGATCATTTATCTGGGCGACTTCGTCGAATTGCTGCGCAGGGCGAGCGACGCCCAACGCGCCAGCGCCACCCTGCTCGCTTACCTGGCGCTCCTGCGCACACCCACCATCGCCGAGCAGGCTTTGCCCTTCGCCGTGCTCGGCGGGGCCATGTTCTCGTTCATCGGCCTGTCGCGCCGTCTCGAACTTGTCATCGCCCGCTCATCCGGTGTGTCGGTCTGGCAGTTTCTGGCGCCGCCCGTGACCATTGTCCTGCTTATCGGCATTGCCGCGACGACGCTCTACAACCCGATTTCGTCTTCCCTGAAGCAGAAGGCCAGCCAGATCGAGACGCGCGTGTTTGGCCGCACAACACGTGCGGACGTCGACACGAGCATGTGGATCCGTCAGCGCAGCGTCGCCAACCAGTCGATCCTCCGCGCCGAGCGCTCCAGCGACGGCGGTACGCGGCTGTCCGGCGTGACCGCCTTTGTCTACGATCCACAGGGCCGGTTTATTGAACGCGTCGAAGCGGAACGCTCGGTTCTGGAGCCTGGCCAATGGATCATGGCCGACGCCCGCGTCTTTGCGCCCGGCGAAGACCCCAAGGTTTCCGCCAGATACATCCTGGCGACCGGATTGAGCCCCGAGCAGGTCACGCAATCGTTCGTTCATCCGGCGTCGGTTTCGTTCTGGAGGCTGTCGGAAATCAGTCGGCGCACAGAAGCTGCGGGCCTTGATGCAGCGGGCTACAGGATGCAGTTTCAAACGCTTATGGCGCGACCTCTGCTTCTGATCGCCATGGTTCTCATTGCTGCAACCGTTTCCTTAAGATTCTTCCGGTTTGGTGGGATTGGTCAAATGGTTTCGGGTGGCGTGGGTGCGGGCTTCGTGCTTTATGTGGCTACGAAGCTCACGGGTGATCTGGGCGGCGCTGGCTTGCTCAGTGCGTCGGTCGCTGCTTGGTCCCCGGCCATAGTGGGCAGTATGTTGGGTACGCTTGTGTTGTTGCATCAGGAGGATGGCTGATGGGGCGCCGTAACGGCCCCAGAAGCGAGAAAGGTCGTCGCCTCTCATCCCCCGGCGACCGTGTAATGCCTGCGCGCAGCGTGCTGCTCGCAGCGCTTTTGCTCGCCGGGATGGCGGGCGCAACGCCAGCCCTGTCGCAGACCCTCGGCGACCGCATCGCGCGCAGCGCTCGCGGCGAGGCCGGCCAGCAGGACCGGATGCTGGTTGACGCCAGCCAGATGGAATTCAACCGCAACTCGAACACGATCACCGCAGTCGGGAACGTCCAGATTTATTATCAGGGCCGCGTCCTGCTGGCCGACCGGGTGATCTACAACCAGACCACCAAACGTGTATTCGCCCAAGGTAACGCGAAGCTGACCGAGCGCGATGGCTCCATCGCCTATGCGGAGCGGTTCGAGCTGTCCGACGATTTCAGGGACGGTTTCGTCGACAGTTTGCGCGCGGTAAGCGAGGACGACACGCGCTTCAGCGCCGAACGGGCCGAGCGCATCGGCGGCGAAACAACCGTGTTCGAGAACGGCGAATACACCGCCTGCGCAGAGTGCAAGACCGACCCTTCGAAGCCCCCGCTCTGGCGCGTGCGAGCCAAGAAAATCATCCATAACAATTCAGAGCAGACGGTCTACTACGAGGACGCGACGTTCGAATTGTTCGGGATGCCCATCGCGTGGCTGCCCTATTTCTCGACGCCCGACCCTTCTGTGAAGCGCAAGAGCGGCATCCTCGCCCCGCGCTACATCGCCAGCAACAATTTGGGCGTCGGCGTCTCGGTTCCGCTCTATTGGGCGCTCGCGCCCAATTACGATCTGACTGTGACGCCGACCTTTTTGTCTCGGCAAGGCGTCCTGGGCGTCGCCGAATGGCGTCACCGCTTGATGAACGGCTCCTATAGCGTCCGCGCGTCAGGAATTTTCCAGCAGGACCCAGACGCGTTCCAGCCTGCCCCCTATGGTCCTGGTAACCGCGATTTCCGCGGCGCAATCGAGACCAAGGGCCTGTTCCACATCAATACGCAGTGGAAGCTGGGTTGGGACATCACCGTGATGTCGGACCGCTGGTTTACGAGTGACTACAAGCTTCCAAATGCGGTTCTCGCGCAGAATTATTTCAAGGAAGCGATTTCCACCGTCTATCTCGCCGGCCAGGGCGAGCGCGGCTATTTCGATCTGCGTGGCTATTACTTCCGCGGCCTGGCGGCAGCTGACATCCAGGAACAATTGCCGATCGTCGGTCCGCTGATCGACTACAACAAGACCTTCGATCTACCGCAAAACCGCACATGGGGCATTGGCGGCCAGCTCGAACTCGACTTCAATTTCACCAACGTCACGCGTGACCTCACCGCCTTCGAATCCATCGGCGCACGCCAGCTCGACAAGGCCTACGCCCTGAGCGACGTCTGCGCGCCCGGCGTGGGCGGGCTCTACAATCGCAACGATTGCCTCATCCGCGGCATGGGTGGCAATTACGCCCGCTTGAGCGCACAAGTGTCGTGGAAGCGCCAGTACATCGACCCGATCGGTCAGGTGTGGACGCCCTTTGCCTTCGCGAACTTCAACGGTTCCTGGCTCAAGCTGGACTCGACCAACAGCCAGACCATTGTCGGCGGCTGCGCGGATCCGCTGAATTGCACGTCGACGATCACCAACGCCAGCCAGGCCAATTTCTTTGGCGCCGACGACTCCGTGTTCCGCGGCCAACTCCTGCCCGGCGCCGGCGTTGAATACCGCTACCCGTTCATCGCAAGATCCGAAAATGCGTCGCACGTAGTTGAACCAATTGCGCAGATCATTGTGCGGCCGGCGGCAACGCGAAGCCGCACCTTGGTGAACGAAGACGCTCAGAGCCTTGTGTTCGATGACACGAACCTGTTCGCATGGTCGAAATACTCAGGCTATGACCGGATTGAAGGGGGCACGCGCGCAAATTATGGCGCTCAGTACACCGCCACCTTCGACAGGGGCGGCTATGCAAGCTTCATGGTTGGCCAGTCCTACCAAATTTCTGGCGCCAATTCCTACGCAAGTCCTGACGTCGCCAACACCGGGCTTGGCAGCGGTCTGGACACCAAGCGGTCTGACTACATTGCTCGCGCATCGTTTTCACCGAACTCGACCTACAGCTTTGTCGCCAAGGGCCGCTTCGACGTCGACACGTTCAACATGCGACGCTTCGATCTTGCAGCGCATGCGAACTGGGGCAAGGTCGAGGCGACGCTGCTCTATGCGAATTACGACGCGCAACCGCTCATCGGCTATTACAAGCCGCGTGAGGGCTTCGGCGCCTCCGCAAAAATCAAGTTCACGGAGAACTGGTTCGTCAACGGCAGCATTATCGTCGACATGTCGCGCCAGAACTATTCGACGCTCATCCCTGCGGGGCCTGTCAGGCAGGCGCCATTGTTCTCGGTCGCTGGCCTCGGGATTGGCGCGGGCTACACGGATGAGTGCACGACGCTTGCGGTAACCTACACGTCGATCCTGCAGGAAAACACACTCGGCGTGCAGGAGCGAAACCAGACCGTCAGCTTGCAACTGCAACTGCGCACACTCGGCGATGCGCGCGTGCGCTCCGGCCTCGACGCAATTCGTATGCAGGACGGCCTGTCGTCCGGCAACGCGCGTTGACGCTAAGGGAAGGCAAGGGAATAAAGCGAATGACTACGACCACCCGCCATCTCAGCGCGCTTGCGCTCGCTCTCGCTTCAGGGCTCATGTTTGCGACAGCTGCCAGCGCGCAATCGCTGGTTGCGACCGTCAACGATTCTCCGATCACGAATTACGATCTTGAGCAGCGCGTTCGCCTCCTGCGTGTTCTTCGCGAACCCGCCTCGCCCGCAACCGCCCTCGAGAGCATCATTGAGGATCGCCTCAAGGCGACGGAAACGCGCAAGTATGGCATCAACCCCAGCGTGCAGGATGCGGGGCAGGAGCTCGCTCGCCTCGCGGCAAGCAAGAAAATTTCCCCGCAGTCATTAGGGTCGGCCTTGCAGTCATCGCGTGTGGACACGCAACACTGGCAAGATCACGGGCGTGCGCAAATTGGCTGGCGCGGCTATGTCTCGGCCCTCAACAAGGGCGTGAGCGTAAGCGAGACAGAGGTGCGCGCGGAACTGGCTCGTCGCGGCTCAAAGCGCTCTCAGGATTACAATCTGCGCCCCATCGTTTTCATTGTCCCCCGCAGCGCGGGCTCCGGCGAGGCCGAGGGCCGGTCGCGGGAGGCAGCAAACTTCCGCACGCGCTTCACCGATTGCGAAAGCGGAATGCAATTCGCCCGCGCGCTGCGCGATGTCGCCATCCGTCCTCAGATCACGCGATCGCTGTCCTCCCTGCCCGACGGTCTGGCCGATGTCATCGGGAAAACGCCCGTGGGACGGCTGACGCCGCCACAACGCACCGGGGACGGTTATGAAATGATCGCCGTGTGCAGCGCAGGCGGCGCCGGAACCGACAGCAGCGCCGCGCAGGAAGTGCGCCAGGAACTTCTCGCCAAAAAGCTGGAAGGCGTGGCGGAGAAGCTGTACGCGCCGCTTCGCAAGCGCGCGATCATCGTGAAGCGGTAGCGCCGTGAGTGCAACGGGCAGCGAAGCGGGCGATCACAAGGGCCCGCCGATCGCCGTCTCAATGGGCGATCCCTCCGGCATTGGACCTGAAATCGCGCTGATGGCGTGGATGCTCCGCGCGCCTGAAGACCGGCCGTTTTTCATTCTCGCTGATCCCGATCATATGCGCGTCGTTGCGGGCCGAATTGGCGTCGATGCGCCGGTGGTTGAAACGACGCCGGAGGCGGCGAGCGAAGTCTTCGCCCGCGCATTGCCGGTGTGCAGGTTGTCCTCCCCCGTGCGTGGCGAGCCTTCTCGCCCTGATCCTGCGGACGCCCGGCCCACTATTGAGGCCATTGAAGCGGGCGTGCGCCTTGTGCGCGAAGGGCGCGCTCATGCACTCGTCACCAACCCTATTTCCAAGGACAATCTCTACAAGGCCGGATTCAATCATCCCGGCCACACGGAGTTTCTGGGCGAACTGGCCATGCGCGAGTTTGGCGTGGCCGCGCAGCCCGTGATGATGCTGTGGTCGCCAGAACTGGCTGTCGTGCCCGCCACCATCCACGTCTCGGTGCGACAGGCGATTGAAGATCTGACGACGGAACTCATCGTTACGACAGGCCGCATCGTGGCGCATGATCTGCGCGCGCGCTTTGGCGTCAGCGCGCCGCGCCTCGCAGTCTCGGGGCTCAATCCGCACGCGGGTGAAAACGGCGCCATGGGCCGCGAAGACATCGACATCATCGCGCCAGCAGTTGCGCAATTGCGCGCCGAAGGCGTTGACGCGCGCGGGCCGCTACCCGGCGACACGCTCTTTCACAAGGCCGCGCGCGAGACCTATGACGCCGCCATCTGCATGTATCACGATCAGGCGCTCATCCCCATCAAGACCATCGCCTTCGACAGCGCTGTGAATGTCACGTTGGGGCTGCCCTTCGTCCGCACGTCGCCCGACCACGGAACTGCCTACGACATCGCTGGTACAGGCAAGGCCAGCCCGGCGAGTCTGATCGCGGCGCTCCGCCTTGCCGCGCAGCTCGCCAACGCAGACGCTGGCGCCACGAAGTGACGGCTCTCGACGACCTGCCGCCGCTTCGCGATGTCGTGCAGCGTCACGACCTGGACCCCAAAAAATCACTGGGGCAGAACTTCCTCTTTGATCTCAATCTCACCGGCCGCATCGCACGCGCCGCCGGGCCGCTGGGCGATACGACCGTGATTGAAGTTGGCCCTGGACCAGGCGGGCTTACCCGCGCGCTTTTGACCGAAGGCGCGCGCAAGGTGGTTGCGATCGAGCGTGACGAACGCTGCCTCGCCGCGCTCGCCGAGATCGAGGCTGCATGCCCCGGGCGCCTCGTCATTGTGCCGGGCGATGCGCTGGAGATCGACTACGCCGCGCTTGCCGCCGAACATGCGCAAGGCGGGCCGGTGCGGATCGTCGCCAACCTGCCCTACAATATAGGCACGCCGCTTCTGACCCATTGGGTCGAAAGCGCGCAATGGCCGCCGCTGTGGGACAAGATGGTGCTGATGTTCCAGCGCGAAGTCGCCGAACGCATCGTCGCCACGCCCGCGCAGCGCGCCGACTATGGGCGCCTGAGCATATTGTGCGGCTGGCGCACGCGCGCCCGCATCCTGTTTGATGTGCCGGCGTCCGCATTCACGCCGCCGCCCAAGGTCACATCATCCGTTGTTGAATTCACGCCGCGCGAAAAGCCGCTGCCCTGCAATGGCGAAACGCTCGCGCGCGTCGCGCAGGCGGCGTTCGGCCAGCGGCGAAAAATGCTGCGGCAATCGCTAAAGAGCCTTGGCTGCGACGTGCAGGCTCTGCTCGCGCAAGCCAGCCTACGCGAGACTGCGCGCGCTGAAGAAATCGAGGTCGAAGGTTTCGTCGCGCTGGCGAACGCGTGGGACGCCGCGCGCGCAAAAGCGTGACGTCTCGGGCTGATTATTCTTCCAGCAGGACTATTCTTCGAGCAGCCCTTGCACGAAACGCGAGATGCTCGCTTCGCTGCGCGTACGCTTCAACCGTTCCGCGACAACAATGGCCGTCACCTCATGTAACGCGCGCTGAATGTCCTCGTTGACGATGACGTAATCGTACATCGGCCAGCGCGAGATTTCGTTGCGCGCATTGTCGAGACGCTTCGCAATGACGTCAGGCGCATCCTCGGCGCGACGCTCCAGCCGTGACTTCAGCTCTTTCATCGATGGCGGCAGGATGAAGATCGTCACGGCGTCGCCGCTCGCCTTTTGCAGCACCTGCTGCGTGCCCTGATAATCAATGTCGAAAAGCATATCGCGCCCTGCGCTCAGCACTTTATCGACAGGCTCGCGCGGCGTGCCGTAAAAATTGCCATGCACCTCGGCCCATTCCAGCAAATCGTCGCGGTCGCGCAGCTTTAAAAAGTCATCCTTGGTGACGAAATTGTAGTGGATGCCGTGCACCTCGCTGCTGCGACGCGCGCGAGTCGTGACCGAGATTGAAAGCGTCAGATCCAGCGCGCGGTCGCTGAGCAGATCGCGCGTCAATGTCGTCTTGCCCGCGCCCGAGGGCGAAGACAAGATCAGCATGAGTCCGCGCCGGATGATGGGATCGCCGTCCATGGCGTCCGCTCTTGCCTCGTCTCTTACGGCCTTCTTCCCAGCGTTTGTCATTGCGCTCTCACTCGACGTTCTGAACTTGCTCGCGAAACTGCTCGACCTCGACGCGCAGCTCCATGCCCAGCCTTGTTAACTCCGGGTCGTTTGATTTCGCGCACAGCGTGTTCGATTCGCGTCCGAATTCCTGCGCTAGAAAATCGAGCCGACGCCCGACGGGCTTGCCGGAGGCCAGCAGATCGCGCGTCGCGGCCACATGAGCTTTCAGCCGGTCCAGCTCCTCACGCACATCCGCCTTTGCCGCGATCAGAATTGCTTCCTGATGCAACCGCACGGGATCCAGCCCTGCGGACGTCTGCGAAAGCGTTGCGACTGCAAGTTCAAGGCGCGCGCGCACTGCGTCGGTCTTGCGGCCGGGGCATGCGTCAGCCGCCTCGGTGTGCGCGGCGATCACATCAAGGCGCTGCGAGAGAACGTCGTGCAGCGCCTTGCCTTCAATGGCGCGCATGGCGACGATGCCGTCCACCGCTTCGTCGAGGGCGTCGAGCGCAGCGGCGTGCACAAGAGCCATCGTTTCCTCGCTGTCGGCGCTTTCGACGATCTCGACGATGCCCTTGAGCGCCAGCAGTCCGTCGAGCGAAGCAGGCCGCACATTGCCGCCCATCGGCAGTTTTGCGATGGCGTTCTGCAAACCGGTGAGCGCGGCTTCGTTAATCCGGATTTCCGGCGCCGCGCTTTCGCGCTGGGCGGTGAGCGTCGCGTAGCAGGCGCCGCGCGTCAGACGTTTGCTGATGCGATTGCGCGCTTCCTGTTCCAGCGCGTCAAACCCGCTGGGCGTGCGCAAGCGTAGGTCAAGCCCCTTGGCGTTGACCGACTTGATCTCCCACGAGAGGCGCCAGGCGCCTTGGCTGCGCTGCGACCGGGAAAAACCGGTCATACTTTGAAGGCTCATGCTGATCCGATTCGGCGCAATGTTCGGCGCGGCGCGCCGAGGCGCGAACCATACGGCGCGCACGCTCCCGGCTCAACACCAGCCAGCCTTAGTCTGCGAAAACCGGAGGAAAAAACGTCGCGTTATTCCGCGCTTACGCGGAAGCGAGCCGCACGAGCTTCCATGTCGCTCAGGCGCTTGCCCGAAACTGGAACAATCGCCATCGTGCCCGCGCCACCGTCGCCCACTTCGTCGGAGTCGCCCGTCATGATGACTCCGGACACCTCGGCTTCCGCCTGCGCTGCGGCAAGCGCAGTGGCGGCCCGCGTGCGGCGCGTACGGTCAAACCCTGAAAAATTGAGGCTTGGGGCGTCCGCCAGAGCGCTCATCGGCGCGAACGCAGTCGTAGCTGGCGGCGCCGACTCAGTGGGCGCGCTCACCGCAATAGCCCGCAGCGCTGCCCGGCTGCTGGCTTTGTTCATGTCAGCGACCGTGGTGGGCAACAGGGTCAAAGCGATTGAAGCCTGAGTGTAGGAGCTGGAAACGAGGGACTCTGGCGCTGGCGTTTGTGACCAATGCGCGAAAGCAAAACCCACCGGTCCACGGGCGGTCGCGGCGCCGAATGCCCCGACGCCAATCGAGCCGAAGCTGGACGCAGGCGCTTCGCTGCGCCGCTGCCGTGAATTGGCTGGCGCAGCCGTGGGCGCAGGCGCAGCGCCGCCATCGTCCGGGGCCGCACGGTCAGTCGCTGGAGCAGCGTCCTGACGCGCGCGCTGATCACGCTCAATCTCGCGCCAACGCGACACGTTGCGGTTGTGCTGATCAAGGGTTTCGGCGAACGCATGCCCCCCCGTGCCATCCGCCACAAAGAACAGGTCGCTGGTGCGTAAGGGGTTGACCACGGCTTCAAGCGCCGCGCGCCCGGGATTGGCGATGGGGCCAGGGGGCAGACCTTCAATGACGTACGTATTGTAAGCCGTCGCCCGCGTGATCTCGCTACGCTGGATAGGTCGCCCCAGCGTGCCCTTTCCGCCTACAAGGCCGTAAACGATCGTCGGATCGGACTGGAGGCGCATACGCTTGTTAAGCCGGTTGTGGAAAACCGACGCGACGCGTTTGCGCTCGTCAGAGCGGCCAGTCTCCTTCTCGACGATGGAGGCCAGCGTCACCAATTCATATTTCGAGCGCAGCGGAAGATTCGCCACGCGCTTCTCCCAGACCTGATCGACCAAGCGGGTCTGGTCAAGCTGCATCTTGCGGATCAGATCGTTGCGAGACATGCCCCGCGTCACGCGGTAGGTTTCTGGCAGCAACGTGCCTTCCGGGGGGATCTGGCGAATGTCGCCGGCCAGAACGTCCATGTCCCTCAGTCGCTGGACGATCTGCTCGCTGGTAAGCCCCTCCGGGATCGTAACGGAGTGCAGAAGCTGGCGGCCGGACACGATCGTATCCATGACATTGCGCAGACTCGCCTCTCGCTTGAAAGCGTATTCGCCGGCCTTGACCTGGCTCCAGCGGCCTTCGAGCCACAAGGTGGCCTTCACAAGCGTAGGCTCGTCGATCACTCCGGCGGCAGCAAGCTGGTCAATGACTTCCTCGCCACCCGTGCGGGGCGGAATGAAAACGACCTTTTCCGTGGTCAGCGGGCCGGGCGCGGACAGTTTACGTTCCGCAATAGCCATCATCACGACGCCGCAAACGGCGGCAATCATCAGTAATGAGAGAAAACCGCTGATGGCGGAAAGCGTCGGGCGCCGCTGACTTGGCCGCTTCCGGTCGTCGGGGGGAGGCGGCGGCGCGGCATCCGGCTGCAGGGCCTCTTGCGGCGTGCGCAGCGTCGTCCGGCCAAAAAAGCGCGAGGTGGGGCGCGCCTGACCGGGTGGAAGCTCGTTCTGGTGATTAGAGTCCGTCATTCCTTACTCTGACGCCCGAATACCGGCACTCGTTTGGCGGGCCAGGCCACCCCTGTGATCACGCCCGCAACGCATCATGCACCCTAGTCGACAATGTGGCGAAAAAAGGTGGGAACGCCGAAGAGCCCCCTGTGGACAATCACGCCCCGTCACGAAGCGCGACGGAAAACGAGGGATGCGTTCGTGCCGCCGAAGCCAAAAGAGTTCGACAGCACGATGTTGATCTCCCGCTTGCGCGCTTCCTTGGGCACCAGGTCAATGACCGTCTCGACTGACGGATTGTCGAGGTTCAGCGTTGGCGGCGCGATATTGTCGCGGATCGCCAACACGGAGAAGATCGCTTCGACGGCCCCGGCTGCGCCCAGCAGATGACCGATGGCGGACTTGGTCGACGACATGGAAATCGTCGCCGCGGCATTGCCGACAAGACGGGTGACGGCGCCCAGTTCAATCTCGTCGCCCAGCGGCGTCGAGGTGCCGTGCGCGTTGATATAGTCGACATCGGATGGCGATATGCCCGCGCGCTTGAGCGCGGCGCTCATGCAGCGGAAGGCGCCGTCGCCATCCTCGGCCGGCGCGGTTATGTGGTAGGCGTCGCCGGACATGCCGTAGCCGACCAGTTCACCGTAGATCTTGGCTCCGCGCGCCTTGGCGTGCTCGTATTCCTCAAGCACCACGCAGCCCGCGCCCTCGCCCATGACGAAGCCGTCGCGGTCCCTGTCATAAGGACGCGAGCCCAGTTCCGGGCGGTCGTTGAAACTTGTGGACAACGCGCGGCACGCAGCAAATCCGGCCATGCCGAGGCGGTTAACTGCCGATTCAGCGCCGCCCGCAACCATCACGTCCGCATCACCCAGCGCGACGAGTCGCCCGGCATCGCCAATCGCATGGGCGCCCGTGGAGCAAGCCGTGACGACCGAATGATTGGGGCCCTTGAGGCCGTGCATAATCGAGACATGGCCCGAGGCCAAATTGATCAGTCGCCCCGGCACAAAAAACGGGGAAAGCCGGCGCGGGCCCTTTTCCTTCAGGATAATCGCAGCTTCCGCGATCCCACCGAGGCCGCCGATTCCCGAGCCGATGAGAACGCCTGTGGAATTCTGCTCCTCGGGCGTCTTGGGCGCCCAGCCCGCGTCGGCGAGAGCCTGCGTGGCCGCGCTGACCGCGAAAATGATGAAATCGTCGACCTTGCGCTGCTCCTTCGGCTCCATCCATGCGTCGGGATTGAATGTGCCGTTAGACCCGTCTCCCCGTTTCACCTGGCAGGCGATCTGGCAGGGCAGATCTGACACCTCAAAGGACTCGATACGGTTGGCGCCGCTGCGCCCGGCGAGCATTCTGGACCAGGTCTCCTCCGCGCTTGCCGCGAGGGGAGAAACCATGCCGATGCCCGTCATCACGACACGTCTCAAGTGAACCTCCAGTCGATATCGGGATTACGAAGCGCGACCGTCGCGACAAGGTCTCGTCCCAACAAGGTCTCGACGCGACAAGGTCGCGACGCGACAAGGGCCGGGAATCCCGGCCCCTTAAAGGACAGGCATTCGCCCATCCTGCGCATTTTAAAAATGCCGATGCGCCTCAGGCGGCAGCGGCTTTTTCCAGGAACTTCACGGCGTCGCCGACGGTCGTGATCGTCTCGGCTGCGTCGTCGGGAATCTCAACGCTGAATTCTTCTTCAAACGCCATGACGAGTTCGACGGTGTCGAGCGAATCGGCTCCGAGATCGTCAATAAAATTGGCGTTGTCGACCACCTTGTCGGCGTCCACGCCGAGGTGCTCAATAACAATCTTCTTCACGCGCTCGGCGACATCGCTCATCTTTATTTTCCCTGTTTACTTTCCGATCACGAGTTATCGCGACATCGCCCCTGCGTTCCAAACGCTTTTGGGCCGAACGTCCACGACGACCCCCAAACCTTACGATCCCCATTAACCGAGGGATCCCCGGACTATTCCGGAAGTCGACGCCTGCGCACGCGCAGAGCCGAATTTTCCAGCAGATTTCGCCGCCTCATAGCATGCTTCCCGGAGCAATGCGAGAGGTGGGAAGCCCTCATATCATGGCCATTCCACCGTTAACATGCAACGTCTGTCCGGTGACATAACCGGCCTCGCGGCTGGCGAGATAGACCACGGCGGCGGCGACATCCTGCCCCTCGCCAAGCCTGCCCGCCGGGATCGTGCCCATGATGGCGTCTTTCTGCTTTTCGTTCAGAACGTCCGTCATGGGGCTGGAAATGAAGCCCGGCGCCACGCAGTTGACCGTGATGTTGCGGCTCGCGACTTCCGCCGCAAGCGACTTGGACATGCCGATCATACCTGCCTTGGACGCCGCGTAATTGCCCTGCCCCGCGTTACCGGTGACGCCCACAATCGATGTGATCGACACGATCCGCCCGAAGCGGCGTTTCATCATGCCGCGCAGGCAGGCCCGTGACAGCCGGAAGGCGGATGTCAGGTTGACCGCAATCACCTGATCCCAATCCTCATCCTTCATGCGCATGAACAGACCATCGCGCGTGATGCCAGCGTTGTTCACCAGAACATCAAGCTGGCCCATGGCCTTTTCGGCGCCCGGCACCAGCGCCTCAACCTGCGCTGCGTCGCCGAGATTGCACGGCAGGACGTGGACGCGCTCGCCAAGTTCCTTGGCCAAAGCCTCCAGAGCGTCAGCCCGCGTGCCGGAAATGGCGACCGTCGCGCCCTGCGCATGGAGCGCCCGGGCGATGCCGCCACCGAGCCCGCCCGTTGCGCCCGTCACCAGCGCATTCATTCCTGTCAGATCGAACATAGCCTGTTCCTTCAATGCCTTGGCGGCGCTTTCGAATTCAGTTTGGCAGAAACCTGAATCAGTTTCGCAAACCCTTGAATCGGTTCCTGAAGCAATTACCCCAGCGTGCGGGTCTTGAATGTATCCACATCCGCAGGCGCGCCAACAGCTGCGCCTGACGCTTCCGGCGCGATGCGTTTTACGAGACCGGAAAGAACCTTCCCCGCGCCCAGCTCATAGAATTGGGTAACGCCCTGCCCGGCCATGTAGGCGATCGATTCGGACCAGCGCACCGTGCCGGTGACCTGCTCGACAAGGCGCAGGCGAATCTCCTCGGGGTCGCTCAGCGGCGCCGCCAGCACATTGGCGACGAGGGGAACGCGCGGAGTCTTGATCGTAACCTCGGACAATGCCCGCGCCATAGCGTCGGCGGCGGGCTGCATCAGCGCACAATGGAACGGCGCGGACACAGGCAAGGGAATGGCGCGCTTCACGCCGCGCGCCTTGGCGATTTCCATGGCCTTCTCAACCGCCGCCCGCGAGCCGGACGCGACCACCTGGCCGCCGCCGTTGTCGTTGGCGATCTGGCAGACAAGACCGGTCGCGGCGGCCGCCTCCGCGCAAATCTCGAGCCCGGCGGCAAGGTCGAGCCCCAGCAACGCGGCCATGGCCCCCTCGCCCACGGGCACAGCCTTCTGCATGGCGTCGCCGCGTAGGAGCAGCAGGCGCGCCGTATCGGCCAGCGTGAAGGCGCCCGCGGCGGCAAGCGCCGAATACTCGCCAAGAGAATGGCCCGCGACGAACTTCGCCTCGCGGGCAAGGTCCAGCCCGGCCTCGGCTTCCAGCACCCGCAACACCGCCATGCTGACAGCCATGAGCGCCGGCTGGGCGTTTGACGTAAGCGTCAGCTCCGTCTCGGGCCCCTCAAACATGAGCGTTGAGAGTTTTTGCGAGAGCGCCTCGTCAACCTCGGCGTACACCGCACGAGCTGCGGGAAACGCCTCGGCCAGCGCCTTGCCCATCCCGACAGCCTGGGAGCCCTGCCCCGGAAATACGAACGCCGTCGCCATGCTTGGTCCCTTTACAAGAAGCAGGCGTGCGAGTGGCGCCCGCGCAGCGCCAAGTCAAGAGCGCCGCACATGTTGGGTGTGCATAGGCGCGTTCCGTCGATGACAGCGCAAGGCGCCTCGGTTAACGCTTGGCGGTCGCATGTGCGCCGAATCGGGAGTTGTCCTGCAAAATGTCTGTCGCTCCGGGAAAAAGCTGCGGCCCCTGCACCATGTGCTGCAAGGTGCTGGTCATTGAGGAGCTCGACAAGGACGCGGGCGTTCTGTGCGGCAATTGTGCGCTCGGCGGCGGCTGCAAGATTTACAACACGCGCCCGCAAATTTGCCGGGACTATTTGTGCGACTGGATCATGGACCGCTCCCTGCCACCGCAGCTACGCCCCGACCGGACCGGCACGATCCTGCAGGAAGACCCCGAGTCCGAGGAATATCAGGCTGTGGTGGACCCCAAAACGCCCATGGCGTGGCGCCACCCGCTGGTCTTCAAACTCCTCGTCGCCAAGGCGAAAGAAGGCAAGGTCGTCGTCGCCAAATCTGGCGCGAAAACCTGGCGCATTTTTGAAAGCGGACAGGTCTCGCCCTGGACGTGACGGAACAGCCGCTTGTCCACGCTCCCCGTCCCGCGCATGATCGGGGCAATCAAAACCGGACAATCAGTACAGGGGAGCCAACATGACAGCGCCGAGCGAATCGCCCGATCTCGAAAACATGCCCGGCCGGGGACGGCTGGCGGGCAAAACAGTGCTGGTCATCGGCGGCGGCTCCATCGGCCCCGGATGGGGCAACGGCAAGGCCGCGGCTGTTGTCTTTGGCCGCGAGGGCGCCCGGGTCGCTGTCGTCGACCGGCGAGCGGAAGCCGCGCAGGAAACCGTGGACATCATCCGGGCGGCCGGCGGTGAGGCGATAGCGCTTTTTGGAGACGTCACCGATGAAGCGGACGTGGCGCGCATTGTTGAGCAGGCAATCGCAGCTTTTGGGCGGATCGACGTGCTGCACAACAATGTCGGCGGCTCCGGCACGGGCAAACGCCTCGACAACATGACGTTGAAGGACTGGAACGAGACATTCGCCCGCAACGTGACCAGCGCCATGCTCACCAGCCAGGCAGTGGTGCCACACATGGAAAAGAGCGGCGGCGGCTCGATCATCAACGTGTCCTCGGTTTCGTCGATTCGGCACCTGGGCACGCCGACGGCAGTTTATTCGGCCGCCAAGGGCGCGCTCAACGAACTAACCAAGAACATCGCAGTTGAATACGCCCGCAAGCAGATCCGGGCGAATTGCGTTCTTCCAGGCTACATCGACACGCCCTTTATTCGCCGCGATATCGGCGGCGTGCCAAGCTACAAACGCAAAGGGTTCGACAGCGCCGAAGTCTACGCCGCCGCCCGCAACGGCCTTGTCCCCATGGGCCGCATGGGCACGGGCTGGGATGTCGCCTACGCTGCGCTCTACTTCGCCAGCGATGACAGCGCCTACGTCACCGGGCAAATGCTCGTAGTGGACGGCGGCGTCACCTCCACCTGTCCCGGAGTTTGAGGCGCCACGCTTGCATGTGGCGCTCATGCGCGCATGATGGCGCCACATTGAGGAATTTCATTTGAACACCAATGACCCGGCGCCCGCGCCTTCGCTTGCGGCGCGTTTGCGCGCGCCCGTAGACATCTGGTGGGACGCTATGCCGATGAGCGCGCGAGGCGCCTTTCTTGTCTCGACAGGAGCCATCGGCCTCGTGCTCATGGCCGTCATCGTCAAGTTTCTGGGCTATCGCCTGCCGCCCTTCGAAATCCTGTTTTTTCGGTCCGCAGTCGGCCTGCTTTGCGCGATCTGGGTGTTCCGCTCGGACCTGTTCGAGCCACTGCGCACGAAACGGCAAGGTGCGCATTTCTTGCGCGGTCTCGCTGGCGCCGGGGGCAACGCCTGCTTCTTCTGGACCATCACCAGCATGATGCTGGCGGACGCCACGGCGCTGCAATTCTCGCGGCCGTTATGGATGATTCCACTGGCGCTTTGCTTTTTGTCCGAAGTCATCGGCTTTCGCCGCGTTGCGGTCGCGACCGTCGGCTTCGCGGGTGTACTGCTTTACGCCAAGCCGTTTACGGAAGGTTTCGAACCCAACGCCATTATCGGGGCTCTGGGCGGCCTCTTCGGCGCAATGGTCGTTGTGGCGATCAAAAACTTGCAGACGACGGAATCCACTCGCGTCATCATGTTTTATTACGCATTCTGGAATGCGCTTTTCGCCCTGCTGCCCGCCATTTTCACCTGGGTGACGCCGACGGGGCCCGAACTCATTCTGCTAATCCTCATCGGGGTCATTGGCATGGGCGGACAGGCGCTCATCACCCACGGCCTCAGCATGGGTGACGCCACGGCGCTGATCCCGCTCGATTATTTACGCGTGGTGTATGCGGCGGTGCTGGGATTCCTGATCTTCGGCGAAATCCCCGGCCTGACAAGCTTTGCCGGCATGGCGCTCATCCTGGCGGCCTCGCTTTACCTCGTGCTGACCGAGCGACGGAGCAGAAAAGCCTGACGGAAGCATCGCCCCGGCAGATTAGTCTGCGTTTGCTCGGGAGCGCCGCGCGCTCCCGTTCGCGCATGCGAGCTCCGCCCTTGCCTTGCCTCTCTCTCAAAACCTTGTATAAGGCGCGCTTCGCAGCTTCCGGCCGGGGGCTGAACGGAAGGCCGTGTCCGGGTTCGCCCACATGGTAGGGAAATCCTTCCCGTCTTCCCGTGTCTCCGCCTTCGATTGCGCTTCCGTCGAGCCTTTCTCCGGGCTCGAAGGGCTCCGCGCCGGATGTTTCGAGCAACAGAGAAAGGCAGATCAATGGCTCTTTACGAGCACATCTATCTTGCCCGTCAGGACGTGACCGCCCAGCAGGTGGAAACCATGACGGAGCAATTCAAGGGCATTATCGAGGCCGGCGGCGGCACGATCGCCAAGGTCGAATACTGGGGCGTCAAGACGCTCGCGTACCGCATCAACAAGAACCGCAAGGCGCACTTCACGCTCATCAACATTGATGGCCCGGCTTCCGCCGTCGCCGAGATGGAGCGTCAGATGGGCATCAACGAAGACATCCTCCGCGTGCTGACGATTCGCGTCGAAGCGCACGAAGATGGTCCGTCGGCGATGATGCGCAAGCGTGAGGATTCTGATCGTGACGGTGATCGCGGCGAACGCCGTGGCCCGCGCGGCGATCGTCCGCCCCGCCGTCAGGAAGGTTATGAAGGAGCTGCTGTCTGATGGCTACGTCACCCCGCCGCCCGTTCTTCCGCCGTCGGAAGACCTGCCCCTTCACCGGCGTCAACGCCCCGAAGATCGACTACAAGGACACGCGTCTGCTCTCGCGCTACATTTCCGAGCGCGGCAAGATCGTGCCCTCGCGCATTACGGCGGTCTCCGCCAAGAAGCAGCGTGAACTCGCCCAGGCGATCAAGCGCGCGCGCTTCCTGGGGCTGCTGCCCTACGTGATCCGCTAGTCGCGTCGCCTCTGCGCCTTTCGCGCTGAGGTTTCCAACAAACAAGCAGGCTGGCGAAACCAGCCTGCGTGGCTGGGCGGGATCATCCGCTCTAACCGCAAATTGCGGGACAACCGGACGCACATGAACCAGCAGTTTTTCATCGCCGTCGGATCAGGCTTCGCCGCCGCACTGCTCTTCTTCATTCCGGTGAAGGGCACAGTGTTCGCGATGACGCTCGCGATGTTCGCCGCCCTGCCTGTAATGATTGTCGGCCTCGCGTTTCGCCCGGCCGCAGCCTTCATCAGCGCCGTCACCGGCACGTTCGCCCTCCTCTTCGGCCTGATGCTTTTCGCTGACGTCGATCTCGCCCCCTCGCTGATTTTCTGCAGTTTCTTTGCGCTCACCGCCGCTTTTCCGGCGTGGTGGCTGACGCACCTCGCCTGGCTCGCGCGCCCGCCCGCAGAAAATGAAACACCCGCCTCCGACGGCCTCGTCTGGTATCCCCTTGGGCGCCTCGCCATGTGGACGGCCATTCTCTCGGTCGGCGCCGTGACGCTCGGCCTGTTCGCAGCGGTGCTCCGCTCCGGCTCTTTCGACGGCTTCGTGGCTGAATCCGTCGGCCGCATCCAGCCCATCATCGAGAAATTGTTCGGCGGCGCCAAAGGCATCCCGGGCGGATTGCAGGCCAGCGAACTGGCTCGCACCTTCGTGCTCGCAACCGGCCCCATCATGGCCGCGTGGACGGCGACCGGACTGGCCCTCAATCTCTGGATCGCCGGGCGTGTCGCTCTGGTTTCCGGGCAAATGAAACGCCCCTGGCTTGATCTGCCCGAGCACCTGGAGCTTCCGCGCGAAATCCTGCCCGCACTCGCCGCCTCGTTCGCGTTGATGCTGATCGAGGGACTGCCGCGCGCGCTGGGCACAATTGGCGTCGCAGCGATTACCGCGCTGCTCATCTTCAAGGGACTTGCAGGGCTTCACGCCAGCACGCGCGCGTCTGGCGCGCGCACCGCCATCCTTGCGGCAGTCTACATCCTGCTGCTGGTTCTTTTCCCGCTGCCCTTGCCGCTGTTCGCGGCGCTCGGACTTGCGGCGATGTTTCCCAAATCCGCACGGCGCCCCCCGGCGCCGCCTGCGCCCCGTAATGACAATTGAAAACTGACAGGAGAGTATAATGGAAGTCATTCTGCTACAGCGCGTTCCCAAGCTCGGCCAGATGGGCGAGTCTGTTCGCGTGAAAGACGGTTTCGCGCGCAACTTCCTTCTGCCGCAGGGCAAGGCCCTTCGCGCCACAGAAGGCAACATGAAGCGCTTCGCCGATCAGCGCGCGCAGCTTGAGGCCCGCAACCTCGAGCAGAAGAAGGAAGCCGAAGGCGTCCAGGGCAAGCTCGACGGACAGACCTACGTCATCATCCGTCAGGCGGGCGAAACCGGCCAGCTCTACGGCTCAGTGTCGACGCGCGACATCGCCGACGCCATCACCGCGGGCGGCGTGAGCGTCAACCGCAACCAGGTCGCCCTGTTGGCGCCGATCAAGTCAATCGGCCTGCATCAGGTCCCCGTGCTGCTGCATCCGGAAGTCGAGTCGAAAGTGACGATCAACGTCGCCCGCTCGCCCGAAGAAGCGGATCGCCAGACCCGCGGCGAAGCGCTCAACGAGCGCGAAGAGACCAGCATGGACGACCTCGGCCTCGAAATCGGCGCGGCCCTTGCGGAAGCTGGCGGCGGCGACGACCGCTGATCGAATCGCATCGGAAAAAGAAAGGCCCGCCATCGCGCGGGCCTTTTTGCATGAAAGCGCTGCCATTGCGCCCCTGCACGCGCTCGACGGCCTCGTCAAGCACAACGTTTGCAGCCTGTGAATCATGGGACATCCGCGCCTGCGTTAACGTTTGGGCAATTCTACCCCCTCGCGCGACGCGCTCAGTCATGCAATGAGAGTGACGCGCACCGCGTTGAGGCCATAACCTCGGTCGCAGTAGAGTCGCCTGTCACCCCCAAGCTTTGGATAAAGATGTCCGCCGTCGAACCATTCGTGGGACGTTTCGCCCTCATGGCGAACGCGCCTGAGCCCAGTTATCGCCTCGCGCCGCACAACATCGAGGCGGAACAAGCGCTGCTGGGCGCCATCCTCGTCAACAACGACGCGTTCGACCGCGTGTCCGATTTTCTGCGCGCCGAACATTTCTACGAAGAACTGCATCGCCGCGTCTTCGAGATCACGGCTCAGCTGGTGCGCGCCGGCAAGGTCGCCTCGCCTGTTACGCTGAAAACCTTTCTGGGAGAGCATGATCTTGGCGGTCTGACCGTGCCGCAATATCTCGCGCGCCTCGCGTCCGAAGCCACGACAGTCATCAACGCGCAAGACTACGGCCGCACGATTTACGACCTTGCCGTGCGGCGCAATCTCATCTCCATCGGCGAAGAAGTCGTGAACACGGCCTACGATTCGCCGGTCGATCTATCGCCGCGCGTACAGATCGAGGAGGCCGAGCGCCGCCTGTACGAAATCGCCGAGCAAGGCCGCTACGACGGCGGTTTCCAGAGCTTTTCGCAAGCGCTAACCACCGCCATCGACACCGCCGCGAAAGCCTATGAGCGCGATGGAAAACTGTCGGGCGTCTCGACCGGCATGACCGACCTCGACCAGAAAATGGGCGGCCTGCAATCGTCCGACCTTATCATCATCGCGGGCCGTCCCGGCATGGGCAAGACAGCGCTGGCCACCAACATCGCGTTCAACATCGCCAAGGCCTACGAATACGAAGTGCGCGCCGATGGGGCGCACGTGCCCAAGAACGGCGGCATCGTCGGTTTCTTCTCGCTCGAAATGTCGGCCGAGCAATTGGCGACGCGTATCATCGCCGAGCAATCAGGCGTGCCATCGTACAAGATCCGGCGCGGCGACATTCAGGATCACGAGTTTCATCGCATCTCGGAAGCCGCGCGCGAGATGCAATCCATCCCGTTCTACATCGACCAGACCGGCGGCATCTCCATTGCGCAACTCGTCGCGCGCGCCCGTCGCCTGAAGCGGCAGAAGGGCCTCGACGTTCTCGTCGTCGACTATTTGCAATTGCTCACCGGCTCAAAATCGCGCGAGGGAAATCGCGTGCAGGAATTGACCGAGATCACCACCGGCCTCAAGGCGCTGGCGAAAGAATTGGCCGCGCCAGTCATAGCTTTGTCCCAATTATCGCGTCAGGTTGAATCGCGCGACGACAAGCGCCCGCAGCTCTCTGACCTGCGTGAATCAGGCTCGATCGAACAGGACGCTGACGTGGTGCTCTTCGTGTTCCGCGAGGAATATTACATCAAGAACAAACAGCCGCGCGAAGGCACGGAAGAATTCACCAATTGGCTCGCCGAAATGGAGCGCGCGCACGGCAAGGCCGAAGTCATCATCGGCAAGCAGCGTCACGGCCCCACCGGCACAGTCGAATTGCAGTTCGATGCGGAAGTGACGCGCTTTTCCAACCTCGCCCGCGAAGACGCGCTGCCGGAGCAGATGTGAGCGCAACGCTGCCACCCGCCCCGCCGGCGCGCGAAGAAGCGCAGGCGATCCTCACGATCAACCTTGGCGCCCTGGTCGAAAACTGGCGCGCCCTTTCGCGCATCGCCTCCACAGCCGAGTCCGCGGCTGTCGTAAAAGCCGACGCTTACGGAATCGGATTGGAGCCTGCAGTGCAGGCGCTCTTAAAAGCAGGCTGCAAAACATTTTTTGTCGCACACGCCAGCGAGGCGCGTCGCACGCGCGCGGCGCTGGGCGCAGGCGACGCACGCATCTACGTGCTCAACGGACTGCTGGCGAACGCAGACGTTGCGCGCTCCCTCATAGCCTCGGACGCAACGCCGATCATCGGCTCACTGGAAGAATGGAACGCATGGCGCACATTAGCGCCACAACGCCCCTGCGCCCTGCACATCGACACCGGCATGAACCGGCTGGGCGCCAGCGCGGATGAAGCGCGCGTCATTGCTGCCGACGCAAACGCCAGCGCCATTGACCTTGTGATGAGCCACTTCGTCGCCTCCGAAGAAAACGACAACCCCTTGAACGCCAGCCAGATCGCCGCTTTCGAGAGCGTACGCGGTTGGTTTGCAAACGCGCGCGCCAGCATGGCGAACTCGTCCGGCATTCTGCTGGCCAGCAAGCCGCACTACGATCTCGTGCGGCCCGGCTATGCGCTTTACGGCGGCAATCCCTCCCCCGGCTCATCAAATCGGATGCAGCCAGTTGTTACGCTGGAAGCGCCTGTCCTGCGCGTTCGCCCCGTCAAGGCCGGCGCCACAGTCGGCTACAACGCAACATGGACCGCGCCGCGCGACAGCGTGCTGGCCGCCATCGGAATTGGCTATGCGGACGGCCTGCTGCGCAGCGCATCAGGCGCAAACGGCGCGCGCGGCGGCGACGCGATCATCGGCGGCGTTCGCTGCCCATTCGCAGGACGCGTGTCGATGGACATCATCGTCATCGACGCCACGGACGCGCCAAGCGAAGCGCTTGCGCCCGGCGCTATCGCGCAACTGCTGGGCGACCAGATCACGGTGGATGATCTGGCAGCCCGCGCCGGCACAATCGGCTACGAAATCCTGACGGGCCTCGGCCCAAGATATCATCGCGTGTACGTCGGATAGTCAGCTATCCGCGCCACGCCTCGGCGACGTTTCGGGGCCAGAGAACAAAAATGGAGCGTGGCTTGCGGGAAGCTGGCGTTCATGTATTGTTCTCTCCATGGATTCGCCCCGGAGGGACCCATGACATTCGAAGAAGCCGGTTTTGATCAGCCCGTCGCCGCCTGCCTGCCGTTTCGCACGCAGCGCAGTTTTGCCGAGACTGCCGCCTCGATGCGGCGCGCGTTCGACGAGTTGCGCGCGGCCGAAGATGCGCTGGAGCGTCAGCTCGCCGACATCCGCGCCCACATGGACGCGTGCGGACTGAACCACACTGCGCCCAAATCGCGCGCAGCCTGATGGCGAAAAGCCACACCACCTTCGTCTGCCAGAATTGCGGCGCTGTCGCCCAGCGCTGGCAGGGCAAATGCGAGGCGTGCAACGAGTGGAACACGATGACCGAGGAGGCGCCCTCCTCCGGAATCGGCGCGCGCGCTGTCGCTGGCATGGGCAAAGGCCGCGTGTTCGCTCTTGAAGCCTTGCAGGGCGGGGGCCGCGAGGCGCCGCGGATTCACTCAGGGATCGCCGAACTCGACCGCGTGACCGGCGGCGGTTTTGTGCCCGGCTCCGTGATTCTCATCGGCGGCGAGCCAGGCATCGGAAAATCCACGCTTCTCATTCAAGCCTGCGCGCGTCTCGCGTTGCTGGGCCGCCGCGTTGTGTACATCTCAGGTGAAGAAGCGGTGGCGCAGGTGCGTCTGCGCGCGTCGCGGCTGGGCCTGGCGGATTCGCCCGTCGAGCTGGCGGCTGAAACCAGCGTCGACGACATCATCGCGACCTTGAAGCAAGGCGAGCGCCCAGCTCTCGTGGTTATCGATTCGATCCAGACCATGTGGACGAGCGCAGCCGAAGCCTCTCCCGGCACCGTGACGCAGGTGCGCATGTCTGCGCAGGCGTTGATCCGCTACGCTAAGACAACCGGCGCTTGTGTCATCATGGTCGGCCACGTCACCAAGGATGGGCAGATCGCCGGCCCTCGCGTGGTCGAGCATATGGTGGACGCGGTTGTCTCATTTGAAGGCGAAGGCGGCAGACAATTCCGCATCCTGCGCGCGGTGAAGAATCGCTTTGGTCCAACCGACGAAATCGGCGTCTTCGAAATGACGGGCGCGGGCTTGAGCGAAGTCACCAATCCATCAGCCCTCTTTCTGGCGGGGCGTGATGCATCGGCGCCAGGCGCCGCAGTCCTCGCCGGCATGGAAGGCACGCGCCCAGTTCTGGTGGAGATTCAAGCGCTGGTCGCGCCGACCTCGCTTGGCACGCCGCGTCGCGCCGTGGTCGGATGGGACCCCGCGCGACTATCGATGGTTCTGGCCGTGCTGGAGGCGCACGGCGGCCTGCGGCTTGGGCAGCATGATGTCTATCTCAACGTCGCTGGCGGTCTGCGCATTGACGAGCCCGCTGCCGATCTTGCCGCTGCGGCGGCGCTGATTTCATCGCTCACTGGCTCCGCCCTGCCCGGCGACGGCGTCTATTTTGGCGAGATCGCGCTGTCGGGCGCCGTGCGCCCTGTGTCTCATGGCGGGCATCGCCTCAAGGAAGCGGCGAAACTCGGCTTCCGTTCAGCCGTCGCGCCTCCCGGCGCGCTCGAAGGACAGGAAAAAAGCCCGCTCACGCTCTCTGCATGCGGCCACATCGCATCCCTCGTTGCGGACATTGCGGCGCGGGCGCCCAAGCGTAATCCCCAGCGGCCCACAGCTGTCAGCTGATTGACTGCGCATCGGGGTGACGCTGGGCCTTCGCTTATGTATAACTTCGCCCGCGGAACCTAGAGAATCCGCCGGGTGTTTGCGCGCGCCGAGCTTACGGAAAGTCGATTGATGCCGTCATATCTTGACCTTGGACTGCTCGGAGTCGTCTTCATCTCGGCGATTCTCTCGATGCTTCGCGGATTTACGCGAGAGGTTCTCGCCATCGCGTCTTGGGCGGCAGCGGCTGTCGCCGCCTATTATTTCCATCCAATCATGTTGCCATACCTCAAGCCATACATCGCCAAGGATACGATTGCGCTTGCCGCAGCCGTTGGCGCCGTCTTCCTTCTGACCTTGATCATCGTCTCGATCATCACCGTGCGCATCTCCGACGCGATCCTCGATTCGAAGGTCGGCGCGCTCGATCGAACGCTGGGTTTCTTCTTTGGCGCCGCTCGCGGCGTCTTGCTCTGCGTTGTGGCATTCCTGTTTTTCTCGTGGCTGGTGCCAGAAAAAGGCCAACCCTCGTGGGTTCTGGAAGCCAAAACGCGCCCCTTCCTGCAGTCAACCGGCGAGCAATTGATGGCCATGCTTCCGGAAGATCCGCTGAATACGCTCCAGGATAGGGTTAACCGCGGCCTGCGAAATGGCGATCAGCCCCCGCAACCGGGAACTGCGCCGTCGGGCGAGCAGCCCCCCGCGCGCAGGCTCTAATTGAGGAAAAATTCTTGTGGTCGCGACGCTGGTGTGACGTAACGCCCCTGACAAAAGCATTTGAAACGATTATGTAGGCACTTCAGGCTACAGCCTTGAGTCTGTGCGCCTGCTATCGCGCATCGTTGGGGATAGCCATGTCGCAAGCGACAAACAATCACGCGTTCCCCTCGCCCGCGCGTGACGCGGAATTCGATATGGACGGCGACACGCTTCGAGAGGAATGCGGCGTCTTCGGGATTTTTGGGCATCCCGACGCAGCAGCTATCACCGCGCTTGGCCTGCACGCACTCCAGCATCGCGGCCAGGAAGCAGCCGGGATCGTGTCTTTCGATGGCAAGCGATTCTCGTCGGAGCGCCGCATGGGCCTCGTCGGCGAAAACTTCTCCAGCCAGTCGATCATCGACCGCTTGCCCGGCAACGCCGCCGTCGGTCACGTCCGCTATTCGACGACAGGCGAGACAATCCTGCGCAACGTCCAGCCCTTGTTTGCCGAGCTGGACACCGGCGGATTCGCCGTCGCGCATAACGGCAATTTGACGAACGCCCTCTCGATTCGTCGCGAGCTGATCCGCGATGGCGCGATCTATCAGTCCACCTCCGACACCGAGGTCATTCTGCATCTGGTGGCGCGCAGCCGCCGCGCGCGAATCCTGGAGCGGTTCATCGAGGCTCTTCGCCAGATAGAAGGCGCTTATTCGCTGGTGGCTCTGAGCAACAAAAAGCTTATTGGCGCCCGCGACCCGCTCGGCATCCGGCCCCTGGTAATCGGCGAGCTCAACGGAAATTACATCCTTGCGTCAGAGACTTGCGCGCTCGACATCATCGGCGCGCGTTTCATCCGCGACGTGGAAAACGGCGAGATCATCGTGATCTCGGAGGACGGGCTGGAAAGCCACAAGCCGTTCCCGCCGCAGGTCATGCGCCCCTGCATCTTTGAGTACATCTATTTCTCCCGGCCCGATTCCGTTGTGCATGGCCGCCCGGTTTACGACGTGCGCAAGCGCATGGGCGCGCAGCTCGCGATGGAGGCGGGCATTGACGCCGACGTCATCGTACCGGTGCCGGACTCAGGCGTTCCGGCCGCTATTGGCTATGCAGCGCAATCGGGCATCCCCTTTGAGCTCGGCATAATCCGGAATCATTACGTGGGCCGCACGTTCATCGAGCCGACGCAGTCCATTCGCGAACTGGGCGTGCGCCTGAAACACAGCGCAAACCGCTGCGTGGTGAAGGGCAAGCGAATCGTCCTCATCGACGATTCCATTGTGCGCGGCACGACGTCTGTGAAAATCGTGAAGATGATGCGTGACGCCGGCGCCAAGGAAGTCCACTTCCGCATCTCCTCGCCGCCCATCACGCACCCCGATTATTACGGCATTGATACGCCGCAGCAGGACACACTGCTCGCTGCGCAGATGACGAAGAACGGCAAGATCGACATCGAAGGCATGTGCAAATACGTCGGCGCCGATTCGCTCGCATTCCTGTCGATCGACGGCATTTATCGCGCCATGGGCTACGAGGGCCGCGACGCCCAGCGCCCGCAGTTCACAGATCATTGCTTCACCGGCGACTACCCGACGTCGCTCACCGATATTGCGGGCGATCCCAACCGTCAGCAGTTGTCGCTTCTGGCGGAAGCAGGTTAAGCATCCGCCGCGGCCGGACTGGCGTCTGACGCCGCACGCCGGAGATCGATATGTCGCGCCCTCTCGAAAACAGAATCGCCCTGGTCACGGGCGCGTCGCGCGGCATTGGCCGCGCCCTCGCCATCGAACTTGCGCGACAGGGCGCCCATGTCATCGCGCTGGCCCGCACCCAGGGCGGCCTCGAAGCGCTGGACGACGAGATCACAAAACTCGGCGGAACAACGACACTTGTCCCCTGCGACATCACCGATTTCGAGGCGCTCGATCGTCTGGGCGCTGCGATTTTCGAACGTTGGAAAAAGCTCGATATTTTCATCGGCAACGCCGCGCTGCTGGGCTCCATTTCGCCAATTCCTCACCTCGACCCCAAGGAATGGGACAAGGTCTTCGCCGTCAACGTGACCGCTAATTATCGTCTCATTCGCTCACTGGACCTGTTGCTGCGCGCCTCTGATGCGGGCCGGGTTGTCCTGATGACATCAAGCGCCGGACACAAGGCGGATATTGCGCCCTATCGTGGCCTCTACGCGACGACGAAGGCGGCGCTCGACGTCATCGGGCGCACCTACGCTGCGGAAACCAGAACAACCTCAAACGTCTGCGTTACGATGGTGACGCCCGGTTACGTGCGAACGCACATGCGCGCCCAGGTCATGCCGGGCGAGGACCCGATGACCATTCCCGCGCCTGAGGAAATCGCGCCGCAGATCGTCAAGCTTTGCGCACCTGAATGGAAAGAAACGGGCGTCCTTTACGACCTGCCCGCCGACAAAGTGCGGCGATTTCAGGGGCCAATCTGAAACGGGGATGTCCCGAGGAATGTTGAAATAGGAGGGTGGCGGCGTTGCCCGCCTTGAGCCGGTAGGCTCGGGGTGCTGATTCCACGAAGAAAGGCAACGCCATGAAAAGGACTACCACAACGCCGGCCGCCGCTGCGACGGCCATGAT